>NZ_CAWMSA010000040.1:296680-310217 GCF_963870205.1 Anabaena sp. CA = ATCC 33047 | reverse complement strand
GAGGAGCAGAGGAGCAGAGGGGAAAAATGCAATCTCCAGTCCCCAGTCCCCAGTCCCCAGTCCCTTCCAGTCCCCAATCTCAAATTCCCATGCTGATTAGGGTCGAAAATAAAGTAAAAATAGGAAGGAAACATCTACAGTAAATTTTTGTTAATTAAACTACATTTTTAAAACATACAGATGCTTGCTCAGATATATCATCTGATTGCCTTCCTGATTGCTGCCGTAGTCGTTCTCTGGACTACGCCAGATGTTAAAAATATTGGTATTAGAAGCGGACGTGTGGATCAACCAGGCGATCGCAAAATTCATGACCGTCCAATGGTACGCTTGGGCGGAGTTTCTATCTTCGCAGGTACTACAATCTCTCTGTTAATTGTTTGGTGGTTGGGTGGATTTGCCAACCTCCCACCGGATAAAGAATGGCAAATATGGGGCGTAACTTTAGGGGGGCTGGGCTTTTTTCTCATTGGGTTAGCCGATGACTTATTAAGTTTATCTCCCTTGAAACGCTTGCTTGTACAAATGATTGTTGCTGCCGGAGCATGGAAAGCAGGTGTAAGTATAGATTTTATCACCGTTCCCACCGTTGGTATAGTTGACCTCGACTGGCTAAGTTTACCCATCACCGTCATTTGGTTAGTAGGGATGGTAAATGCTATTAACTGGATTGATGGATTAGATGGTTTGGCGGCTGGGGTTTCTGGTATTGCGGCTATGGTGATGCTGCTGGTGTCTTTGTTTATGCACCAACCAGCCGCCGCTTTAATTGCTGCCGCTTTAGCTGGTGCTGCTTTGGGCTTTCTACGCTATAACTTCAACCCAGCACAAATCTTTATGGGGGATGGCGGCTCATATTTCATGGGCTTCACTTTAGCCTCTGTAGGTGTGATCGGTTTAGTCAAAATACCTGCTTTTACCGCCGTTCTTTTACCATACTTGATTTTAGCAGTCCCCATCGTCGATATGTCCGCCGTGATTTTGGCACGCTTGCGACGAGGTAAACTACCTTGGGTTGCAGATAAATGTCATCTGCATCACCGACTGCTAGAGGCTGGTTTATCCCATAGGTGGACAGTATTATTTATCTACTCTCTCACCTTGTGGGTGGGCAGTTTAGCCCTATTTGTGGCTGGTGTCCCTAGCAGCATTGTTTACATTTGTGCCGCTACTTCCCTATTAAGTTATGTGGTTTGGCGAGTTCGTAAATTCTCTCAACAGAAGTGAAAAGCAATAAAGTAATATAAGCAATCTTTACTTTTGCTTTTTTACCTATTAAAAATGAGTGCAGAAATTATTTGTGTTGGAACTGAATTGTTGTTGGGGGACATCCTCAACAGCAATTCTCAATTTTTAGCCCAACAACTAGCCCAATTAGGCATTCCCCATTATTATCAAACAGTGGTGGGGGATAATCCAGAACGCATCAAGCAAGTTATTGAAATTGCTATTTCCAGAGCTAAAATTTTAATTTTCACGGGTGGACTCGGCCCTACACCAGATGACCTCACCTGTGAAACCATTGCTGATTTTTTTGGTGTTCCCTTGCTGGAAAGTCCAGAAATTATTGAAGATATTACCCAAAAATTCGCCCAGCGTGGTCGGGTAATGACTCCCAGCAACCGCAAGCAAGCTTTAATTCCCCAAGGTGCGGAAATTTTACCTAATCCCAGTGGAACAGCACCCGGTATTATCTGGCAACCCCGTCCTGAAATCACCATTTTCACTTTTCCCGGTGTTCCTAGTGAAATGCACCGGATGTGGCAAGAAACAGCAGTACCATTTTTGAAAAGTCAAGGCTGGGGTCAAGAAATTATTTACAGTCGCAGTTTGAAATTTTGGGGTATTGGTGAATCGGCTTTAGCAGAAAAAGTTAGTGCTTATTTGAATCTGCCTAACCCTACAGTAGCACCCTATGCAGGTAAGGGAGAGGTGAGGTTGCGTGTCTGTGCCAAAGCGACTTCACCAGCAGCAGCCGAAGCTTTAATTGCGCCTGTAGAGAAACAAATTAAAGAAATTGCTGGGTTAGATTTTTATGGTGTGAATAATGACAGTCTGGCTTCCGTGGTTGGTGAGTTACTGCGGGGTTCAGGGGAAACTTTGGCGGTAGCGGAATCATGCACAGGCGGCGGTTTAGGGCAGATGTTAACGGAAATTTCCGGCAGTTCTGTTTATTTTTGGGGTGGTGTAATTTCTTACGATAATTCAGCGAAAGTTGGGTTACTGGGGGTGAACCCAGAAGATTTAGAAAAATTTGGGGCGGTGAGTGATACTGTAGCTGAACAAATGGCAATGGGTGTAAAAACTCGTTTGTCAACAACTTGGGGTTTAAGTATTACTGGCATTGCTGGGCCGACTGGGGGAACGGATATTAAGCCTGTGGGTTTGGTTTACATTGGTTTAGCAGGGCCGAAGGATGAAGTGGCGAGTTTTAAATATCAGTTCGGCACTATGCGCGATCGCTCGTTTATTCGTCATTTAAGTGCGTGTACAGCCCTGGATTTATTGCGGCGGCAGTTGTTGACAAGGTAGCCCCAAGCAAACAAGTTTTTGTAGGGTGGGCATTGCTTGGTAGTAGCTAAAACTCTGATTCTTACGTGTTGGTAATGCCCACCTGAAGCTTATTGAAAAGCTGGATTATCAGTTAGTCCTCATCTATTAGTCCTAGTGATGTGACTGTTAACATAATTCAATAATTCGCAACACTCATTCAAGAGTTACACTAGATACACTGAAGCTAATACCATCAGGCAACTCAGGTCAAATTATCAGGACAAATAATCGCTAGATACTTGCTCTATTCTTCACAGTTTGTTACAAAAGTACAAAGAACTTCGAGAGACCCAAAACCCAATGTTCGGCGGACTAACTGGTTTACAAGATCCTAAAGGCACTGATTGGGGCGAAAAAATGCTCAACACAGTCGCCAGCCAAACGATTCGCCATCTGTTTACCAAAAGCGAGTCAGTAGAAGTCCTTGTGCGCTGCTATCCCTCCAGCAAACTGTTGCAAGGCAGCATTGATAGTTTTAAAATGAGCGGTCGCGGTTTGGTCATCCGTAGAGATTTCGCGGTTGAGGAGATGTCTTTTGAAACGGATGCTGTGGCTATTGACTTTGGTGCAGTGTTGAGCGGCAAATTGAATCTTAAGCAACCGACGCAAGCGATCGCTCAAGTAATATTATCTGAAGATGGTATCAACCAAGCTTTTGATGCGGAACTCGTAAGAAAGCGGTTAGTAAATCTCTCTGTACCTGCTTTAACAGAATTATCTGGTGGTAAGCCAGTTTCGTTTACCGAGGTTCAGGTGAAACTGTTACCCCAGAATCGTTTAAAACTTTCAGCCAAAGCGGATTTAAACAGTGGAGAACTCATACCACTGCACATGACTTTAAGCATCGCTATCGAAAAGCGTCGCCGAATTTCTTTTAAAGACCCGCAATTAGAACTGGATTTAGTTCCAGAAGCACAAAAAGAAATATCCCAAACCCTCAGCCTAGCACTGGCGGAAATTTTAGATAATATGGTCGATTTAGACCGTTTTGATTTGGATGGGGTCAAAATGCGGCTCAACCGTTTAGAAACTGAAGGACAAAGGTTGATTTTTAGCGGCTATGCAGAAATTGAACGAATTCCCCGTAATTCTTAAATGAAATACCGCCTAGAAACATCTAGGCGGTACTCTAAAACTTAATTGCGAATTACGAATTGCGTTGGTGTTAGCCTACGGCTGGCGGTATTGGGAATTGTTTTCAATCTCTATCGTCCAATACCGATGTATTGGAATCCAGCCCTCATCATAGATTCGGGATCGAGGAAGTTACGACCATCGATCACGACAGGGTTGTGCATGAGTGTCGCCATTTTAGCGTAGTCGAGAGAACTAAACTGCGTCCATTCGGTGACAAGTACCAAAGCGTCGCAGCCATCAGCCAAACGTTCAGCATCGGTTTCTACTAACACGCCAGAAAGACCATGACGCATTCCTGTCTGGGAAATGATGGGGTCGTAGGCTTTGACTTTAGCACCTAAGCGGTTGAGTTGTTCAATTAAGTTAAGTGCAGGTGCATCGCGTAAATCGTCGGTATCAGGCTTAAAGGTGAGACCTAACAGACCGACTGTTTTACCTTTGAGGATTTTTAGGGCTTGCTGGAGTTTTTCTAGAGCAATTAGGCGTTGGCGTTCGTTGACGCTGACAGCAGATTTTAACAATTGAGCTTCATAACCGTAGTCGTCAGCTGTGTGAATCAACGCTGAAACGTCTTTGGGGAAGCAAGAACCACCCCAACCAATACCAGCTTGTAAAAACTTGTTACCAATACGAGAGTCTAAACCAATACCTTTGGCGACTTGGGTAACATCAGCACCAACGCGATCGCAAATGTTAGCGACTTCGTTAATAAAGCTAATCTTGGTAGCGAGGAAAGCGTTAGCGGCGTATTTAATCATCTCTGCCGAACTGAGGTCTGTTACCAATACAGATACAGGCGGTAAAGATTGGTCTTCGGCGAATTTGCGCTCAACAATCGGGGTGTACAGTTCTTGCATCATCGCGATCGCTTTGCTGCTATTACCACCTAGAACAATGCGATCAGGGTTAAATGTATCGTAAACTGCCGAACCTTCCCGTAAGAACTCTGGGTTACTAACGACATCAAACTGCGGTACAACCTCAGATAATTGCTCTTCGCTAGCTACTCCACCTGCTGTTACTAGGGTTTTTTGACGTTCAGCCATCCCATCTAAAACGATCATTCGCACCCAGTCACCTGAACCAATGGGGACTGTAGACTTGTTAACAATTACCTTATAACCACCATTGAGGTTAGCACCAATACCACGCGCTACAGCTTCCACATAACGGGTATCACTTTCACCTGTGGGTAAGGGTGGTGTTCCTACAGCAATAAATAAAATTTCTCCGTGGCTGACACCGGCTGCTAAATCTGTGGTAAATTGGATGTTCCCACGTTCAATAGCCGACTGCATAATTTCTGATAGTCCTGGCTCAAAAATCGGCGATTGCCCAGACTTCATCAGCTTGACTTTTTCTTCGTTATTATCTACACAAATCACATCATGTCCGATGTGAGCCAAGCACGCACCGGTTACTAAGCCAACGTAGCCTGTACCTATAACGCAAACACGCATTGTTTAACTCCTCACTTTGTTTGGGGTTTTTCTTAAAAAAGAAGTGTCAATTTTACACTCCCACTCTGCCAGGAAATGCCGTCAGTGGCAGAGTAAAGCTTGTATACTAAACGATATTTTTGATGCGATCGCGAAAATCTTCTATTGTCAGTTTTAACCCGTCTTGCAGAGGAATGGTAGGTTCCCAATTTAACAGGGTTCTTGCTTTTGTGATATCCGGTTGGCGACGACGGGGATCGTCAGCCGGTAAAGGCTCAAATTTAATTTCTGCATCCGGGTTGATTAAATTCTGCACAGCTTGAGCCAATTCTAAAATCGTGTATTCACCGGGATTACCCAGATTCACTGGGCCGATGTAGTCACTATTCATCAGGCGGAGAAAGCCTTCCACTAGGTCAGAAACGTAGCAAAAACTACGAGTTTGCGAACCATCACCGTAGACAGTTAACGGTTCGCCGCGTAAAGCTTGAACAATAAAGTTACTCACCACCCGCCCATCGTTTTCTAACATTCTCGGCCCGTAAGTGTTGAATATACGGACAACTCGAATATCAACTTTATTTTGTCGGTAATAATCAAACGCCAGTGTCTCAGCAATTCTTTTACCTTCGTCGTAACAAGAACGCAGCCCGATGGGATTGACGTTACCCCTATACTCTTCTGTTTGGGGATGAACCTCTGGATCACCATACACTTCACTGGTTGAAGCTAAGAAAAACCTAGCCTTCACACGTTTAGCCAACCCCAACATATTGAGTGTACCTATGACGTTAGTTTTAACGGTTTTCACGGGGTTGTATTGATAATGCACTGGGGAAGCCGGACAAGCTAGGTGATAAATTTGATCCACTTCTAACCGCATCGGTTCCGTGATGTCATGGCGGATGAGTTCAAAGTTCGGATGATTTATCCATTTGAGGATGTTACGTTTATGACCTGTGTAGAAGTTATCTAAACAGATGACTTCATGGCCTTCAGGCATTAATCGGTCAATCAGATGGGAACCGATAAAGCCGGCACCACCCGTTACCAAAATTCTCATATTTTTTTAGTTGCTTACAGATATTGCTAACTGCTTATCGTTAATTTAGAATACCCAACCCATGTATGAAAATACAGAATGAATAAGGATAATTCGCAACTTAACAATAAAATAGAGTAATTTTACTACGTCTTGATTTTTGTGGCATTGTGTTAAATGCTTGCCTAAGTCATATAGCAAAATAACAAACATCATCTAATGTTTGTCTTTACCTGGCTGAGAATTTACCAAATCTTTAATAATATAAAGTATTTTGAAGACAAAGTTACACAAAACTGAGTTGTAACTCTTTTATCACTATGGAAAGTCAAACAGTAGCTGTTTTGTTGATAAATACTGATTGTATACTTTCTGCCTTGGCGCGCTGAGTTTCGCTTAACAAGACAATAGAGCAGGTGAGTTGGCTGGCTAGCTGAGTTGTCACATCACTCATAGTTAACCCGCTAGAACAGATAGGATTACGTATAAAAGGTAACACTACTAAATCATATAATCTTGCTGCCTGTAGAATGGCTTGGGCAACATTTTCGTGAGCAATTATTTGAACTTCTGGTGGATTTGGTAAAGCCAATTGAGATACGAGTAAGGACAGATGCGATCGCCGCCAGGCTATTTTGCTAGAACTGGTATGGCGATCGCACACATTTAACACCGTGACTTGGGCTTGATTGGACTCTGCCAACATCTGAGCAAACTGCACAGGCTGTAATCTCGGTGTAATTAAGTTTTCCACTGGTACTAAAATGCGTTGAATTTTTTGGGGTGAATCTACAAGCCTTGTGACTGCTACTGGACAATGGGAAGCCCAAAGTACACTATCAATCACATTGCCAAATAATCGCGCCCGCAATCCAGTACGTTTACCCCAACCCATAATAATTAAACTGGCTTTTTGTTCGCGAGCTGCTCGGCTAATTCCTGGTGCAAAAGCATCATCAATTCTTAACAGTGCTGCTGATTCTACACCTAAAGCTTGACTTTGGGTTGTTGCTTTGGCTAACAGACGTTCACTTCTTTGCACAGAGGATTCTAATTTTGGCGCATCCATCTGAGCCGCAGCAGTAGCGATCGCTAGCGGTATAATTCTCCCTTTTGTCTGACGGGCTATTAATGCCGCCATTTCAATTAAATACTGCTGAGTTTGAGGATTATTAACAGGTACAACAATAGTCAAAGGATGATTGCAGATTTCTTCAGTTGGTTGTGTAACTAAACTTGAGTAGACAGGTTCACTGACAGGTGTAGATATTAAAGCTGTGGCTGTACGGCTCGTCATCAACGGCCCCAAAATTGATGTTACTAACATTAAAATAACGAAACTGTTTAACACTGTTGGTGTTAATAAACCAGCCTGATATCCTACAAAAGCTGTTGCTAAGGTTATACCCACCTGCGGAATTAATAATGACCAGATGGTAAACATTTCCTGCCAGTGATAGCGATAAACTAATTTTGCTAACCAAGCAGCAATAAATTTACTGGCGATTAAACCAACCGTGAGCAAAAAAATTAAATTTAAGGTAAAAATATTGTTATTCCGAGTCGGCAAATCCAGCAGCAAACCCAGATTAACAAAGAAAATAGGAATAAATAAGGCACTGCCCACAAATGTTACTTTTTCTTTGACTGCCCCCTCACCTACAGCTTCATTGACTGCTAAACCTGCTAAAAATGCGCCTACAATTTTGGTGATGCCGATCAATTTAGCACCTAATAAAGCTATAAATAGCGACAACAAGATAAAGAAAAATTTATTGCCTTCATCATCTCCTGAACGGCGAAAAAATTCTTTACCAGCCCAATCTAAGCCTACCAAAATCGCAATAGAGTAAATAATTAACCATCCCAACCAAGTGAGTAGTTGCGCTAGACTGAATACCTTCACCGAAAACGCTACACAAACTGCTAATACTAGAATTGCGCCCATATTTGTCCACACTGTAGCGGCAATTGTCGTAGCAACAGCTTGGTTACTCACTAGCCCCAAACGACTGACTAGAGGATATGCTAAAGGAGTATAGGAAGCAAATAAACAGCCGATTAAAATTGAACTGTTCCAATTAAAGCTCAACATTCTTCCGATGCTCGTTCCCAAAAGCAACGGCACACCAAAGCTGAAACAGCTAAAGCCAAAAGCACGTTTTCTGCACCGCCGTAATTGCTGTATTTCAACTTCTAAACCGGCGACAAACATCAGATAAACTAACCCCATATCTGAGAGCAGGTTAATCATGGGTGATTCTTTATGGAAGATATCCCAACCCGATGGCCCAAGTACCACCCCAGAGAACACTAAACCCACTATTGCCGGTAATCTCAGCCGTTCAAACAGGATGGGTACTACGAAGATAACTACCAGCAAAATAGCAAAGGGAACAATTGCTTCCTGGCCGAAACCTGGGGAATTTGGTTCTAGAGCAAGGACTTGTAATATTCGTTCCATAGGTAGGGTGATTAGGGGCAACATTGAAGCTGTGATTACCTTGGAAGTAGTCTTCCGCAGTCATCAATCACGATAAAAGCGACGCTAATCTATCAAGAAAGTTGAAACTTAACATTATCTAGGCAATTGTCGGATAATTAACTACCTATGGGTGGATTTGGCTCAAAATGAACCGGAGGCGATCATAGTCGTCTTTTAGCAGGATGCTTAAGGTACGTCCCGCTTTAATCAGCCAATCCCGATCAGCTTGGCGTAACTTATACACTTCCCGAATGGCTGCCGCAGTTAAAGATTCTACTGGTGCGCCGTTGATCACAAGTAGCGTCCGCAAAAAATCTAGTTCTTCGGTGAACTTAACTATTAATTCTGGTTCGCACCGATAAACAGCTTGATGAATTTGTGGGGGACGGGGTGGTAGATACTGGTAAATCCTGTTTTTAGCACCTGGAATCGGTGATGGTTGCTCAAATCCGACGATTGCCGCCCGAAATTCAGTTTTGAGCATGGCAAAAATTTGGGGTTGTTCTTCCCGCAAATCCTGCAATGATAACCCCAAAGCTACCGCCCGATGTACAGAATCAACGGGCATAGTGGTAGCATAGTAAACTACAGCATAAACTTGATTACCTGACTCTTCATCCACAGCCCGCACCCAGCTACCAAAAGCTGGCATAGATGGAAAGCTTAAATCTTCCGGTTCTAAGCATTGAGCCAAGAATTCCGTAGAAGTAGTCTCGATCACCTCAGCAATGTGGTTAGGGTGGCGATCGCCTGTGTCAAACTGTGGTAAGGGAAGCCGCATCTGAGTTATGAGTCCTGAGTCAAAAGTCCTGAGTCAAGAGTCATTAATCTATTACTCATGACTAATGACTCTTGACTAATTTATTTTCCTTTTTTCTTGCCAGTAGTAATCTCTACAGGTTCGAGTTCTGATAGACGGAAGGTGATGATTTTATCCCAGTTACCGCCTTCAAACAACACAGCTACTTTACCATCACTAACTCGCTGTACCAGCCCTTCATAACGATAGTAAGTATCTGCGGGATTCTTGACACGAACAGTTGCGCCAGGTAGTATCATGACTTTTATCCTTGTTGATCTCCTGTTATTAGCTTAATACTTGTGATTACTCCATAGTCTAGAGTTTCGAGACAATAGTTCCCAACTGCAGTTGATCAACTATTGACTATTCACTTGTAGGCTTACAAATAATACTTCTGTCGTTGTCGAAAATTGGCTACTGATTCTACTATTCCTAAAGCAATGAAATTTGTTAGCAAAGCAGAACGACCGTAACTCATCCACGGTAAAGGAATACCAGCTACAGGTGCTAAACCTACATTCATACCGACGTTGACAATCAACTGAAATACAATCATCGACAACACACCAATAGCTAACAAAGAGCCAAAATTATCCTTGGCTGTTTGAGCTATGCGTAATAGGCGCAGGCAAATTAAGCAAAACACAAACAAAACAATCAAACAACCCACAAAGCCGAATTCTTCACCCACGGCAGAGAAAATAAAGTCAGTATGCTGTTCAGGGACAAAATTCAGTTGAGTCATTGGCCCTTGAAACAAACCCCGCCCCCAAATCTCACCCGCACCAATAGCAATCCGAGATTGATGTTGGTGATACCCAGCCCCTAATATATCGTGGTCGGGACGTAGAAAGGTTGTCAGTCGCGCTTTTTGATAATCCCTCAAAATATGGTTCCAAGCGAAAATCCCTAATTCTCCACCCACCATATTGAGTGAACAAGCACCAATACCGGCAATACCAAAGCGTCGCCAAGGTAGAGTTTGCCAACCTAAAATTCCCATAGCCAATGACCAAATTATACCTAAAGGGCTGAGGGGTATATTGTCAAAGACTACAAGGGGTGCTGATAACGGCCAGGAGATGCCAAACAGAATTGCTGCCACTACTGGAGAAATCAATAAGATTAACCAACCTGGATTGGCATTTGCCCAGTACAGCATCCCTAGAACTATGGCTCCAAATACTAATGATGTTGCCAAATCAGGCTGAACAAATACTAATAACCAAGGTAGGGCTGTGAATGCCAAAGCCCGGAAGAAGTTAGGGAGGTTGTCAGCCGTCCTTTTGTGTAATAAAGCCGCTAATGTAATAATTATCCCTATTTTGGCAAATTCTGATGGTTGCACATTAAAACCACCAATAGTTATCCACCGTTGCGCCCCTTTTGCGCTAGTCCCAGCAATCATGACTACAATCAGGCTGAAGTTTGTCAGGGCATAAGTTACCCAATGCCACTGAAGTAGATTTTCGTAACGACACCGAGATATAAATAATGCAATCAAAACGCCAATACTGGCAATCAGCCAGTGCCACCACCAGTCTGTGACTGGTTGCTTGAGTTCTGTACTCAGGATCATGAGTCCGCCAAAGATGCTGACAGCTATAGCCAACAAAAACAAGAGCCAATCTACTTGCTGCCAAGGTTTAACCCAATACTTCCAGCGAATTGTGGGTAGCGCACGTTTTAACAACATTGTTGGTGTGAGTTAAAAGTTTAGGGATGAGATGTGTGAATATTCATCAATCTGTATTCCTAGGTGATGGCCTAGGAATCAGAAAAAAATGAAAATTTCTTATGTCAACGCTGCGACTGACACTTTACCTGCTATTGCCAGTGCGATCGCTTTTAAGGCTTTGGCTGAGGCTGAATCTGGATCAGCAACAACTATTGGTACACCATTGTCACCGCCTACTCTCGTAGAAATCTCTAAGGGGACGCAACCCAACAAAGGTACGCCTAATTCACCTGCGGTTTTGGCACCGCCACCAGAACCAAAGATGTCGTATTGTTTCTCTGGCATATCTGGGGGAATGAAGTAGCTCATATTTTCTACTATTCCCAATACGGGGACATTCATCTGTTGGAACATCCGCAAGCCCTTACGGGAATCTAACAAGGCTACAGTTTGGGGTGTAGTCACAATTACTGCCCCAGACATGGGAACGGATTGAGTTAATGTTAATTGAGCATCGCCTGTTCCTGGGGGCATATCCACAATTAAATAGTCTAGTTCGCCCCACTGCACTTGATAAAGAAACTGACGAATCACGCCATTTAACATTGGCCCACGCCAGATTACTGGCTGATCTCGGTCAATCAAAAAGCCCATTGAAACTAATTTGACACCATGATTAAAGGCAGGTTCAAGGACTTCCCCTTTATCTGTGGAACGCACAACAATTTCAGCATCGCCTAACCCTAACATGGTGGGGTCATTGGGTCCGTAGATATCCGCATCTAGCAAGCCGACTTTTGCCCCTGTTTGCGCTAAAGCGACAGCTACATTCACAGCTACCGTGCTTTTACCTACACCACCTTTGCCACTGGAAACAGCCAGAATATTTTTGACTCCAGGAACTCCACTGCGGTCAGGTAAGCTTTTTTGTTGGGGTGTTTCTGCTGTCACTTCGACACTGACATCTGTCACCCCAGGCAATTTTTTCACCGCTTTTTCACAGTCTTCTACAATAAATTCCCGCAGTGGACAAGCGGGTGTAGTTAAAACCAAAGTGAAGCTGACTTTACCACCTTCGATTTTGACGTTGCGAATCATGTTTAGTTCTACCAAACTTTTTCGCAATTCAGGGTCTTGCACTGGCCGCAAGACTTCTAATACAGATTGGGAATTGAGGACATCGTACATATACAATTCAAAATTTTTGCATTCAAAATGAAGAAATGTAAAGCAATAATTGCTTAGTGTTCTCTCTGGGTTCGGCGTAACAAAATTTAAAAATTTTTATTATCACCTAATAAAATCTTAACTTTCATTAGTCATTAGTCATTAGTCATTAGTCATCAGTTATTAGGTTTTCTCCCCAATCTCCAATCCCTGCCAATTACCAGTCCCCAATCCCATGCAGTGGTTTTTTCTGTGCTGATACTGCTTGCAATGCTGCTTTTTCGACTGCTTCGACTAAAGAGCGTGCTACACGATCCGCGTAGGGACGAGAAAATGACCAAATTAGGGGCGATAACCAGCCACGGAGAGTGACTGAGTAAGATAAACAAGTACCACAAACGGTTGATTCTACTTGGTAAGTTACCCGTTCTTCTACGCCAGGAATGGCCATCACTCGAATACTCAGCATTTCCCTAGGGTTGACGCGCTCTACAAAAATGCGGATGGGAATTGGTGAAAAGCGCGTTACCGCTTGATAAATCAATCCGGGTTTGGGTACTAATCCATAGGGGACGTTGGTACTTTTAAGTAGTGGATGCCAGGAAACATCTGTCAAATCAACTACTTTTTGCCACAGGTCATCTACGGAAGCAGAACTAATTTCTCGATATGTCCGTACCAGAGACACGCAAAACCGACGGTGTTTGCGGTGGATGAATTTCGATAACCAAGCTTTCATTTACCTAATCCTCCTCGCTACACACTTGCTGGTCACTCTGGCATAGTCTGTTACTGTGATTTACCCCTAAAGTACACTTTCTTGCTTTTAGCCAGCAAGCTTCACCTCACGGTCGGTTTTGGAGCCTAATTCACCAGAGTTTGGTGCTAATACCAGAAGGTTCCCATCAAGAAGTACAACAAAAATTGAGTCAATATACAAGCCTATACGGATTTGAGGGTTAGTAGCTAGTTATTTATTTGCTAACTATTGTTCACAAATACTCACATTTCATCCAGGTGACACAACTGATGTTTGTGGTGATCATGTCGGGCTTTGGCTGTAAAATACCATCATGCTACTAGGATTTAAGACACAACTAAAAGTAAGCAAGCAACAACGACTACTACTAGCACAACACGCCGGAGTAGCCAGACACGCTTGGAATCAAGGTTTAGCATTGTGTCAACAGGTACTCCAACATAACAAGTACGGGCGAACGGCCGTTCGCCCCTA
>NZ_CAWMSA010000040.1:295914-296670 GCF_963870205.1 Anabaena sp. CA = ATCC 33047 | reverse complement strand
AAATTCCCCACAGCCATAGATTTACATAAATGGTTAGTAGCATCAATTAAATCTACTCATCCTTGGTATTATGAAGTTTCCAAATGCGCCCCCCAATACGCATTGAAACACCTATCAGATGCTTTTAAATGTTTTTTCCACAAAACCAAAGGCTTTCCTAAATTCAAGAAAAAAGGCAGACACGATAGTTTTACCCTAGATGGTGCAATTAAGATTGACACTCGTAAAGTCAGATTACCTGTGATTGGATGGATAAAAACTTACGAAGATTTACCCACAGCATATCAACCCAAATCAGTCACCATCAGTAAACAAGCTCATCAGTGGTTTATCTCTTGGAAAATAGAAGTAGAAACTTCCACAACACCTAAAACACAAGAGTTTTTAGGAGTTGATTTAGGTATCAATCATTTAGCGACGTTATCCACAGGAGAAATATTTGATGGCGTAAAGAGTTATCAAAAGTATGAATCGAAACTAGCCAGAATGCAATACTTGAACCGTCATAAACAATTCGGTTCCAGTAATTACAGAAAATCCCAAATCAAAATTGCTAGGCTACACCAAAAAATAGCCAACATCAGGAAAGACACATTACATAAAATCACCACCTATATCAGCAAAAACCACGCGGTGATAGGGATAGAGGATTTGAATGTCTCTTTTATGTTAGCAAATGGCAAGTTAGCTAAAGCTATAGCGGATATGGGATTTTATGAGTTTCGTAGGCAGCTAGAATATAAAACACAACTATAC
>NZ_CAWMSA010000040.1:235738-295768 GCF_963870205.1 Anabaena sp. CA = ATCC 33047 | reverse complement strand
TGGACTAGATAGTGCCGACACTTCTAGGAAGAAGCAGGAAGAAAAAGCTGGCACTTGTTAGCATTTGTGAGCTTTTTTGAATCGGAAAATAACTCTAGTCATGCCCATTGATCATGTAAATGTTTAACAAGCAAAAAACTGTTTGGGCAATTTGAGCCTGATTGTTGGCTCGTGCTACACACAAATTTTTAGTTAAAAAATTTGTGGCTGTTTTGAAAAACGTCATTTAGGTTCGGGAATCTCATGGTAACTAACTCGCAAACCCCAACTGTAGAAGCAAAATCATCCAAGTCTTTACCTGGGACTGATGCTAAGGCGCGTGTCAGTCAATTTATGAAACAGTTACAAGATGAAATTACGCAAGCACTAGAAAAACTGGATGGTGTGGGTAAGTTTCATGAAGATAGTTGGGAACGTCCAGAGGGAGGTGGTGGGCGATCGCGTGTGCTGCGCGAAGGTGCAATATTTGAACAAGCAGGGGTAAATTTTTCTGAAGTTTGGGGTTCTCATCTGCCTCCTTCAATTTTAGCCCAGCGTCCAGAAGCGGAAGGGCATGGTTTTTATGCTACGGGTACATCATTGGTATTACATCCCCGTAACCCTTATGTACCAACTGTTCACCTCAACTACCGTTATTTTGAAGCTGGCCCTGTGTGGTGGTTTGGTGGTGGTGCTGACTTAACACCCTATTACCCCTTTGCTGAAGATGCGGCTCATTTCCATCAGACACTCAAGCAAGCTTGCGATCAACATCACCCAGAGTATTATCCGGTGTTTAAACGCTGGTGTGATGAATACTTCTACCTGAAGCATCGGGGTGAAACACGCGGAGTAGGCGGTTTATTTTTCGATTATCAAGATGGACAAGGGGTTTTGTATCGCGGCCCTAATCCCAAAGGAGAAGCAGCTAACTACAGTAATCAAGTGGGAGAACCAGCACCCCGCAATTGGGAAGATTTGTTTAGTTTTGTGCAAGAATCTGGTAAAGCGTTTTTACCTGCTTATGTGCCGATTGTGGAACGCCGTCATGGGATCGAATATGGCGATCGCCAACGAAATTTCCAACTTTACCGTCGGGGTAGATATGTGGAATTTAACTTGGTTTATGACCGAGGCACAATTTTCGGCTTGCAAACTAACGGACGTACAGAATCGATTTTGATGTCTCTACCACCTCTAGTCCGTTGGGAATATGGTTATCAGCCTGAACCTAATTCTCCAGAGGCAGAACTGTATGACACTTTCCTCAAGCCTCAAGATTGGAGCAACTGGACACCCAGTAAATCATCATGATCATACCCAGGCAGATGCAGAAACTTGCGCCTGATATTAAGTTCTCTGTGTCCCTGTGGGATAGTCATGTCGCTTACCAATCAGCAATTCAATCATCTGGGGTCAGTGAAAAATTTTTTCTGTGATTTCAGTATTTCTGCCTGGGTACTCAGCACAGGTTTGGTGAGTTAAACTACTAAAGGTAAGCACCTAGTCAAAAAAGGTGAAAAATCTAGCTGTATCCCCTTAACTGGGATTTTCAGCACTCAAGAGTCCTGTGATTGATGAGTTGAATAGTTTACAAATTGCTCCAAATATTTAACGCTCAATGTCAGTAAACATCGCTGTCAAAGCTATAAACTTGACTCATCAATTTCAGGACTAAATTAATGACCATCAAATTTGTAATGAGTACCACAGGGAGGCGGAGTGATTGATATAGAACAAACAACCTATACCACTCAAGACGGTAATACTGTGATTGTCTTGACACCAAAAGGTCGCTTAGATATCACCACAGCTTGGCAATTTCGCCTAAAGTTACAGGAGTGTATTTCTAAACTGAGTGGTCATATAGTGGTGAATCTGGGCCAGGTAAATTTTATCGATAGTTCTGGTCTTACATCTTTGGTTGCTGGTATGCGTGATGCTGATAAAGTTAACGGCAGTTTTCGCATTTGTAATGTCCACCCAGAAGCCAAACTTGTGTTTGAAGTCACCATGATGGATACAGTGTTTGAAATTTTCGACACTGAGGAGGAAGCTTTAGAAGGTGTACCTCGCAGTATTGCTAGCTAAGAAAGTGCTGAGTTATCAGTGATTTTGTGACTTAGCACTAAACATTGATGGAATATTGTTCTCTTTTGGTGTAGCAATAGGGGCCAACAATTGCTCCCCAAGTGGCTTTACCTGTCACTTGGTCAATTCCTTTGTCGTAACTAAACAATTCTGTCGGTGTGATTTTCAAACCTAAAGAAACTTGTACTGTATTACCTTGGTAAGTGAAAGTGCAACGAGCCTCCGCAGGGGGTGTAGCGATAAATTGAGATTGGTTTGGAGCTATTTCTTGCTGAGTCACTTGGAGGATACAACCCGGCAATAATTCTAATTGCTCTGGGGTGAGTGCTTTAAGTAAGGTAGGGTTACGACCTGCACCACTTAAAGCACTAGGATTTTTCGGCATATAGTATTGTACTTGTAGCAATGTTTTGTCATCGTTGGGCATTAACCTGAGAATGCGCTGGCGATAAGGATGTTCTAAATTCACAATGTTGGCTTGTTCGGCAAACAAGGTGATGCTATCTTCTCTCCATAGTTCAACTGGCCTTTGCCACAGGCGCAAATGCACATACCATACAGGTTCAGCTAAGGCTTGTTGCTGATTATCAAATTCTCCAGCGAGGTAATTACTCAGGGTAATGAGTTGGAGTGATAAGTTCATATAATGGACGCATGATTGTCAACATGGTGACACAATACAATATATTTCTGGGAATTTTTGCGAAAAGAGGTTGATATCCCTAATTTTGCTAGGCAAAAACCCAACTTGGCAAAGTAGCCTTTAAGGTACAAAATAATATAACGTCGCCCTTAACATTTTCTTTGTGAATAACGTCCGTACTGTTTCTGATACAAAGCGAACTTTCTACTCTCTGCACAGCCGACCGATTAATACTATTTATCGTCGGGTAGTAGAGGAGTTGATGGTGGAAATGCACCTACTGTCAGTAAATGTCGATTTCAGCTACGATCCGATCTATGCCTTGGGCGTTGTCACGACTTTTGACCGCTTTATGCAAGGCTATCAACCAGAACGGGATAAGGAATCGATTTTTAATGCTATATGTCAGGCTGTAGAGCAAGAACCACAACGCTACAGGCAAGATGCTGAACGGTTACAAAATTTAGCTACAAGCTTACCAGTCAATGATTTAATTGCATGGCTGAGTCAAACTACTCAATTACAGCAAGATCCTGACTTACAAGCACAACTACAAGCGATCGCTCACAATGCTAACTTTAAATACAGTCGTTTGTTTGCGATCGGTTTATTTTCATTACTGGAATTTTCTGATCCTGAGTTAGTCAAAGACGAACAAAAACGTACTGAGGCGCTCAAAACTCTTGCTAATGGGTTACATATCTCTGAGGAAAAACTCAACAAAGATTTAGACTTATACCGTTCCAACTTAGACAAAATGACGCAAGCACTGACGGTGATTGCCGATATGATCTCAGCAGATCGTAAAAAGCGGGAACAGCGTCAACAACAATCAACTACTGTAGTTGCTCCCCCCACTCCTAATGAGTAGTTATTAGTCATTAGTCATTAGTCATTAGTCATTAAATAACTTGAGACTATTGACTGTTGACTGATGACTATATTTTTAGATACCTAGCAATTTATAGATTAAGCTGTTGATGATAGTGAGTGCAAACGCCCCTAGCACAGCACTCCAAATACCAAAGCGTAAACGAAAACCTTCTACTAACCAAGCCGCAATACTAAAGCAGACAACGGCAATCATAAATGTGAACAATCCCGATAATAAATTAAAGGTGATTATATCGGGGACAACAAATATTAAGCGTAAAATTGGTCTGACTATTGCTGTCACAATACCTAAAACTGCTGCGGAAATAAACGCTTTTTGTGGTGTGTCAACTTCAACCCCTAAAGGCAACTTACTGATAATCAACAAGCTGATAGATGTTACCACCCACACAATTAACAGTGTCACAATTTCATTCATTGCCTTCAACCCCTGAAACGTGAATGGTGCTTGGCGAGAAATTATTCATTCTATCGATAGATAACTTTTTCCATCAACCGATTATCTGTAAGTTACCAAAGGTTTTTTATTTATTCAGAATTTATTTTGGATATCTTTAGGTTTAGTCAGTCGAAAAGTCAAAGCCAAAAAAATTATTAAGATATTTATGCTTTTGACTTTTGACTTCACCTAATTAGGGTTCTCAGGTGCTACAGGCTGACTAGCAGGTGCTTGGGGTGCTGGTGCATTATCCGTGGGAACTTGTGGAGAAATATCTTGTCCTGTGGGTGGTTGATTGGGTATTGTCGGGATAGACAATGGATTAGGGGCTGTAGGTTGGTTGGGGTTAATTTCTGGGATTGGTGCTGTACCAGGCGCAACAGGGAAATTAGGAGGCACAGATAAATTAGGCACGTTGGGGATAGGTTGCGAAGAAGTAGGTATAATTCCTAAAAATACGCGATCGCCTCCTACTTGTCTGAGTAAATCTAATGTTTCAATCACATCGTTATAAGTCGCTGTACGGGAAGCGTTGAGGATTAAAGTTGCATTGGGGTTAGCTTGCAAATAATTTCTCACCCGTTGTGCTAATTCCTCTCTTCTTACAAGTTGTTTTTCTATGTAAATATTGCCAATAGCATCAATGGTGACAATCTGATTTGCACCGGGTGCATTGATACTAGCGGCTGTATTGGAGCTAGCTTTAGGTAAATCAACATTAATTGCCTGTTGTCGCGTAAATTGCAAAGCTGCTAACAGGAAAAACGTCAAAATACAAAAAACTACATCAATCAAGGGGATGATTTGAATCTGTGCTTCTTCTACTTGTGTATGTAAGTTAACTTTCATGGTTGTACTCTCAAGTCATTAGTCATTAGTTTCTTCCTATTCTCCCTACACCCTTACACCTCCTGTGTTTTAGGAGGAAAATGAACAAAGAAAGCCTGAAATATCAAGCTTTCAGGGTGAGATTAAGTTACAGGTGGTTCAGGAGGTTGAGGAAACTGGCTTCTACGGGATTTACCTGGAGGAAGAAGATTATCCTGTGATACTTCTGACACACTCATTGATGTAGTGTCACTCAAATCAGGCGGGAACTGGCGGTAAAGTAACTCCAATTCATTCCCGGCTTTGCGGAAAACCTTGACTTGATTGACAACAAACCCTTGAAATAATCGATAAAATACCAAAGTAGTAATCGCAACTATTAATCCGCCGGCTGTACTAATTAAGGACTCACCAATACCAGTAGTTGTCCCCGCTACAGACTCAGTTCCTAAATCGCCAATGCGAATTGAGCGTAAAGACTGAATCAAGCCCAAAACCGTACCTAACAAGCCCAACAGAGGTGAGAGGGCAATTACAGCCTCTAACAGCTTTTCTCCCCGACGCATCCCAGCTAATTCATCCTCTGCGGTGGCTTCCAGTGCTAGCCGAAAGGTTTCTACATTTGTTTTTTGTAGACGCAAGGGAGCATAAAGAAACCGTCCAATCGGTTGATCTGTTGCTTGTTTGGCAATATCCGCCGCTATTTCCCAGTTATCCTGGGCTGCATCCAAAACACGCTCAACTATTTGCTTTTCTTGAGTTAAAATTCGCAACCAGAACCAAAGCCGCTCAAAAATCACACTCAAAGATAAAATCGATAGAGCCAGCAAAGGCCACATGGCTGGCCCGCCTTTATAAAACAAATCTATAATATCCACTGTTTAGAATTCCTCCCTCCGTTGCTTAAGCAAATATCCCAAAGCATTTTAATTCTAAAGATTAATGCAGTATTACCATACTCTTATACAGAATTGCTCAGTTGGTATGAGGGAATATAACCAGTAGGTCTTTTCGACTCAGTTGGGCGGTTATTCCCACCGGGAGTTTATAGCATAATTTGTCAGAATTAAAGGTAATTGGAGGGTTAAATCATGAACTTTTCAGTCCAAGCTTTGTATAATTGGTATCGTAACGTGCTACGTAACCCTAAATATCGTTGGTGGGTGATTTTAGGGTCTATACTCTATATGCTCAGTCCTATAGATATCGCCCCCGATTTTATCCCGATTGTGGGCCAACTAGATGATGTTTTGTTATTGAGCATATTAGTGACTGAGGTATCTGGGTTAGTGATGGAAGGTTGGAAAGCGCGGAAAGGTGAAACCAATACTTCAACAGATTCTACCTCCACTGACGATACAATCGATGTTGATGCTGTCTCTGTTAAGTAGTCGAGATTATTACACTCAATTTAATCTACCCCCTGCTTTTGTTGTGCGATGGGCAAAGCCCCGTCGGAGGCGATCGCACTTGTCATGTTCAAGTAGGGGATATTTTTAATTAATTGGAATTGACATTTTTAATCGCCAGCATCCAGAAAATATAAGGCGCATAATTGAAATGTCGCCTGTAGATGAATAAGCAAGCGTAATTTTATCATTTCTGGTAACAGAATTTTGCTTTGTAGAGACTAAGCATGGTAAGTCTCTACATTTGTAGGAGAGATTCTCGCTACCATACAATAACAGTGGCGATTTAGCTCTGAGTATGACAGCAAAACAAACACGGCGTAACTTTATCATCACCAGTGCTGCTGTCACTGGCGGTATTGTGGCTTCTGCTGCATTAACTAAGCATTCTACCAATCAGGCTGCACCACCAATATCAATGTCAGAACGTGTTCTAGGACGTACAGAAGTTAAATTACCGATATTGGGTTTGGGAGGCGCAGGACAAACCCCCTTATCTTGGCATAACAAAGAAGCTGATGCTATAGCTTTAGTTGAAAAAGCTTTAAACCTGGGTATTCGCTACTTTGACACTGCTGCAAGTTATGGTCCGAGTGAAGATTATTTAGGCAAAGTTTTACCACCCCATCGCGCTAAGATATTTTTAGCGAGTAAGACTGATAAAAGAGATCGGGACGGTGCATGGCGAGAATTAGAGCGATCGCTCCAACGTCTCAATACAGATTATCTTGATTTATGGCAGCTACACCATGTCTCTTTTACTGAAGAACTCGATACTATCTTTAGTTCCTCCGGTGCAATTAAAGCTGTAGAAGAAGCTATCCAACAAAAACTCATCCGCTTTGTAGGTATTACCGGACACCATGAACCAGAAGTAATTGCTGAAGGTTTACGCCGTTATCCTTTCCACACAACATTAATTCCTGTAAACGCCGCCGATAAACATCACCCCCGTCCATTTATTCCCGTAGTTTTACCAGTGGCGCAAGCGCAGAATGTGGGTGTAATAGCCATGAAAGTTCCAGCTTATGGACGCTTGTTTAAACCTGGTGGTTTGTCAGGAATGGAGCAAGCTTTGGGATATACTATGTCTCAACCAGGGGTGCATTGTTGCGTGATTGCGGCGGAAAATGTCGAGCAATTAGAGAATAATGTGAAAATTGCCCGTGCTTTTCAACCGTTAACACCATCAGAGTTAGAGGCGATCGCCCAACGTACTGCTACTATCTGGGAAGATGGTACATTTTTCCGTGCTTGGACATAAAAATAGTCAATATTGGTAGAAATTAAATAAAATTCACTGCTGGCATGAATTAAACTTTAATTTTATTTGATTTTGAAATTCTTCTAAGCTAGGAATAGGTTTTATTCGATGTATCATCCGATGGCAATTAGAGCATAAAACTATAAAATCTTCTAACGGATCTAAAGTTATGTTGGTTTTCTCTAGACTGGCAATAGGGATTTTATGATGAGCCTCTATAAAGTTTTTACCTATTTCACCATATTGGTTTTCAAAATCAAAATTGCAGGCTTGACATTTATATCCATGTATTTCTTTCGCCTTATTAGACAAAGATTTGTTTCTTTCTATTCTTTTATGAAGCCTATATTTTCTTAAATCTTCAAACCATATATCTTCTTCATGTGAATCTTCATCAGAATTATCTATAGGATGTTGCTCAATAATAGTTTCATACATATCAATAAAATACATTAAGTCAGCAACAATTTTTTCATTACTCGGCATAGAATCCTTTGAGTAATAAGTTGCCAAAATATTACAATCTTCGTATGACTGTCCCAACCTTTTAGCTGTTCTTCCTCCTGAAGGATCTCGTGGAATTTTCTCCAAAGCTAGATCAATTTCTTTATAAATATCAAAATTAGCATTACTAGAAACTAGGCTTCTATATAACTTTGCTTGTTTTTTTAAATACTCCCTAGCACCCGCTAAACCATAAATTTTTTTCTTGGAAGCAGTACCTTGACTAAGTGATAAATACACACCTGAAAAATCTGCTTTAAATAAATACACAATAAAAATTCCTGATGTCATGCTATCGGTCACAGTTCTATTAAAAACTGCAATCCAAGGTATCCATGCCCAACCTCCATTACCTGGTGAAGCTTTTATGTTGTAAACTTCTGGAAGATAGAGGTTATTAGTTAACAAATTAGGCACATCATTTCTTAAATAATTTGCAAAGTTATTACTTTTAAATAAATGTTTTTTAAAAATAGGATAATTATTCAAAATTTCTACCAAAATTTCTTTAATCACTACTTGCCTCTATATTTTTTAAGCAATGAAATCAAAATAAAAAATTAGTTTTAGGGTTGGTCAATTTTAAAGTAAAATTTAATTTTATTCATAGCTCCTATAATTCATTATATCCTCTGGAGAAATCTGAATAAATGGGACTAATTTATAATGCTTTTCTTGAACTATTTTTACTTCTCCTTCGTCTAATGTTAACTCAAACATTGCTATTAAATTGTTATTTATGAATTGAGATGAAACAGTACGACAAATTAATTCAGGATACTTCGTAGTGCAATAAGCAATATCTTGCTTAGTTTGAACAATACTAATTTTGTCATTACCGCTTTTAGCCTGAACTGGTATAATAAACTGTGAACCGTTACGATTTAAGCCAACATAAATTTCATCTATTTCAATCTGACCAGTTCCAACAACAGTCGTTCTCAAATGATTTTGCAGAGAGTACGCCGTAATTCCCAAAAATATATCTATCAGGCGGTTATAACGTATTTTAGTCAGAAGGGCTTGTTCATCGCCAGATGAATATTTTGAAATTATTTCTGGAGTAGAGTCTGGAATTTTAATTTGCATTAAACTAACTGTAGGAATAATTTTGTTAATTCGTTCAAGACGAAACCTATACACTGCACGCCCAGCTAACTCTATTATCCACTGTAAATCTTGAGGTTCTGTATCTGTTATTTCTTTAGGTAAAGGTCTCCTAAAACGAAAAGAATAAATAACATCACCAAGATTTTTTGGGTCAAGATTCAGTCTTTCACCCACTTCTTCCATTTCAGAACGTGTAAATTCAAAGCTAACTATTCCTGGATGATAGTGCTTTCTAAACATTTCTAAGATAACACTATTATAAATATTTTCTTTGTTCAGCTTTTTCATGTTAATATTTAGAATTTTTCTTTTTTTTAGACTTTTCTTTTTCTTGGTTCTATAATATGTGGATGAACTCCATAATACTCAGCAGCTTGAGTCATATCATATATTAATAAATTAATATCTCCTAATTTTTGTATATTTTTAGGTTTAGATGGAGATATGTTAAGAAGTTTAATAATTTCTAAAGCTACTGCTTTAGCTAATAAAGGAGGTACAGAATTTCCTATCTGTCTAAATCCATGCCATTTAGTGACATGAAATCTAAACCAGTCAGGATAAGAATGTAAACGTGCAGCTTCCCGCACAGTAATACAGCGCGGAATAAACGGATGAATTGGTCTAGGAGAAGTAAAAGCTCCTCTATTACTTGCAGTTCCCGCTCTCAGTGTATTAGATATTCCTTCTGGGTCAAGTTTATGAAAGCGACTTATTGGCTCGACTTTTCCATTTGGAGTAGCTGCAAATCTTTTGATAGATTCTAAAGTATGTTTTGTTCTTAAACTTGAAGTTAATATTCTCGAATCATACTGACGTTCATAAGAGTAATCATTATTGGCACAACTCAGCCCACGAAGTATTCTACCATAGTCACTAGGCTTACCAAAATCCGCAACTACCCAATCTTGTTGATATAATTCTTCATATTTTTCTACTTCAGGTAAATCTTGAAGAGCATCCCAAACTGTAGGACATAATGCCAGTTCATTTTCGCGATTAAACTGCTGATTTTTGCAATGTTTCGTGATAGCAAGTGGATAATTTGGTAGCACAAGATTATCACGACAACCTAGCAAAAATAATCTTTCGCGATTTTGTGGCACTCCAAAATCAGCCGCATTTAAAACTTGATAGTTTTTAGTGACTTTGTAACCATTCTGTTCAAATTTACTGATTATCTCTTTCAAAAATTCTTTGTGCTTGCCGACAGTGATACCTTTGACATTTTCAAAAACAAAGTATTTCGGCTGTAACTCTAATACTACACGGATATAATGAAATACAAGAGAATTTCGAGGGTCTTCAAAAAAACGTTTACCTATCAATGAAAACCCTTGACATGGAGGACCACCAAATACTACGTCAATTTCTTGCTCACCAATTAATGAATTATTTCTAATTTCTTGTCCTCTAATATTCTCAATACTTTTACACAAAACAGTCCAAAAAGGAAAATTAAATTTATGTGTAGCACAGTGGATCGGGTCAAGTTCAACAGCTGCAAGTATGTCAAATCCTGCCTGTTCAAAACCAAGTGTCATACCACCTGCACCAGCAAATAAATCGACACCAATAGGTCGTTTTTTTATATCATCGTCAATCATATTTAATATTTTTGCTTTATAAAACTAACTGTTAGCCTGATGATTATCTCCTTATCCTTATCAGGATAGCTAACTGATACTATTATTTTCCTAAACTGACTGTAAAGTATAATTAATCAACCAGAATTGAAAATCTAAACTGAATTAATTTGGTAGCATTTGTAGTATTTCTTGTGCGGCGCGATCGCATACTCCTATTTCTCCTAAAGATTGGCGCATTTGCTGATAATCGGCTAAGGTTTGCTGTCTGCGTTCAGGATTTAGGAGTAGTTCTATTGCGGCTTGTGTAATGTTCTCTGGGGTGGCTTGTTCTTGCAGTAATTCTGGTACTATGGGTTTCATTACTACTAAATTCGGTGGGGAAGCAAAGGGGATTGAACCTTTGAGGATTTTTCGCGCCACCCACACTGTCACGGGATTGAGTCGGTAAACTACAACCTGCGGCACGTTTAATAAGGCTAGTTCTAAGTTGACTGTACCAGATTTAGTAATGGCGCAATCAGCCGCCGCAAAAACTTCTTTTTGTTGACCTGATATGACTGTAGCTCGCAGTCCGTAAGATTTGACGGCTGCTTCTATTGGCTGTCGGAATGTTTCTAGAGATAGGGGAATCCAAAAATGTGCTGCTGGTAATTTTGCTTGGATAGTTTGAGCAGCTTGAAAAATTACAGGTAGGAGATATTTTAATTCTTGTTGTCGGGAAGCTGGCAGTAGTGCGATCGCAATTTGTTCGGGTGCAATACCTAATTGATTCCGGGCTTCCTGGCGGCTAGGAGCGTGTTGCATTCGGTCAAGTAGGGGATGACCTACCCAGATGACATTCGCCCCGTTATCGCGAAAATAACGCGCCTCTTCGGGGAATATTGCCAGGAGCTTATCCGTAAAGCCGACAATGCGGGAAGTATTCCGCAAACTCATTGACCATACCCACTCTTGCGGCGCAATGTAATAAACTACAGGTACATTTGGTAAATGCTTTTGTATATAGCTACCAATACCGATATTTGGCCCCATGTAGTCAATCAACACCACGAGGTCTGGAGGATGTTGTTTTAAATAGGCGATCGCTCGTCTTTGTACCAATAAAGTTGGTAACACATAAGGCAATGATTCCAGAATACCCATTGAACCAATACCACTGGTATTTCCCAAAATCGTAGCCCCGGCTGCTGCCATTTTATCGCCACCCAAGGCGACAATTTCTAAGTCGCATCCAGTCGCTACAGCTTGAAGTTGCAAAGCTTCAATCAACAGCGAGCCTTGTAAATCGCCAGACACCTCGCCAGTGCTGATAAATATTCGCATTTCAAAATTCAAAATTCAAAATTCAAAATTCAAAAACTTGCAACGGCTCAAGGCTGGGAATAGGGAATGGGGAATAGGAAGCCATTAGTAATTCCGTTAAACTAAACTTGCTTAAATCTGTTCAAAGACTTAAGACGTTAGCTTCCTGTTTCATTCTGGTAATGTCGGCATTATCCAGTCCACAGGCTTAAAATCGGGCGTAACTCACCCTATTTTGGAGTTTTTACATTGAGAGGCTTTGCTACTTTACTCCCTGATTTTCAGCCATTTAAAATTTCTGGATTTTCTCAATTACCTTGCTACAGGCTGGCTACTCTCAAAAGTTTTGTACAGGTTCTCAAGCCTAAAATTTTTTTAGCTTGGTTTTCGCTTATCCCTAATCATAGTGGATTTTGAGTAAGTTTGAGCAAGTTTTTCAGCACTGTTTAATTCCCCTCATCTTCCTCATCTTCCTCATCTCCCTCATCCCCTCTACTTTCTGCCTAAGCCTCATCACTCGCGCCTGATTTACCTCTACCGGGAATCAAACCGCGTCTTCCTGGCATTTGTGACAGTAATAAGAAGCGGCGCAGGTTTTGTAGTTCTTCGGTGTCTCCGAGGGATTCTAGCTGCTCCAATGCTTCCTTAAAGGTTAAATTAGAACGGTAAAGAATACGAAACGCTTTTTTGAGCAGTTGCAAGTCGCTGGCTGGCATCCCAGAGCGTTTGAGTCCGACTAAGTTGAGGGTTCTAATTCGTCCGGGATTACCTTCCACAAGCATATATGGTGGCACATCGCGGTCAATCCTTGCCATCCCTCCTACCATTGCTTGTCTACCAATATGTACAAATTGATGCACACCTAAAACGCCGCTTAGTCTGGCGCGGGATTCGATGTGGACATGACCAGCCAACGCAACAGAGTTAGCTATCACCACAGAATCCTCAATTACACAATTATGAGCTACGTGAACATACGCCATCAGCAGGTTGTTGTTACCGATAACAGTCGCTTCTCCTGCACCAGTGGCGCGGTTAATGGTGACGTACTCACGAATCAAATTATTATCGCCAATTTTGACCCAAGTTGGTTCTCCGACAAACTTGAGATCCTGGGGTTCCATACCGATGGCTGCACCTGGAAAAATTTGATTTCCTGCCCCAATTTCACAAGGCCCTTCTAATACTGCGTGTGCGCCAATAATGGTTTCCGCACCCACTTTAACGTGCGCTCCGATCACAGCATAAGCACCGACTTGCACCGTTGGGTGTAGTTCCGAGTTTGGATGAATTACAGCAGTGGGATGAATAAGCGTCTTCAAGGGTAAATCTCCAGAACTATCTTTAAAAGCCAACGCCGATGGCGTGACTGAGTGTGTGAGTATTCAGTAGAAAAATGTCGGGCAAGGCAAAGTGTGAGGGCAGTGAAAATCAAGAAATTATCAGATGCTTTTGTGAGTGTTTTGTTTACTGCTATCCTGAGTGGGGATGGCGTAAAAGTACATCACGGCTGTACTATACACCACAAAAGCCCAATTTTAATTCACTAGAGAAAACATTAATTCGCCTTCGGCGGCGAGTTGACCGTCAACCTCGGCTCGCGCTTGCATTTTACCGAATCGACGTTGTTTAATCCATAACAGTTCCACCGTCATGACTAGCTGATCTCCGGGTACTACTTGGCGGCGGAAGCGGACTTTATCAATACCAGCAAACACAAACAGTCCTCCTTCCAATTCTGGCAGTTGTGTCATTACCACACCACCAACTTGTGCCATTGCTTCTACAATTAGCACACCCGGCATCAGTGGTCTACCAGGAAAATGTCCTGTGAATTGCGGTTCGTTGATCGTAACGTTTTTAATACCTACTGCCCGTTTTCCCGGTACATAGTCAATAATTTTATCTACAAGTAAAAACGGGTAACGGTGAGGTAGTAGTTTTTGGATTTCTTCCGATGAGAAAGTGGTTTTAATCTCAGGTGTAGTGTCACCTTGAGATGTAGGTGCAATGGGCAAAGCCCCGCCGGAGGCGATCGCGTCTTGGCTATTCACTTCAGAAAGGATTGACATTAGCGGTGTGTTAGATTTTTAATCTGAGTATTGAGTAGGTTGATTCACATCTTGTACCAGTTGCTTGATGACAATTTTTGTAGGGTGGGCATTGCTCGCAAGTTGCTAATCCCCTTAGTTTTATTTTCTTGGCAATGCCCACCTTACGCTGATTGAGAATGGTGCTAGATATGACTTGACGTAACTATATCTAAGAATTTGACATGAAATGAGAGCAAAAATCTAGCTATTCCCTGCTAAAATTCTTTGTGCCAGTTGCACGTGTAAGTTATGGCTGGCTTTGTACGCTAAGAAGTGAGCGCGGGGAAAATACCCCAATAAACTCAAATCTCCTACTAAATCCAAGATTTTATGACGTACTGGTTCATTTGCAAATCTTAATGGTGGATTTAACCAACCATCAGGGCCACAAACCAGGGCATTATCCAAACTACCACCTTTAATTAACCCAGACTTTTGTAAATATTCAATTTGTGGCAATAAACCAAAAGTCCGCGCTGGTGCAATTTCTTGGGCAAAGCTAACGCCAGATTTGGCTAACTCACTAGACACAGCCCAACTGTACCATTGATTACCGATAGCAGGCAAGTCAAAATCAATACCATAACTAAAGCGGGTTTCTGGTGAGGGGAGGGCGCAAACAAAAGTATCATCTTGATGTATCCAAATTGGCTCTTGAATCATCAAGGGTTCTTGTTGGTTAATGTCTGTTTGTGTGATTAAACCAACTTCAGCAATGCTAGTTGCCCAAACCCTTGCAGAACCATCTAAAAGCGGTACTTCTGAACCATCTATTTCAATTCGGGCATTATCTACGCCCATAGCGGCTAAGGCTGCTAGTAAATGCTCAACTGTCCGCACACAAACATCACCTTTGCCCAACTGCGTCGAAAGCACAGTTTGATTAACTGCTGCCACTTGGGCGGGTATGATTGGCGAATCCGGCAAATCCACCCGGACAAAGTAGCGTCCACTTCCTGCATCTGTTGGTAGTATCCGCACCTGGGTACTGACACCGCTATGCAGTCCCACTCCGGTTTGGGTGATAGCCGCCGCTAGAGTGTGTTGTCGCATAGGCAAAAAGTCAGTATATTTTGGTTGTTATTTTTCATCTGAGTCTTAGTAAATGCACTAGGGAAAAGGGAGCAGGGGAGGCAGGGGAAGCAGGGGAGCAGAGGAAGACAAGGTAGACAAGGTAGAAATTCTTTAAGAGTCAACAGTCAACCATCAACAATCCCCATTTTGAATTTTGAATTTTGAATTTTGTAGGCTTGCCTTCCCGCAGGGTATTTTGAATTGATTTGTCCCCAGTCCCCATTGACTTAAAATCTTTCACCAATACCAAAATTGATGCGGCTATCACCGTCATCGTTTATACCGTAGTCAATACGAATCGGCCCTAATGGTGATTGGACTCGCACGCCTAAACCGTAGCCGTAGCCTGTACCATTTTTGTTCAGTACATCAGCTGCTTTGGTACTGCTGCCTAAGTCACTGCCGACATCAAAGAATAATGCGCCACTGACGACTGAAAACACAGGGAAGCGATATTCTACTGAGGCTTGTACATAGCTGCGTCCACTGCTTAATGCTCCTTCTTCATAACCCCGGATGGAGTTACTACCGCCGAGGGTAAAGGCTTCGTAGGGTGGTAAGTCACCGAGGACTGTACCGCCTTGGATGTTAAAGGCTAGGGTTTCCGGGCCTTGAGTAAAGCCGGTGAATTTCACGGGTAAATATTGACTATAGCTACCCCGGAGTCTGGTGAGGAAGATATTACCTGAGCCGATGGGTACTGATTGATCTACACCAAACCGGAGGAATGAGCCGCTAGTCGGTTGTAAAGGATTGTTACGGCGATCGCGCTGTGTTCCTAGTTGCAGTAATAACAAGTCATCTTCCCCCGTTCCTGAGAAACTCAGAGGTACATCTTCACTGATTTGTTGACCTGCATCATTAAACACAGCCCCCAATCTTCTCTTATTCCCATCAGCATCACGGGTACTGACTCGTTGATACTGTAAACCCGCCGAAGCCGTCCATTCTGACCTGGCGTAAGGATTAGCTGACAGGGGACGGGTAAAGGTAATACCACCACCTAAGCGGGTGACGCGGGGACGATCCTGTTCATCTGTATCCGTAGGATTAGCAGGGTTAAATGTTCTAATATCGTCATCTGCGCCATCAAAAATCAACGAAATGGAACGACGGCGGAAAATATTGGCTGTGTAAGAAGTCCGGTAGGGGTCGCCTGCAATCCAAGGATCGGTGAAGCGGAGGTCAAATAGCAGTTCTCGTTGACCTACCTGAACTTCTGCGCCTAGCTTTTGGTTTCTTCCACCCAGGTTCTGTTGCTGATAGCTCACAGTACCAAATAATCCACTGGCGGAACTAATACCAGCCCCAGCCGCAATAGAACCGCTACTGCGTTCAACCACATTCACGACTACATCTACTTTACTGGGGTCTGTACCAGGGTCAAGGGAGACATTGACATCTTCAAACAATCCTGTACCAAATACCCGTTGTAGGTCTTTTTGTACGGTGTTACGGTTGAATACTTCTCCTGGCTTCAACTCCAATTCTCGCTTAATCACATACTCCCGCGTGCGTCCCCGAATTGGTTGTCCTTTTTCGTCAGTTTCCTGCCCTTCTTTATTACGGAATCTGACTTTAATATTTTCTACTACCCCTTCAGCTACTTGTAGGGTGACAACTCCATTTTCTGAAACCTGTGGCGCGCCGATGACGTTGGCTAAAACATAACCTTGGTCTTGATATCGCTGAGTTAATTGCTTGATGCCTTCTTGTAAATCCCGCAAGTTAAGGATTTTGCCATACTGGTTACGAAAGATTTCATCGGCAGTACCAGGAGGTAGGACGGATGCAACATCTGTACTAGGGTTAGCCTGTATTTCTACTTTGCTCAATACAGGGTTGGGTTGGACAATAAAGCTGACTCTCACCCCTAAAGGTGTATCTTCTGGTACTGCTTGAACGTTGGAGAAAAAGCCAGTCCCAAAGATGGCGTTAATGTCTGCTTGCAGTTGGGCGCGGGTGGTTGTCCGTCCTGGTTGGGTACGAATGACGTTGTAAACTTGGGTTTCTAATTCTGGTGGTAGTTCTCCTGTCTGTGGCCTGACTACTACTTCAGAAACTAATACACGAGGTTCGGGCGTTTCTGGGGTAGCGTTGGGAGTGTTAAAATTTTCTGGAATAGGAGTTGGTGAAACTTCTGGAGTGGGTGTTGTTTCTGGGGCTTGTACCAGTTGCTTTGCAGTTCCCGTAGGTAGGACTACTTGTTTTGTTGCTGTTGTGGCTGTGGCTGTTGGTTGAGACGAAGAAATGACGACAGGAGGCTCAATAGCTAATTCCTGCTGACTTGCTTCAGTGCCAACACCAGCAACCGCAGGTACAATTTTGGGCTGGGAATTTGGCTTTTGAGGAGAGGGGTTTGAGTTTGTTGAGATTTCTAAGGTAGGTACTGCAACCTCTTTTGTGGCTGTAGCTGCGGATGCGGTTGCTGAATTGGGCAATGATAAAGCTACAGGAGAGGGTATTTCTTCGACTGTCTTCACTTGTGTCAAGTTGGATGGGACAGATGAGGAAATTTCATCCTGTTCTGCTTGCTGATTGCTCGCAGTTGGTAAAACTTCTGCTGTCTGCTCTACACTGTTAGGAGTTTGTGCATCGGCACTTAAAGAACAATTTAAAGGTGCTGTGATAGCTACAGCCGCCACGAATACTGGAGATAAACGCATTTTACTTATATTCCTCTTCACATCCACACACCATCACAAAGCAATCTTATTTATATCCCAGAGGTCAAAGGGAAAATTAAACTATTTACTTCTACCTGTTTATTGTCAATAGGACTTACACAAGTTGTAAAGTTATTTTAAGTTCTGAGTCAGGGCGGGTTGATCAATAATTCTGTCTTCTTACAGATTCACTCTGAGAATCCGCCCCTACTTTAGTCCTGATGCTTGTACGCGTAGCGTCTGTTCGCCAAGAAGAGAGGACTTTAGTCCTCTAGTGCGGACGCTACGCGTAGCTTGCTTCCCCAAAGGGGTACACTACAAACAAAAAGTGATAATTTTTGTAAGGTTGGCGTAAGTTTTTTTGATATGTCTAATTTTTTGTTTCTACTACTTGTAGGACTCTTTGTAAAACCTCCTCATACGCATCTTCTACATTCCCCAAGTCTTTACGGAAACGGTCTTTGTCCATGACACGGCGATTGGGATCTGTTTCTGTTGTGTTCCACAACCGACAGGTGTCGGGACTAATTTCATCGGCTAAGAGTATTTGCTGTTGTGAGTCCAAACCAAATTCTAGTTTGAAGTCTACTAGGGTAATACTGCACCGCAACCAAAAGTCTTTCAGGAATTCGTTAATTTGTAATGCAAGATGGGTAATTGTGTCTACTTGTTCCGCCGTAGCTAGTTCCATGAGTAAGAGGCGATCGCGTGTTAATAGTGGATCTCCCAATTGATCGTTTTTATAATAAAACTCGACTAGCGGCTGCTTTAAAACTGTACCTAGTGCTAACCCTGTTTGCTGACACAGACTACCAGCCGCAATATTGCGGACAACTACTTCTAAGGGCAAGATTTTCACTGCTTTCACCCGCATTTGGTGCGGTTGAGGATTATCTATAAAGTGCGTCTTTATACCAGAAGCTTCCAATTGTTGAAACAGCTGGCTGGAAATGCTACAATTTATCCTCCCTTTGCCTAGGATACTGCCTCGCTTTTGAGCGTTAAACGCGGTAGCATCGTCTTTAAAGTCAGCTAGCAAAATTTCTGCTTCGTCAGTTGTATAGAGAATCTTTGCTTTGCCTTCGTATAGTTTGGAATGAACAGACATGATGGGACGTAAAGTGTTAGGGGATGGACAGATGTTGTCTTTTAAGGCTTAACTATTTTATCTTTTGTTATTGAAAATTAGTCATCAACCCATAGTTAAAGCATTATCCGTTTATTTTGGAGACTAAGATTTTTCTAGACAAATAGTCACTTGAAAGCGCAACTAAGGACTATAATCTGCTGATATCTGGCTTAGGGCAGATGTGGATTGTCTTGTATGGGTGATAGCTTAAGTCTGACTGTTGATTTTTAACTAATACACTGGTAGCCTTGTTTGTCAATATTGCTTTGGGATTAAGGATGTAAGTATCTTTTGTTACTATTTACTTTTATTACAACAGAAAAACATGACAGGACAATTTTTTAAAAAATGAAATAAGATGAAATAAATCGTTAATTAAAGGGAGAGACTCATAGCTGCGCTGACAGGTATAATGAGGGCTTTGTTAATTCATCTGATTTTGACAAAATTTTCCGTGTAATTATCTAATGTTCAAGTTAAAAAAATCAATTTCTTCATAGCATACCTACGGGATTAGGATAATAAATGGATTTGACGGACTCTCACACAAGAGATAGATATAAAGATGAATTAATTTAGTTGCCAGAAAAATTTTTGTGACTTGCATACTTGCAGTCATTACCTGTTTTACAAACGATCAACACCGACACGACCGAAAACGGTTGAGAAAATATTAATATTTTTCGGTGGAGAAAAATAAAAAGCTTTGAGATAGTTGCTAGTAGCAGTGCCGAACATTTACCCAATGTCAAGCAAACAGTCGGCTAGTAATTCAACTTCAAATATGAAAACCGAGAGGAGTTGAATAAATGGAGCAAAGAATAGTGAGCAAAGATAATTTTATCTATCCTCGTGGTCGTTATTACGGTCATGTAAAGCCAGAAAATTTAGTTTTTAATGCCAATTTGCAAGAATTTGCCCAAAGAGTTAGTTACATTTGTAATTTAGAAACTGGCGGAAAGCTGTCGCCAGAAGAAGCTTATGAACAAATAAAAGTTTTATGGAAAAACTTAAAACGTACTAAAAAACAACTGCAAATTGGCGAAAACCCGTTTCAAAGCGAAAGCGATCAGCCTAAAAGTTAAGGGTATGAGAGACTTGTAACAGGAAGGCAGGAAGACAAGGGGGATACATCAGTCGATTGGCTGATGGCATTGGGCATAGGATTTTTTTCCTCTGTACTGAAAACACCCCGGTTTTCTTGTCTTTCTTGTCTTCCTTGTCTTCCCAGTCAAGAGTCAAGAGTCCCTACACTCTTGCCTGTTGAGCAAATATCACTTTTTCGTAGTAATCCTGTAGCTGACGGGTGGCTGATGCCCATCCCCATTTTTCAGCTTCTCGGCGAGCATTTTGACGGATAGTGTCGCGTTCTTGTTTGTTTTCCAAAAGGCGAATAGTGGCGTTAATGGCATCTTGTATATCAGCTTGTGGGTCAAAAAGATACCCATTGACACCATCTGTAACAATATCGGGAATGCCACCAGAACGGGCTGCGACTACGGGACAACCAGCCGCCATTGCTTCTAGTAGAACTAAGCCGAGGGTTTCTGTACGGGAAGGGAAGATGAACGCGTCGGCACTCGCAAAGGCAGATCCTAACTCACGCCCCCTGAGATAGCCAACAAAATAAGTATTTGTGCCAGCAAAGTGTTTTTCTAAGGCTTGGCGGTGGGGGCCATCTCCTACGAGTGCTAAACGCGCTTGAGGAATGGCTTCTAAGATGGGTTTAATGCGTTCGATTTCTTTTTCTGCAGAAAGACGACCAACGTATAACAGCAATGGGCTTTCTGGGTGATTTTGCGTGAGGCGATCGCGCATTTGTGAACTAGCTAAATCGGGGTGAAATAATTCTGTATCTACTCCCCGTTGCCACAAATCTACTCGTTCAATACCATGTGCTGAAAGTTCTGCCATCATCGCCGTAGAAGTACATAGATTTAAAGCTGCTTGATTATGCCCAGCTTTCAGCAGTTCCCACAGCAACCCTTCTAACATCCCCAAGCCGTAATGCTGAAGATATTGGGGTAAATGAGTATGGTAAGAAGCAACTAAGGGCAGTTTCAGGAATTTGCTATAAAAAATCCCAGACAATCCCAAAACTGCCGGGTTGACAACATGAATAATATCTGGCTGAAACTGTTCTAGGGCGTAACCAATAGCTGGGCGAGGTAAGGCAATTTTTAACTCTGGATACAAAGGTAAGGGAAAGCCACTAACGCCGTAAACTTTCGCACCTTTATGTTCAGTAATACCACCTTCAGGAGAAAAGACTAAAACTTGATGGCCAATACGTTGTAAATGGTCAACGGTGTGACACAGGCGTGTCACAATCCCGTCAACCTTGGGTAGAAAGGTTTCGGTGAATAGGGCAATTCTCATAGAAAATTATGCAGTCAAAAAAAAGGGTGTAGGGGTATGGGCGTGTAGGGGTGTAGGTGTTGACAACCCTTGTACCCTTACACCCTTAAACCCTTATACCCCTGGAAAACGAAGCAATTTTTTGCTTAAGTGCTGGTTTAACTTCTATGCCAAGAGACTTTAGGTAAAATTTGCTTGTGATCAACTCGTTTTTGATACTTGACAGCAAAGTTTAGCAGAGAATCGAGGAGAGAATCAGAGAGATAGTGAGGTTGTAACCCTAAATCGAGTAATTTAGTGTTTTTGGCGTTGAAGTAATGTTCTTCTTTCTCGACTCTGGGATTTTCTAAGTTATTGATGTCCACATTCAGTCCTAAAGCATTACCGGCTTTTTTCACCATTAATGCCAAGTCACCTACACTAAACTGTTCGGTAAATTGGTTAAATACGCGGAATTCGCCGGGTTGTGCCGGGTTGGCGATCGCAATTTCAATACAGCGCACTGTATCCCGAATATCCAAAAATCCGCGAGTTTGTCCACCTTTACCGTAAACTGTCAGGGGATGACCTATCGCCGCTTGAATACAGAAACGATTCAACGCTGTCCCAAACACGCCATCGTAATCTAGGCGGTTGATCAACAGTTCGTCCATTCCTGTTTCTTCGGTAAGGACTCCATAAACCACACCTTGGTTTAAGTCGGTGGCACGTAAACCCCAAATCCGACAAGCAAAGTGGATATTATGGCTATCGTGTACTTTGCTCAGGTGATACATTGAACCGGGCTGTTTCGGATAGGGTAGGGTATCTTTGCGCCCATTGTGTTCAATGGTGATATAACCTTCTTCAATGTCAATGTTGGGTGTGCCGTATTCACCCATTGTTCCCAATTTCACCAAATGACAATCGGGAAAATCTGCCTTCATTGCATACAGCAGGTTCAATGTACCGACGACATTGTTCACCTGGGTGAGAACTGCGTGTTCCCGATCAATCATGGAAAACGGTGCTGAACGCTGTTCCCCAAAATGCACTATGGCATTTGGCTCAAATTGACGCAACGCTTTGTGCAGAAATTCGTAGTTGGTAATATCGCCAACGAACAAGTCAATGGATTTACCTGTTAAATCTTGCCAGCGTTGGAGGCGTTGCTGAATTGGTGCGATCGGCGTGAGGGTTTCGATACCCAGTTCATTATCCCAATGCCGGCGCACTAAACTATCTAAGATTCCAACTTCATAACCGCGATTGGAAAGATACAGTGCGGTTGCCCAACCGCAATATCCATCGCCACCAATAACTAGGACTTTCATTTTCACCAGTTTGTACTCGCTGTTAGCTAAATCTACCAGTTTTCTGTACCTGCTCACTCAACATTCTTATGGATGTGATGAAATTAGGGAATAGGTAATACCAAATTCAAAATTCAAAATTTAAAATTCAAAATTAACAAAGTCAGTTGCCATCTGGACTTTGAGGCTTGTATGCGTCAATCCTGATGTTCAGTTGATGATGGCTATTCAGGAATTCGATACTGTTGGGCTATGTAGTCAAATAAACGATAGTAATCTGGAAATTCTGGACTTGGGCTTCTTCCCTGCCAGTAGTATCTCACTTGATTCTGTTCCAGCGTCAGTTGCATGGAACTTACGGTATCACCCACTTCCACCAACAGCACCCCGGACACTCCTTGGACAGTTTGAAAGTTAGGACTGGTTGCGGTGTTGCTTGCTGCTGATAGCTGATTACTAGCCCACCCACGAATTTCTACAGTTTTGTTTCGAGGTGAAACAAACGCCATGCCATCATCGTTGCTGGGTGCGGCTAAAGCTTCCCAATTACTGGGATAGGGAAACCCAAAGCCATAACGGGAATTGCTGTAAGTCTTCCATCCAGGTGCAGAACATCCCCACAGCATGAAACACAAAGTACAAATGTAAACAATCAATTTGCCGTTAGACACCATGCCAGCAACTCAAGAAATTATAGTATAAAAATTTTAGTTAATCTACATGTTTTTACTGTAGTAATCAACAAGCTTACATTGATAATTATCGCCAAAATTTAGGTTATATAGGGAAATTTTAACAAAATACTAGCTGATTAAATCTGTGAGAAAAGCATTAATCATTAGTTTCTTATATAACTTGTTTGCTCACATTTTTTTGTAACAAATTAGTGGCAATTGTAAAGAAGTGTGACAAAATTGCCATCAAAGCGGCTTACTGTCTTGACAACAAAGCTGGCAGTGGATAACGTAGTATACATACCCGGGTAAGACCAATAAAGAGTTATATGCAAGCTAAGCAAAAGGTTACGTTGTATTTGTCGCCAGAACTGCACAGAAAGCTGAAGATTAGGTCAGCAGTTGATTCTGAACCAATGTCAGACCTTGCTGAACGCGCCCTTGTTTTCTACCTGACGAACTCAGAGTTAGTAGAGGAATTGGAGGCTTCGGCTTACGGAAGAACTCACAGAGTTTATTCTTGTCCCACCTGTGACAGTTCCTTGGTATTGCGTGATGGGGAGTTAGTTGCTTTAGGCAGACAACCAGGAGTAATCGGTAAAGAGCATCTTCCGATTGATGAAATGGCTGAAGATGAAACCCATCCCAAGGGTGAGGAAGAATTAGTTCCTTGTTAGTTAGGAATAAAGGTAAGTAATTTGTAAATTCGGTTGTTGTCACCAACAAAACGATGTCTGTACTGTACTAGGGTCTCAAGTAGGTCGATGTATGAAAGAAGAGCTCAACATCTTAATTCAGGCTCAATACCCACTAATCTACCTTGTGACCTCCGAGGAAGAACGGGCTGAGCAGGCGATCGCCACCATCTCCCAAGTGTTAAGGCCGCAACGCCGAGTCTTTGTGTGGACAGTAACTCATGGCATCGTGGAGTATGGTCAACCTCGGAGCGTAACTCAACACAACACCGTTTCGCCAGAGGCGGCGATTGAGTGGATCATCCGGCAAAAAGAACCCGGTATATTTATTCTTAAAGATTTACATCCATTTATTGATGCTCCCGCGACTACAAGATCATTACGTGATGCGATCGCTAGTTTTAAGGGTATGCAAAAGAACATCATTTTGATGTCCCCCATACAGCAAGTCCCCATTGAACTAGAAAAAGAAGTCGTGGTTCTGGATTTCCAACTGCCAGATATGTCAGAGTTAAACAAAGTTTTAACTTACCACCTCGACCATCACCGTGGGCAGCGTTTGACTACAGAAGCGCGGGAAAAACTCCTCAGAGCCGCTTTAGGCTTAACTAAAGATGAATCTGAGAAAGTGTATCGCAAGGCGCAAGTCACCACAGGGCGACTCACAGAAGCAGAAGTAGATATAGTTCTATCTGAGAAAAAGCAATTAATTAAGCGCAATGGTATACTAGAATACATTGAAGAAGATGAAACCATTGATGCTGTAGGCGGCTTGGAAGAGCTGAAAAAGTGGCTCAAGCAACGCTCAAACGCTTTTACAGAGAGAGCAAGAGAATATGGTCTACCTCAACCAAAAGGGATGCTAATTTTAGGGGTTCCTGGTTGTGGTAAATCACTAATAGCAAAAACAACATCCCGACTGTGGGGCTTACCACTGTTGCGTTTAGATATGGGGCGAGTTTACGACGGCTCGATGGTGGGACGAAGTGAAGCTAATCTGCGTAATGCCCTAAAAACAGCAGAATCAATCTCACCCGCGATTCTGTTTATTGACGAATTGGATAAATCTTTCGCTGGTAGTGCTGGTTCTGGTGACTCGGATGGCGGCACATCAAGCAGGATATTTGGGTCTTTCCTCACATGGATGCAAGAGAAAAAATCTCCCGTGTTCGTGATGGCAACAGCCAACCGAGTCGAACGCTTACCAGGGGAGTTCTTGAGGAAAGGCCGGTTCGATGAAATTTTCTTTGTGGATCTGCCCACATCTGAAGAACGGCGTGATATCTTTAATATCCACCTCAAAAAACGCCGTGAAGACATCTCTCGGTTTGATTTGGAGCAACTAGCCAAGATGTCTGATGGTTTCTCTGGGGCAGAAATTGAACAAGCACTGGTTGCGGCAATGTATGAAGCCTTTGCCCAAGACCGTGAGTTCACCCAACTAGATATTATTGCGGCACTCAAAGCCACCTTGCCACTGTCTCGCACGATGCAAGAACAAGTTACAGCCCTCAGAGATTGGGCTAGACAGCGAGCCAGACCCGCCGCAGCCTCCGTAGCTGAATATCAGCGCATGGAGTTCTAAAAGCTTTCCCTTGCTAACCCAGGGGGAAAGGCTAGCTAACCCGCTAGCAGTTACGAAAAAAGCCGCATCCTGATAAGCGCGGCTCCCTGAAAATAAACCGTTGTCTTAAACTTCTCAATCTTCTCATTGGAGGAAACCCAAATGTCTCACTTTAGCACTCTTCGCACCAAAATCACCGATGCCGAAATCCTCAAAGCTTCCTTGCGTGACCTGGGTATCACCGTAAAAACAGAAGCTGATGTACGTGGTTATAACGGTCAGCGCGTTCGTTCCGACATCGTTGCAGTTTTGGAAGGCGAATATGACTTAGGTTGGTCTCGCAACAGCGATGGTTCTTTTGACCTAATCGCTGACCTGTGGGGTGTTGCTAAGAAGCACAACCAAACCGAGTTAATCAACTCCATTAACCAAAAATACGCTGTTAACAAAACCTTGGCAGAAGTAAAACAGCGCGGTTTGCAAAACGCCAACGTGAAATTAGTATTGCAATAACAATTTCTCTGCGCGTTCCCAAAGCTGCACGGGTTAACCATGTCATAGCGGTTAGCCCGCTTTTTTTATGTGTACAAGCATTATTTAAATTAAACCAGCTTGAAAAATTTGGGTTGGGGTGAAGTTTAATTCAGGAAAGGTTTGGGAGATAATGCGTAGCCGCTCTGCGGCTTGTCGTCAGACACCGCACTCTTGAAACTTGCTAATTTGGTATTCTCCATCCACTAAATTACAGACAGATATGGTTGGTTGTTTGGGGTTGCCAATAAAATTCCGTCCCCCCAACGCAGCATAGTCTACAATCCAGTATTCAGCAATACCCATCTCTTCTCTTCGAGACGCTACGCGAACATAATCAGCATATTTTAAGTAGTAATCGTCTCGCCAGTTAGTTGAGACAACCTCAATCACCAAAGGTATTGATGCACCTAAGCTAACGATAGATTCTTTTTTCCATAATGTTTCATTCACCAAATTTGCCCGATTTAGCACCAACACATCGGGAAAATAACCAGAATCTTTTTCTAGAGGTCTAACTATAGCTTGGTTGGGGATAATATAAGGTAGGTTTAATCGGTCAATTGCTGCACTCAGCTTGATTGTCAAAAAACCCTTTACTTCCTCATGTTCCCCTATTGGTTGTGCCATCTCAACAATGCTTCCATTATGGAATTCATAGCGTACCGCAGTATTTTCGGGTAGCCAATCGACAAATTCCTCAAATGTTACTGGCTTGGGTATGGCTTGAGTCATAGATCATTACTTTGAAAATCTTATTTCTAATCTAGGAGAATACGAACAGCTTTTCCACTACGGTTAGACTATTTACCCACTAGGTTAGGTTGCCCATAATGTATGCTTCAAATTTATAGACATTTAAATTTCTTCAGACGTAGGTTGGGTTAAGCGCAGCGCAACCCAACTAGGATATTGGTGTTGGGTTTCCTGAAGTCAAACGCCATTCGCCCCAAGCCGGGAAACCCGTCCACGGCGATCGCTCGCCAACCTACAATTTTTTTGCATCATTTTAGCCTTGTAACGCCAGTAGGTTTTGGTGAGCAATGCCTTTAGGGTTAATATGACAGCAGGAAATTTATGATGACTAATTATGACAGTATTTACTATTGGTCACTCCAACCATTCAATAGAAATTTTTATTAGTCTTTTAAAACAATATGGAGTTACTGCTATAGCTGATGTTCGCTCTAGTCCCTATAGTCGTAGATTTCCTCAATTTAACCAAGCTGCTTTTAAAGCAGCACTTAAGACCGCTAACATAGCTTATGTTTACCTTGGCGATCGCCTGGGTGCGCGTCCTCAAGACCAAAGTTGTTATGTAGACGGTATGGCTCGTTATGATTTAATTGCAGCTTCAGAAGCTTTTGCGGAGGGGTTAAATCGTCTGGCTAAAGGTGCTGAAAAATATCAAATTAGTTTGATGTGTGCGGAACAAGATCCTATCGTTTGTCATCGAGCTATTTTAGTTTGTCCGCATTTGCAAAAGATAGGCTTAGAAATTCAGCATATTCGCAAGAATGGCGAACTAGAAACACATCAATGCTTAGAAGCAAGATTGCTCAAGCTACATCATTTAGATAAGTTATTACCTCTGTCTCCAGAATCGCATAAAGAAAGTCAACGAGGCACACAACTTTCACTTTTTGATATGAACGCCTATGAAACTAATGCTCAACAGGTTGATCAAATCTCTACACCCCTCTCACATGAAGAATTACTAGAGAAAGCATATCAGCTACAAGGGGAGCGCATAGCATACGTAGAAGAAAAACACACAGATCAAGAGCAAGTTAATGAGCAAGTCAGTTAATTTATTCACTATCGGCTTTACACAGAAAAAAGCGGAGCAGTTTTTTGAAACACTTATCAAAGCTGGAGTTAAGCGAGTGATTGACACTCGACTGAACAACGCTTCCCAACTAGCTGGGTTTACAAAGAAGCAAGACTTAGAGTATTTTCTGCGGCGAATTGGAGGAATTGAGTACATCCATATTTTGGATCTGGCTCCTACCAAAGAGATTTTAGACGAATATAAAAAGAAGCGCATCAACTGGGCAACATATGAGGAGAGGTTCAATCAACTCATTACAGAGAGACAGATTGAGAAGAAGGTTTCTCCCCATCTTCTAGATGAAGGTTGCTTGTTGTGTAGTGAGGCCAAGCCTCATAATTGCCATCGTCGATTAGTTGCTGAGTATCTGCAACGTCAGCTAGACACAGCAATTAAAATTCATCACCTCTAAAACTAATCTTTGCTAAGGGTACAGAAAAGAGGTTAAGAATGCCCATTTTTGAAATTATCTGCCTAGCAAAATCTATCAAGCATGGCGGAATTTGCATCGCAGGTCTGAAAACAGATGGTTCAGGGTGGCTGCGTCCAGTTTCTCCAAAACACGATGGTACTCTGTATCCAGAACATTACACTTTCAATAATGGTCATGAGCCAGAGCTTTTTGACATTATCAGAATTCCCTGCCTGAGAGAAGATCCCAAATGTCATCAACCAGAAAATTGGTTGATAGATTCTAGTAAATATTGGGAATCTGTAGGAAGTTTAACTTTAAGTCAAGCTCGAAATTTGCTAAGTCCAGAAATTCAAAAGTATTCTGATTCTCCAGAGCTTTTAGGTAATTCAGAGAAACAAATTCCCTATGAATATCTAGAAACTTCATCTGCTCAGTCTTCACTAGCACTGGTAAAACCAGAAATAATTCAGTGGGTAGTTAAGACAAATTACGATAATGAAAAGAAATTCAGATGTCATTTCTATTTAGGTGTAAATCGTTATGATTTACCAATTACAGATCCTATATGGATAGAAAAAATATCTTTTTTGAAAGAGGGAACATATTCTTGTGAAGAAGTTATAGAAAAAGCTGAATTGTATAACTTTGAACCAGATAAATTCATATTGACTATCAGCTTAAGTGAACCTTTCCCCCCATCTGGTCAAGAAAAACTCTTTTGTTATAAATTAGTTGCTGCCGTAATCAATGTTGCCGATGTGAAGCAACGGTTAAGATGGATTTAAGGAGAGTATGACTTAAAGATTGCAATTAAAGTAAGGTGGGCAATGCTGAAGATTAACTCAAATCCCTATTTGAGCTTGTCACCATTGCCCACCCTATAATGATTGAGAATGGTGCAAGATATCATTTACCAAACTTGACTTAAATCTAAAACAAACCCAGGTAATAGAGTTTCACCAGAAAGCGTCTGAGGATTATCTAATATCTCAACTTGAGTATTAGGGCGATAAATAAAAACTTGGCGTTGTTTTCTATCAATTAACCAACCCAGCAGAGTCCCGTTATCTATATACTCTTGCATCTTGTCTTGCAAGATTCGTAAATTATCAGTTTCAGAACGTAATTCAATCACAAACTCTGGACAAATGGGTGCAAATTTTTTTCGCAATTCTGATGGTATTGCTTCCCAGCGTGTGCGTTTTATCCAAGCCGCATCAGGAGAACGTACCGCACCATTGGGTAAAGTAAACCCACCACTAGAACCAAATCCTACACCTGTACCATCTTGTTTTGTCCAAATACCTAACTGAACAATTAAGTCAAAGTTACGTTGGTCAGTTTCAGAACCAGTTGGTGGCATAATTAGTAATTCTCCCATAGTGTTACGTTCGATACTAAAATCGTGGTTGAGTTGACAAAATTCATAAAATTGCTCGTCACTCATGGCGATCGCACTCGGTAATCGCAATACTATTGGTAGAATTTCTGTAATTACGGGTAAATTTGTCGTCATATTTTTTAATTCATTCTGTATTCAGAACTCTATACACACCGTCTTACGGTGACTAGGATGTATTCTTCTCTCTCTAGTCATACAGCACTTTGCAAGTAAAAAAGGTACATATTCAATATCATAAATCTTGTGGGGTGGGCATCCTGCCCGCCCTTATATATTTGACTAAGATGAAATATGCTGTATCTTTCTTACTTTCCTATCAGAATAGGCGATGCACAGCTAACAACGTAAAACTCAGGGTTTAAGCAAATTGCCAGCAATGCCCACCCTACGAAAATTATTATCTAGCAACTCTTGCAAGATGTGTTACTAGATATTAAGTCTTGCTAAATATCTAGAATAATTAACAATATTTTATTTAACAAATAAAACGATAACAACTCACCCAATACAACTATATTTGTGTTTTCAATTACTGTATGGGTTGTTTTTTCAGATATAAAATGTGTGTCTCAGCAGTTCGTCACAACGGGTAATTATATTGTACATGATTTTGTAGCTAAAGTTTCAAAATTCACTTAATTCTCCCAGCTATTTTGTCAAATTCTTAGGGTATTTATATGACTTACAATTCCGAACAAATGCAACAGATTCTCCAAAAAGCTTTTGCCCGTCAGCAACAGGGAGAAATTTCACGACAGCAGATTTTAGAAATAGCCGCAGAATTAGGAGTATCATCGGAATCTTTGCAAGCTGCTGAACAAGAATGGTTAACCCAAGAAATCGAAGATAAAAAACGGCAGAAATTCCACGCCCAAAGACATAACGAATTTAAAACACAACTGATTTCTTATATTGCTGTCAATGGATTTTTGATTGTCTTAAATCTGGTGACAAGTCCTTCGTATTTCTGGGCAATTTTTCCCTTACTGGGCTGGGGCTTATTGTTGTTCTTTTCTGGTATGAAGGCTTATCAAACTCAGGGGGAATCTTATGAACAAGATTTTCAGGAATGGTCTAAAAAACTGCCTAAGTAAATTACCCAAATTTAAGGGAATTACAGATAAAAAAAACATTCAAAATTTAGGTTGCGTCAGTATGAATATTTTCTCGGTATAGCTAGGGTTTCTCGTACTGACGCACCCTACTAACAGTCAATTTGGATAATTTATTTTTTTGTGTTCCCTAACTAAAAAATTTTAGGGGTAGTTTTATAACTACCCCTACATTCCCCTCGAATTAAATTTTACTGTTCTTTCCCTGGTTGGGACTGATATTTACTTTGAAATATTAACTAAACTTTCAACTTGAGCAGAAGCTAAGGTTGGTGTTGTGAAAATTTGTGAGTACAGACTTGCAGGTTGTTGTTCTCCTACAATTGGTAGCACTTGACGGGCATGGGCTGCAACTTCTACTGTCTTCACATCATAGGTTTGTGTGATTAATTTGGGATACAAACCAATACCGATGATGGGAACAATTAAACAAGCGGTGATGAACAACTCACGGGGTTTGACATCAGGAATTACAGCATCTAAATGTAACTCTTCGCTTTGCTTGCCGTAGAAGACTTTACGCAGCATGGAAAGTAGATAAATTGGTGTCAAAATCACACCCACTGCTGACAGCAGCACTACTACAACCTTGAAGCTGGAACTGTAAACATCGCTGGTAGCAATACCAAGGAATACCATCAACTCACCTACAAAGCCACTCATTCCAGGCAAGGCTAGAGAAGCCATTGCACCAGCAGTGTAGAGGGCGAAGGTTTTGGGCATGAGTTTACCGATACCGCCCATTGTATCCATTAATAAGGTGTGGGTACGCTCGTAAGTTACGCCAGTTAGGAAGAATAAGCTAGCTGCAATTAAACCGTGGGAAACCATCTGTAGCATAGCTCCACTTACACCAATTTCTGTGTAGGAAGCTAAACCGATGAGTACAAAACCCATGTGGGCAATTGAAGAGTAAGCTAGGCGGCGTTTGAGGTTGGTTTGAGCAAAGGCGCAACAAGCACCGTAGATAATGTTAACTACACCCAATATTGCTAAGACTGGTGCAAAGTAAACATGGGCATCAGGTAACATTTCCATGTTGAAGCGGATAAGGGCATAACCACCCATCTTTAATAACACTCCAGCCAAAATCATTGAACCGGGTGCAGATGCTTCACCGTGGGCATCAGGTAGCCAAGTATGCAAGGGGAAAATTGGCAGTTTTACGCCAAAGGCAATTAAGAAACCTGTGTAAGCTAAGAGTTCCACAGCTTTGGGATATTCTTTCATTCCCAAAGATGCAATGTCGAAGGTGAATGTATCTCCAGAGAATGCTAGTGCAAAACCGGATACGAGAATAAATATAGAAGCGGCAGCAGTGTAAAGAATAAATTTGGTGGCTGCATAGCGGCGTTTTGCGCCTCCCCAGATGGAAATTAGCAAGTATACGGGAACTAGCTCGATTTCCCACATTAGGAAGAATAACAGCAAGTCTTGGGCAACAAATACACCCAATTGTGCGCTATACATGACTAGCATTAACCCATAAAATAATCGCGGCTTGTTGGTTACTTTCCAAGCCGCGAATATTGCTAGGGTGTTGATTAAGCCGGTGAGCAAGAGTAGAGGCATTGATAAGCCGTCAACTGCTACAGACCAATTCAAGCCTATTTGGGGTATCCAAGCGTATTTTTCTACAAATTGGTAGGCGGAGCTTTGGAAATCGTAGTTTTGCCAAAAGGCGTAAATCATTAAGGCAAAGTCAGCGATCGCTATTCCTAAACCATACCACCGAATTGTTTTACCTTCTTTGTCTGGAATTATAGGGATGGCTAAGGCTGCCACCAACGGCAAGGCAATTATGGCTGTTAGCCAGGGAAATCCTACGGGATTCATCACTTATGACAATCTTTTTTTGTTTTCGCTTTTGGTTACATTATATTAAGTAATTCGTACTTTTGTAAAGGTTGTTTAACTCTTGAAAAATTAAATTTTGAGGTAGTTTAGGAATATATACTCAATCAAGCTGCTATTTTCAGGATAAAACAGAATAAATACTTATCAAAATTGGTAGCTAGTCCAGGGTAAATGTAAAGTTCTGCAACGTCAACAAAAAACGACAGCTAGGACTGTCGTTACAAAAGTTAAGAAATGGGGATTGTTGACTGTTGACTGTTGACTGTTGACTGAGAAAGAATTTCTCCCTCTGCTCCCCCTGCCTCCCCTGCTCCCTTCTATACGATGCGATTGACAATCGTCCAAACTTCCCCATCTGAACGTACATGAGGAACTGAGATGGTTTTAAATCCGGTAATAAAGGGCTTATAATAAACCTGCCAATACAAAGGGCTGAGTTGATCAGCACAAGCTTTGAGTTGACGGATTTCTGTGGCTAGTTCCCCCGCTATCTCATTGATACGTTCAGCATGGAGTTGAGCAACTTTTTTAGCTTCTTCTAGCTGTTGCTGTTGGGTAATGCGTTGTAATTTTCTGGGGAGACTTGCCAATTGAGTCTGTTTGTAATGTAGCTGGGTTTTGAGGGCTGCGATCGCATCATCTATACCCTTGATTTCAGCAAATAACTGGGCATTTTCCCTAGCTTGGTGGCGATAAGCTGCGACAATTGCCCAAGGTGAATCATCTTCCGGGACATTTACATCATTATTATTAGTCAGAGTCGCGCGTTCTTGCTCCAGCACCTGAATTTGAGACTGGAGTGCTGTAATCTCTGACTGAATTTGCTCTAAAGACAAGCTAGGATTCAGTTCTTTCATTTTGTATTTTGAATTATGAATTATCAATTGCGCCTTGAGTATCGAGAGCAAGCGATCGCACTACAGATGTAATTCCTTGTTCTTTCCATGCTGAAGCCATCGCTATCTCTACCGCTTGGGAATGTGTGACATCTGTTAAAGCTAGCAGTGTCGGCCCTGCTCCACTAATTACCATACCGTAAGCACCAGCCGCCAACGCTGCCGCATTCACAGCATCGTAACCAGGAATTAAAGCTTTACGATAAGGCTGATGTAACTTATCTTGTAAAGCTGCCTTTAACCATTCTCCCTTACCAGTTGCCAAGCCACGCAATAATAAGCCTAAATGGGCAGTGTTAAAAATTGCATCTGCACGACTAAATTCTGTGGGTAAAACTCGCCGTGCTTCTGAGGTTGACAATTCAAAATCAGGAATTGCTACCACAGGCACAATATCACTCTGCCAGGGAACATCGCAAATTTCCCAACCTGTATTACTGGTAGCGGCTAACCGACATCCCCCCACCAAAGCGGGGACGACATTATCAGGATGTCCTTCCATTGCGATCGCTAATTCCATCACCTGCGACTGTGACAAAGGCTCACCCGCTAATTGATTCGCCGCAACTAAACCCCCCACTATCGCCGTTGCTGAACTACCCAAACCTCTGGCGAGAGGTACACCTAAATCAATCTCTATTTTCACAGATGGCGGTGTCTGATTTATATATTGATATAACTTAACAAACGCCTGATACAGTAAATTACTTTCATCCGTTTGTACTCTTTCAGCTTCCGCACCTGTGACTTGAATAATTAACCCGCCTTCATCCAAGCGTGTGAACTGGAAGTGATTATATAAAGTCAAAGCTGCACCGATGCAGTCAAAACCAGGCCCTAAATTCGCAGTTGTGGCGGGAACTTTAACCGTTACAGAAGAAACAACAGACATTTATCAATACTCATATTACCCAATCAACCAGCATCCCATGTTATGGGTTGATTAGTCATTAGTCATTAGTCATTAGTTATTAGTCATTAGTCATTAGTTATTAGCTTTGGAAGTAGGGACTTTGGACTACTGGCATTTTAAAGGGCGATCGCTTGGTGTAAACACTACACCAGGAGCATCACAATTTTGACGAATGTTGACTATTGTCAGTGTACTATTTTGGCGATTGCTCCCAACAAATCGCACTACTCCAGTTGCACCATTAACATAAAAGTTAGATTTTGTCAATACTTGGCGAATGCCCAGCCTAGTAGGTTTTTCCTGTAAAGCTTTGCTGAATACCAAAACCGCATCATAGCTAGTTGCGGTGCGCCAAGTAATCTCTTTGTTGTTAGGGAAATTATCAATTTTCCATAGGGTTTTAGCTTGCTGTGCAAATGGTGAGTTAATATCTTTGACGGGATGCCAAGCTACTGCCCAAGCTGTGCGTTTAATTCCTGGGGAAGATATCACCTTATATGATGTGAGTAAATCAGGGTTGTAGAGAGTATCACCGGCAATTATCCAAACTTGGTTGATGTTTGATTGAATGACTTCTAAAGCTTTTGTAATGCTATCACGCAAGCCTACACCCGCATCAGGAATCAGCACAATTGCTGTTGCTCCTTGGCTTTGGGCTTGATTTAGTGCTATTTTGGCATTAAAGCGATCGCTGCCAAGATTAAAAGCTGGTTGGTGGTTAATTACATTACCATTCAACAATTTTGCTGATGCTCGAAACTCACTAGCTAGGGATTCTGCATACTCACTACCTTGAGTATAAAAGATTGCGGCTTGGCGTTGTTTTAATTGTGAAAATACATAAGTTGCCATTGTTTGGGCTGCAACACCATTGCTGGGGACAGTGCGGAAGAAAAAAGGACTGTTAAGATGATGGGAGGTGCTAGTGGGAGAAATTAATACTAACCCAGCTTGACGATAAATAGGCAAGGATTTTTTAGTCGCTTCGCTGCTATAGTGTCCGACAACAGCCAGTAAATCACGGTATTTTACTAAATGCTGGGCAATTTTGCGAGCATTATTGTCTATGATGCTTTTACTATCTTGACGATTACTATCATCAGCAATGATAATTCGCAAAGGTTGACCTTGTTGCAGTGCTTGAGTTTGCGCTTGTGCAGCACCTCTGAGTATTTCTAAACCTATAGCAGTACGACGTTCTAAGGGAACTGCAACGGCGATAGTGTAAATTTGTTCTGCTGTAAATTGTATTTGAATTTTGGTATTATTCAGATAAATTAAAGTTTCTGCATCTGGTTCTTGGTTGAAAGCTTCTTGAAATAAACCATAAGCTTCCGCAAAATTTTGCTGACGATATTTTTCTATAGCTAATTGCTTTGCTGTTGGTGGCTGACTATTACCCCAAAAACTACTAGGAATTAGACTTTCTTCACCACAACTGAGATGATCATATAGTCTTTGGTCACAAGTCCGAGGAATGGTAATTTCTTGATATACTTGTTTAGCACCAAACAGCAGAAAGATACTACAAGTAGTTGTCAGTAAGAATTTTTGCCATTGGACTTGGGGATACTTTTCAACCTGAGCGATTTTATCGAGAATAACTTGAGCAGTTGGTGGACGGTGCTGTAAGTTAGAAGCAGTCATCGCCTGAATTAGCTCAATCAATCTTTTCGGAGTTTTTTTATCTTTGACATATTTAGACCAATGAAGTAAATTTTGCAGGCGATCGCTTGCTGGGTCAATACCTGTAAGCAAATAAATTAAAGTTCTACCCAGTGCATAGAAATCTGATTGTACAACAGCATGACCGTCAAGTTGTTCGGGAGCAGTGTAACCCATTGAATGAATCACTGTCACACGCTTCCCGTTAACAATAGTTTCGGTTAACTTTCGTGCTGTCCCAAAATCAATTAACATCAATTTGCCATCAGGACAAAGCATAATGTTTCCCGGCTTAATATCCCGATGAAAAAACTTCTGCTCATGGACAAATTGCAGAATTTCTGTTATTTGTTTCAGCCAATCTAAGGCTATTTTATAGGATGTTAAATAATGATTTTCAGATAACCAGGCTTGTAAATCTTGTCCTGGGATTTTCTCCATCACAAAACAACGTAATTGACGACCTGTATTTAAAACTAGGGGAAACATCGCTTCACCCACAGGTAAACCAGGATGTTGTAAAGTTGTTAGAATTGATGCTTCTTGTTGAAACAGTCGCTCTAATTCCGGTGAAACTTCCTTGAGAGACTTGAGAACTTTCGGCTGTTCTGGGTTAAGTAAATCTTGAATTTCAAATACTTCTGTATAGCTATGTCTATCAGCTTGTAGAGGATGTGTAAGTCGATAGCGATTTTGTAGAATAAGCGGCGTTTTACAGTTTTGACATACTGCACAATTATCAGGATTTTTTCGCCGTGAACAATCAGGATTGATGCAGTACGCCATAAACTCCAGACGACAAGCAAACAATACAGGTATTTTAAGACTAAAAGTTATAAATTAAAGCTTTTTTATCATTTTCTTTCAGAGTTTTTACAAATGCTCTCTGTTGAAAATAGTAACTGGGGGAGCGAAAGAGACTTGTAGAGACGTTGCATGCAACGTCTCTACTGAATAATCACTAATGACTAATTTGTCAAGCTCAATTTTAGATCAGTTATGTGGTGAGCCAAAACTTGACTAGCGTAGACCAAATAATTCAGCGAAATTACTAACATACCTCAGCATTAAGGAGAAATCCATGAAGCGTTTTATCTCAACTGCTGCTGCTACGGTGACGTTAGTGCTTTCGTTGTCTACACAAGCTATATCTGCGGTGGGAACAGCCCACAATCAGATGAAAACTTCGCCCATTACAGCCTTAGACAGACAATCATCATTAGAGTTAACAATTAATTCTCACGATGCTGCTCTCTACCTCACACAAGGTGTTTTACGTTTGCAATCGGGCGACGAGAAAGGAGCGATCGCGGCTTTCAACCAAGCCATACGTATTAATCCTAACTCTAGTGAAGCCTACTTTATTCGAGGTATTGCCCACTTGCAATTGGAAGACTGGACAGCCGCAGTTACGGATTTCAACCAAGCCATACGCATTAATCCTAACTCTAGTGAAGCCTACTTTATTCGAGGTATTGCCCGCTTGCAATTAGGAGACTTGAAAGGTGCTACTGAGGATTTAGATCAAGCTGCTGTTCTGCTGGAAAAACAAGGAAAAACAGCCGAATACGAACAGGTTATCAACATAATTAACCAAATTAACAGCAGATTGACTGATGCTGTCATCAGTTAGAAATGAAGCTAATCGACCATTTGTCAATCAGTAATAATGCTGAAAATTATGAGCCAATCCCCAGGTTTTGTTTTCTGGAAGACTTTTCCCTTATCGTTGCAGATTGCGATCGCTCTCATTCTAGCGACAGTTTTGGGAATTCTACTAGGTGCGGGCAACCCCAGCCCCAACCTAACCGAACTAATTAATCATCTAATTATTCCCTGTAATTTAATACTCAAAGCCTTACGTGCCTTAGCCACACCCTTGATTTTACTGGCAATTCTGCACGGATTTCTCACAGTACATATTCCAGGGCGTTCAGGACGAAAACTCGCTCTGTTGCTGCTGACAAATACCCTCATGGCGATTGTCATCGGACTATTAGTTGCCAATGTCTTACAACCTGGGCGTTGGTGGCAAATTGAAGCCCAAGGTGCAGCACTTACTGAAAAAACCCTTGACCCTTGGGGTTTGCTGCAAGATATGATTCCACCTTCCATCTTACAGCCTTTAGTTGATAATAATGTGATTCAGTTAGTGTTTATTGCTTTGGCTTTTGGGGTGGTTTTACGTGCCATCAAAACTGAGCAAATCGCACAACACAAAGAAGATTATCGCCCGATTGAACAACTAATTACCCTATCATTTGAGGCTGTAATGGCAGTGTTGAAATGGGTAATTGCCTTAGTACCTATCGCAGTATTTGGTATTGTCGCCAAAACCATTGCGTTACAAGGCTTTAAACCATTCATCTCATTAGCTGCGTTTGTGTTTGCGGTGCTACTTGGGTTATTACTGCAAGCGATTTACTATACAGCCAGAGTCAAATATGGTTCTTGGGTAAGTCCACAGAGATTTATTCGTGGTAGTAGTGACGCACTGTTAACAGCTTTTTCTACCGCATCATCTACTGCAAGTATGCCTGTCACCTTCCAAGCTTTGATAGAGAAAGTTGGTTTACGGGAATCTTCCGCATCACTGGGGGCTTTAGTAGGTAGCAATTTCAATAATGACGGGACTGCATTATATGAAGCTATGTCTGCGTTATTTGTTGGGCAGTTGTTAGGACTGCATTTGAGTTCACCCCAGCAATTGATGGTAGTCTTAACCTCTATCGTAGCTTCTGTAGGGGCGGCTGGCATTCCTGAAGCTGGGCTGGTGACGATGACTTTGGTGTTTACGTCGGTGGGATTGCCAACTCAGTATATTGCTTTATTAATTACAGTGGATTGGTTTCTTGATCGCTGTCGGACTGCTATCAATGTCATGGGAGATATGACGATTGGTTGCCTGCTGGATGGTAAGAAACAGCACTGTGAGGTGGGGAATATTGCTGAGGATTTTTCTCACGCAGAGGAGGACACTTGCGTGGGCGGCTTTGCCGACTTGAGCAAAGTGTCCGTCGCGCAGAGGCGCAGAGAGAATGAGAGTTTTTAGATTGAGGGGTTATCAAGATGAATCGGTTTATGTCCCGATATTTATTGAATTTGATGCGCTATAAGCAAACTTACTGGCTGATAACTGGGGCAATTATCGGATATGTTGGGTTTGTGCTGATACTAGGAACGACTCGGTTAGTTATTAGTCTTGGTGGTGCGATCGCACTGGTGATGATAGTCGTTTGGTTTTGGACTGTCAACCAAGTTTCACCTAAATCAACAGACAATCTATTAGAACGAGAGACTTTTCTCGCACATTTGAACCAACTCCAACGCCAAATAGATAAAAGTTCTCAAACCACTTGGCGACAAGCATATCAATGGGCAGAAGCAAGCCAACAATTTGCAACTGCAATTGCTCAACGAGAACCTACTTTAATCCCCGAATTATTAGAAGCATTGTATACGGTACTCGCGTTAACACAGCAAGTAGTTTCCGCCGTAACCGCAGTTAATCAAGTCCAATCTTCCACCTATCGTCCCTTAGCCAAACAACAATTACAAGCCAGTTGCGATCGCCTCCAACAAACACACAACCAATTGCAACAATTACAGGATCAAATCTTACTCTCCAAACTCAACCAAACTCCTCCTGATATCAATCTCCCCAAAACGTTGCAACTACTAATTACAGCCAATAAAACCGCCCTTAATTAAACTTCTCATCTTTGCGCCTTTGCGTGAGCCAATATTCAATCATCCAAAAACAGCCATGAAACTTTTCAGAGAACTCCGAATACACTTTGGTATATGGTTTTTATGCGGCTTAATTGTCACATTACTAGGGTCTTGTATCACGCCCACAGTAGATTCCTTTGAAAGTGCTTATCGCGTCTTACAAGAATCTTTATTACCCAAAATCACCATCGACAAAGCCACAATTTCCGATGCAGTCGCCCAAGGTTACAGCATTCAAAAATTAGCAGAACCTTTACCCAATATCGCAGAATTTCCCCTCTATGGTGCCAAGCCATCAACTGATAATAATATTACTTACATTGAAATTTTTGGTTCGGCGGAAAAATCCAACGGACAAAAGCAAGATGAGCGTTGGTTGGTAGATGTTGCTGAAGCATTTAATGCCAAAAAAATTACTACCAGTTCTGGACAAGTCATACAAGTAGGAATTCGCAATATTCCCTCTGGTACTGCAACAAGACTTTTAGCTGCTAAAAATGCTCGTCCGGCTGGGTTTACACCTGCTAATCAACTATCATTACAACTGTTGACACAGCAAGGAATCACAACTTCAACTATTACCCCGCGATTAGTATCTGACTTTGCTGGTTTTGTGGTTGATGGTGGAACTTATCAACAACTGGCAAAAAATGCTGATGTTACTTTTGAGAAACTACTAGATGCGATTTTATCGGATAAGCTGACAATTGGTTATCCGAATCCTTACAGTAGTGCTACATCTTTAAATTTGTTATATACCTTATTTTGGCGGAGTGCAGGACATCATCAAGACGGTAAACCTCTCACAGCCTCAGAATTACAATCACCACAGGTAAATTCTGTTTTTGATACATTTCAAAACCAAGTTTTAATTACAACTTTAACAACACTTGATCTGAAAGAGATTTTTATCCGCAATAACCAAAAATTACAAGCGTTTCCCCTAGAGTATCAAAGTTTTCAAACCCTCAAAAAACTGCCAGGATTTGAAGATGTGGTGTTTGTCCCCTTTGGAGTACCTCATGATAGTCCTTTGGTGGGCTTTAGTTGGAATACTTCCGCGCAAAATGAAGCTTTACAGCGATTTAGTGAGTTTGCGCTGTCGCCAGCAATGCAGCAGCTAGCAACCGCACAAGGTTTTAATGCTGGTGAACGCTTCAGGAGTAATATTATACCTCCAATTCCAGATGGTAAAGTGTTGCAAGCGGCGCAGTCTTATTGGAAACAGCGTAAAGACGGGGGACGTACTGTTAACTTGATGATGGTAATTGATACAAGTGGTTCAATGGAAGGCGATCGCTTACAAGCTGTGAAAAAGAGTCTCAGAATTGCTGCACAGTCAGTTAATCCTGGTAACTATGTCGGATTGGTTGCATTTAGCGATCGCCCTCAACAAATCCTTCCCCTTGCACCCTTTGATGAGCAACAACACAAACGTCTGTTAGCGGCGACTGATTCCCTGATCGCTGATGGTAATACTGCAATGTACGACGGGATGATTGTCGGTTTGTCAGAACTAATGGAACGTCAGAAGCTCGATCCTAATGGGCGATATTATCTGCTACTGCTGAGTGATGGCGAAGTGAATACAGGATTACAGTTAAGTGAAATCACGGACGTTCTCAAGTATAGTGGCGTGCGTTTCTATCCCATTGCTTACGGCGAAGTCAACCAAACAGAATTGCAACAGATTGCTAACTTGCGAGAAACAACCGTCAAATCCAGTGATCCGCAAAAGCTGCAAACATTATTTACCGAATTGTTTCAAACCAACTTGTAAATATATGAATCGTTATTGCTTCACCATTTTAGCATCGGGTTGGGGATTATTTCTAGTCGCGGGAGTGGCAATTTCTCACATTTCTCCACCTCTAATTTTACTCATTGATAAAAGTTATTGTCCTCCCGAACAATGGCAGAAACTAGCACAAACTTATGCAGAAAAATATCAAAATTCCCAGTTGCACACAGTCATTTTATTTGATGATTTGAGCCAAGAAAAATTTTCACCACCACCACAACCATCAGTCATCAGCCAGTTATCAACCTACGGACGAGCCAATTTAAAACGACAATCTCAGCTACAAAAAACTTATCCAAAAGCGCAATTGTTGAGTTGTCGTTCTGCTAACAATTAAATAAACGCTGTACACATTTGAGAATTACTGGCTGTAAATAAAAGCGTTCTACATCAACGTCTTTCATCGTTTCTATCAACGCCCTTCGTTTTAAAGATAAGAGTGCTTTGATAATCTCCCCATTGGAAGTATGACTTGCTAGGTGTAAGAGTATCTCTTGACGAGTAAATCCTTCTACGTTGGTAGCCAAAAATTTCATGATCATTTTTTCCCAAGGGGAAATGTGGTTGAGCCATTGGGAAACGAGGGGTTCAAATTCACCCACAACTAATGTTCCAGAGGCTAAAAACTCGCCCACATCCCCAGCAAATATTTCCTTGATGAAATCCGCAGCCATATTGAGAAACAAGGGATTACCACCATATTGATTGACTAAAGCTATCCACTGTTGAGCATCAAAGGTAAGTTGATGATGTTGCAAAAGTTCAATTGCACCTTCCATGAGTCCACCGAGGGGGAAAATCACCGCACCCGCAGCAGTTAAAAGATTTAACCCCTCTGGTTGTTCTCGGCTAGTGATTATCACACAACTATTATGAGGCGTTTCTACAACGGTGCGGAGAAAGTCTGCATATACTTCATATCCTGCACGATATTGTCCTCCACGCTCCCCCCCTAAAATTCCATCCCAACCATCAAAAATTATGAGGCTGTGCGGTGTTAAAGTCGGTAGTGTATCTGTTGCTGGTGGGTTGTGGTGAAAGGAAAACCACAGAGTTTGTTGAAAATGGGATAGTCCATTTTCTGCTAATTTTACAGCTAAAGCCGTTTTCCCAATCCCCCCAATTCCTGTAATTGCAATTAGGCGTTTTCCTTGCTCAATGGCTTGACTGAGTGTATCTAATTCGTAACCCCGTCCAAAAAATAAAGGAATGTTAGGAATTGGGGTTGTAATAGGTATGGGGCGTTCTACTACGTCTTGCCAATTTAAACCCAAAACCTGACAAAATGCTTTAAATACTGACGCATTAATGGCATCACCTTTGAGGAAGCGTTTCCATGTCGGTAAAGATACCCCCTCTGCAAAGACTACCGCATCTTTCCAGTTAAGCTCAGGTTCGAGAATTTGACTGGCTTGTTCTAACCAATATGGGTTATCAATCGCCCAACCTTTTTCTTTGCGAGTTTGTTTGATGATTTGCAATCCAGTCGAGGAGGATTTGATGGTAGGCATTGAATATGAGTCAGAAGGTGTAGCAAATTCCTCAGATTTAATTCTATATCAGTATGGTACGGAAGTTTGGCAACATATTTGCGCGATGATCAAAGACTCACGTTGGGCGATCGCATTAAAATCAGACTAAAGGTAAAAAAGAAAGTTCTTCAACTTACCACTTACTCCAATGTTTCAAAAAATGGTGTTAACAATCTTTTGAGCAACATCAGAATTACGCCAATAACCAGTATGGGCAGAAACCAGAAAACCTGTCTCTACTGGGATGTCCACTAAAACTTGATTTTGGTTTTGTGGATTGCGTTTAAACAGTTCTGCTAAAGGATAAGCAATTGCATCTTCACTATCCCAGAAGTTATACCAAGAACGACCTTCACCTTGGACTGGATTGTAAAGTTTATCAAATGGCTCTCCTTGCATCCATAACGAGCCTTTACGCATCATAAACAAGCCGATAGGAGACCCCATTGTGAACAAGTGGCGGAATTGGTTTCTCAAAAGCTGGATTTCTTCCGGCTTTACTGTTATCGGCTGCAAGTTGGTGTCTTCAGGTCTAGCATCGGGATCAAGCTGGGGAATGAATGAAAAATCATTTGGATTTTTCGGATAAAACAAGTGGAACAGATAATCGAAAGCAATCACTGAGCCGAGAGAATGGGCGACTATACTGTAGGTTGCGCCCTGCTGCAATGGTTCTTTGAGTTCTTCCCAGAGTTGTGTCCACACAGTGCGACGGATAAAATTTACGTCTTCAGACACGTAGGCGATTACATCACCTAGAAAAAAGGTCATGAAGCCACGGATGCCGCGCATAGGGTTAAAGGATTGCTTTTCTAAGTTAGGAAATGCTGCATCAAAGATAGTACGAGCTGCGTTGTCTAGCAAATCTATGTGCCAGTCTGTAAAGACTTTATCAAACTTGCTTTCAAACTTTTCTTGGCTGATTCCCGATTTTTTGATCAACTGCTCCCAGAGTGTATCGTAGCTGGAATTGGGATTTTCATCGCGCTGACGCTCACCGATTCCATGAATGAAAATTAAATAGTGCTTTACCATACCAAATATTCAGAAATGCGAAATCATATTACCTTAGCGATCGCATTCCATTTAAATCTTTAATAAAAACTTTAAGCCACAGCCCACCCAGTATAAGGGAGATTTTATAAAAAATACCCGCTACCATTTCTATTTTGATAGCGGGATATTTAATCTAAAAGCTTCTGGTTGTGTTAGAAGTTCTCGAATTTTGCGATCGCATCCTGCATTTTCTGCACCACTTCATCTACAGGTATCGCTCCTAACTCCCCAGAAGCACGGGTACGGATGCTTAAGCTATTGGTTTCAACCTCTTTAGCTCCTACTACCGCCATCACAGGTATTTTTTCTTTCTCCGCATTACGGATGAGTTTACCCAAGCGATCGCCACTGGTGTCAACTTCCGCACGAATACCCACAGCCCGCAGTTTCGCCGCTACATCTTTAGTAAAATCTAGCTGTGCTTCACCCACAGGTAACAATCTCACTTGCACCGGGGCTAACCATAAGGGGAAATCACCCGCATACTCTTCAATTAAGATACCAATCAGCCTTTCCAGCGAACCAAAAGGCGCACGGTGAATCATTACCGGACGTTTGCGAGAACCATCTTCAGCGACGTATTCTAAATCAAAGCGTTCTGGTAAGTTGTAATCTACTTGTACAGTTCCCAACTGCCATTCTCTCTCTAAAGCGTCGCTGAAAATAAAGTCTAATTTCGGCCCATAAAACGCCGCTTCCCCAATACCTTCAAAGTATTCCATTCCCAACTCTTGCACCGCCCGGCGAATTGCACCTTCGGCTTGGTTCCAAACTTCATCAGAACCGATATATTTATCACTAGCTGGGTCACGGAAACTCAGTCTAGCTTTAAAGTTCTTCAGTTGCAGACTCTTGAACACCGACAAAATCAAATCCACGACATTCAGGAATTCATCGTCTAACTGTTCTGGAGTTACAAACAGGTGGGAATCATCTACAGTAAAACCGCGTACCCGCGTTAAACCACCTAATTCTCCTGACTGTTCGTAGCGGTAAACCGTGCCAAACTCAGCCAAACGCATCGGTAATTCCCGATAAGAACGTAACTCGCTCTTATATATTTGGATGTGGAAAGGACAGTTCATTGGCTTGAGGACAAAACCTTGCTCTAAAGCTGCTGCGGCTTCATCTTCCGCCATCAGGGGAAACATATCTTCTTTGTATTTCTGCCAGTGTCCCGAAGTCTTAAATAAATCTACTCTGGCAATGTGGGGGGTGACTACAGGCAAATAACCACGTTTTAGCTGTTCTTGCTTGAGAAAATCTTCTAAGATACTGCGTAATAAAGTCCCTTTGGGTGTCCACAAAGGTAAACCCGGCCCCACTTGGTCTGAGAAAATAAATAAACCTAATTCTTTCCCCAGTTTACGGTGATCGCGTCGTAGTGCTTCTTCTTTACGCCGCTTGTACTCAGCTAGTTGTTCGGGGGTTTCCCAAGCAGTACCATAAATGCGCTGTAGCTGGGATTTGGTTTCATCTCCCCGCCAATAAGCACCCGCCACGGTTTCTAATTCAATGGCTTTGGGGTTTAAATCTTTGGTGTTTTCCAGATGAGGCCCGGCGCACAAGTCCCACCACTCATTCCCTAGGTGGTAAATTGTGATCGGTTCTTCTTGAATATCTGCCAGGATTTCTAATTTATAAGGTTCATTGATTGCCTGAATGCGCCGTTGTGCTTCTTCACGGCTGACTTCTTCCCGAACTACTGGCAACTTGCGATTGATAATCTTAGCCATCTCTTTTTGGATAGCTTTGAGGTCTTTGTCAGTAAATGGCTCTGGACTGTCAAAATCATAATAAAATCCATTTTCTATCCAGGGGCCGATTGTTACTTGCGCCTTGGGGAACAGCTTTTGTACTGCCATTGCCATCACATGGGAAGTGGTGTGGCGAATCTTCTTTAAGGTGTCTGATTCGCTGGTACGCGGTAAATACATTTTTTCAGGTTGTGCTGGCTGATTGTTGGAGTCTTGATTGGAAGACATTGGCTGCTGAACCATTGGCGAAGTGATTGCAAAAGTAATTTATCAATAAATGTTCTGGAAAACCTACCCAAATATAACACGCGGTTATTGCCTTGCTGCGTGCGGTTTCACCTTGAGTAAAGTTTACTCTCATTTCATGAGATTGCTAGCAATTATTACCTGAGCATCTGCGTAATAAACTGAGGTTTTTATACTCATTGTAGATGCAGACATTAGCTATTATCAGTATTTGGCTCTACTGGCAACTACATCTATATATTAGGCTCTGTATGCAGATATACCTCTGAGTTGGGCAATGGATATGAGGACTGTTATACACAATATATGCTACACGCTTGTAGTATGTATGGCGGATTTGAAAGAAATCTTTCTTGGGAGGGAGATTATAATAGTATTAAGAAATGTAAAAGACGTTAATATTATTAAAGAAGTTAAAAGATTCTTTCTAATTTATGCGAGACTCAAATATACCGGACGCTAATCTACTCAAAGCGGTTCTAGAACCGTTGTTAGACGATTTTCAATATTGGTTTACGCGATCGCGTAATTTTCTGGAAACAGAACAACTTTCATTTATGAACGAGCAAGAGCAATTAGACTTGCTTTTGCGGATTCAGCAAGCCCAGGAAGAACTGACTACAGCCAAGATGTTATTTCATGCCACTGACGGACAAGTTGGGATTGATATGGCAACATTAACCCCCTGGCATCAATTAGTCACAGAATGTTGGAAGGTAGCGGCTCACTTTCGCTCTCAACAGGCTAGCTAAGAGTCAGCATGACGATATGCCAGTCACAGCACTCAAAGCAAATCCTTAACAATATTTTTATTAACTAATAATGTATATTATGTTACAATTATCTGAATAGTTGTTGACAAAATTCCCATCATAGATAAAGTCACACAACAAGTGTGTTTTCTATTTATCCTCGCCAATGGTAACAACATTGGCTAAACAAATCTTTACATTCATCAGGTTTGAAATTTGCTATCCCTGGAGGAAAATCCGATGTTACACCTACTCTACATTCTAGCTTTTACAATTCTTGCGGTTATAGCTGTTGCTAACCTAATTCGCAACTTAATTATGTTTAGTTTTGAGCGCGAGCGAAATTATCCAGCTAGAAACGCGCAAATCGGGAATCAGGGAATTTTAGCGAAAAGACAGTTAACACCACATCCAGAATTATTGGATAGCGCAGGTAACATCATCAAAGAGCCTTTGTTGGTAATGCGTTCCATCAACGTTGAAGATGCGCGTCAACAGTTAGATGCTCTGTATGAATCTTCTCCAGGACACAAAAGAGAAAATTCAGAAGAAGCATAAATATTTTACAATTCGTAGCATAAGAATTAATATACACAGCTTTTTCTGTTTTGTGATGGTGAAGCTAGAAATGAATTACATCCCGAACTTGTGAGTAACTTGTTCGGGATTTTTTGCAGCTGATATTCTCCTTACCGAAGATGATGGGCGCAAGCTAACAATGGGGACTAATCTGTGAATATCCCCATTGCGCTTGACTGCATGAGCTATTCTCTGGTTAAGCTTCAATCACTACGCGGAGATTGCCGCGTTTTTTCGCTACACGACAGGCTGTAGTACCACCAGAACGCTCAAATTCCAAATCTAAGACAGTAGTACCGACTTGCAAATTGTGCAATGATAGACGACTGATGGACTCTGGTAAAACAGGGTCGATGATTCGCAAGCAGTTATTAGGCGCATCAGGGACTAAATTAGCAATCATTTGGAGTAGCTGGAAAATGCTACCAGTTGCCCAAGCTTGGGGAGTACAAGCTACAGGATACTGTACAGGAGAGCGATCGCCATTCCGCTCATAACCGCAAAATAATTCTGGGGGACGTTGGTAAGATTGCTGACTCGTCATGTCGAATAAACCTTGGAACAATTCCAAAGCTTGATCAATTAAACCCAGCGATCGCAATCCCATTGCAATCAAAGCATTATCATGAGGCCAAACCGAACCAATGTGATAACCCATTGGGTTGTAAGCTGGTGACAAACTACTCAAAGTCCGAATACCCCAACCATTAAACATATCCGGGGCGCGTAACCTTTCCGCCACACTGTAGGCTTTTTCTGGCGTAAAAATCCCCAAATGCAGACAATGACCGGGGTTAGACGTAATACTATCAACCTGCTTACCGTCACCATCCAAAGCCAAAGCGCAGAAATCTTGCTCTTCTAGCCAAAAATCTCGGTTAAAACGCACCTTGAGTTTTTTAGCTTCTTCTTGCCAGCGTTCAGCTAAGTCAAGGCGTTTCTTAATTTTAGCTATATCCGCCAAGCGCGTCTTTGCCGCATAAACATAAGCTTGGACTTCACTTAAAGCTATGGGGCCGTTGGCTAGTTCTCCCTTCCGGTCTACAATACAGTCGCCAGAATCTTTCCAACCTTGGTTAGCTAGTCCCCGTTGAGATTTGCAATAGTAGGTGAGATAACCAGTAGCTTCCAGATTCCGATCAATCCAGTCCATAGCCGCCAGTGCATTCGGCCAAAGTTGCTCTAGAGTTTCCTGATCATGAGTCCAAGCGTAGTATTCAGCATACAACATCAGCCACAGGGGAGTAGCATCGACAGTGCCGTAGTAGGGTGTATGAGGGATTTCTTGACAGCGAGCCATTTCACCCAAGCGCAACTCGTGTAAAATCTTCCCTGGTTCTTCTTCCCGCCAGTCATCCTCAACCTTACCTTGATATTCTGCCAATAACATCAAGGTTTCTTTGGCAATTTGGGGATTAAGCATCAGGGTTTGAGAAGCTGTAATCAGGGAATCTCGCCCAAACAGTGTAGAAAACCAAGGTACACCCGCCGATACAGTTTTATACTTGCCAATAGACTGACGCAGTAAATACATATCCTGTTCAGCGCGTTCAAGGACACGATTAAACAGGCTTTTATCTGAGCGAATGCTAGTAATTTGTTCTACCCAGTGTTGTTCTTCCATCATCTCAGCTGCTTTAGCCTGTCCTAAAGTCACAGCTGCACTGACATTGGAACTAGAACTGTTGTTAGTCAACAAATTCACTCGATAGCCCAACTTTTGGGTAGCGTGAGAAGGTAACTCTAGCCGCCAAACCGCCGTGTAACCCTTGAAATAGTCTGGTTGACGATACTGAAACTGGATGCGGGATTCCATCACCAAACCATCTAAACCTTGATAGGCGAGGGTTAAAAACTCATTTTTCGGGGCTGAAGGGTGAGTTGATGCCGGAGAAACACCATCAGGATGAAAAGTGGTGACATTTTCAGAGATGGGTTCTACTTGGCGTAAAAGCTTACCCCGTTTTTCGCGGTCATAACCCCGGACTTCAAATAAATCGGCAAAATCGGCATCAAAGCTGATACTGAGTTCAAAACTGACGGTGGTTGTACTGTAATTGGCTACCTCGATTTCTTCAAATAATGCGCCATTGAGTACTATTTCCCGGCGAATCCCCACAGTATCAGCCGTCATGCGTTCATCGATTCTGGGGTTAGTACACAACACTGACAGAGAAAAGCCTTTTTCCGCCGTGCTGCTGAGGAGGACAGGCGATCGCCCGTCGATTTGCAATTCCAGACGACTCAGAAACCGCGTATCACAGCAAAATAAACCCATGCTGGGATTACCGCCATCATGGAGGGAACAACCAGAAATGTTCCCCATTGTGTCTGTCACCAAAAATAGATCATCATCCTTCACCGTCAGCGTTGGCTGAGGTCTTTCACTCACCACACAAGGCCACTCTGGGATAGGTAATTGATCAGCAGGGATAAAGGTTTTTCCATCCAATAAAACTTTTTCCGGGGTTGTCAGTGTATCCGGTGTCATTAGCCAAAATTCCGTGTACAGGTCAAGTCTAAACTTTTGCGATCAGATTCAGCGTCAACAGCCAAACTATGCTAGGACAAATTCACAAGAGCTATTACAGATCGATAAATACTCACTTAGTGCTGGCAGAAAACCAGACATAAAACCCACATCATAAGTTTATAAATTTATCTTGTTTAAATCAGAAGTCAAGCTTGAAAAAGTCGTGCTTTCAGTCGTTTTATCCCAAGAAAAGCCAAAACAGCATTGATAAGTGCTAACACTTACCCAAGATACAACAATATCCAAATTTAGGCAGAACCTAGATTTTTGAGATGAGGGAGTAGGGGGAGTAGGGGAGATTTTTCCCCAAAATTCTTTAATTTTGTAGGTGCAAGCCTTCCCTATGGCGGGGTAAGCCTAGCCGCAAGCTATGGGCGAATTGGGAATTTTGTAGGCGTAAGCCTACCCGCAGGGTATTTTAAATTGATTTCCAATTGGCAAAACTTCCCAATCAATTGCTTGATAAGCAGAGTGTTTGAGAATGTATAGTGGGCTTAGGAGCTTATTTTTTTCAATATCACGATGCCAGCAAATGGATTAAGAAAAACTGCGGTGAACACTAAAGTGGCTATAACGTGCCTAGACATAGGACACGTTTAAGCGTAAACCACAAATACATTGCCGACAGTGTTGTTTAAAATTATTTACATTTCGCAACTTTCTATTTAACTTGAGAGAACGTTGTAATTTGTAAAATGCAGATGTGACGTGGATATATTTCAGATTGGGCTTATTTAAAGATATTCATGAGCATTTCAACTTCTGTGCTGAGTGATCTGCTACAGTCCCTACCTTACCTGCGACCCCAGCTATACTTTAAGGCTTCATTAACAGCCCTATCCCACGCAATGGAAGATCAGGTTTTGGCTGCGACTTTAGATCAGCCCTTAGTAATTGCTAGTTTTCAACGAGAGAGATTCTATCGCCAAGAAGCTCACCGTTATCAGCGTTTATCTCAACGCAGTAACCAAATATACGTATTAGCTGCGCCAGAAACTGATTTTAGCAATAGCTCAGGATACTATGAAAAGGTGGCGTTTGAACCGGAAGATGCTTTAAGCCAAGAGTGGCATTTGGTAGTAATTGCTGATAATTATGCTACTTGCTTAGTGTGTCGGGAAAGTCTGGGTTCAATCACTAAGAATCAGCAAGTGCCTGACTGGTTTCCTCATTTAGAGATGGACACGGGGAGGCGATTTGAGGGAATTTGGACATCAGAACGGGGAGTCAGTATCAAAGCAGCCCAATTGCTCTTAGACAGGATTTTGGTTTACAGACCAGAGTTAGCAAGCAAAGTTGAGCGCGTGTGTCAGCGATTTGGTATTGGTGATCGTAACAGTAACAAATCTACAAGTATTATTGCTGAATATGCTTGTGATATTGATACAGACCCCTTTGTCCAACGTTTAGTTACTTACCTACAAGCTAGTCAGTATAAATTACATAAAGCTTACCGTTCTATCGCTGCCCAAGCACGAAAGGAACGTTTAGTCAACTCTATTAGTACCGCAATTCGGCGATCGCTTGACCCGCATCAAGTATTACAAATCGCGGCGCAAGAACTAGGGCAACACCTGGGGGCGAGTCGTTGCTTAATTTACCGCGCTCAAGCCTCGGATGCCCAAGCTACGATTGAGCATGAGTTTTTGATGCCTGGGGTAGTGTCCATTTACGGGGAAACCTGGGAGTTAAAGAACAATAGCCTATTTCAAGAAGTGGTAGAACAAGGTGAAGGTGTTTGTGTCAGTGATACGGTAAATGATTTTCGCGTCACCAGTTCCCCAACACTGTCCTTGATTGTGAAAAAATTTGGCGTGCGTTCTTGGTTGATCGAACCAGTATTATTTCAGGGGCGACTGTTAGGGATTGTCGAGTTACACTACTGCACTGTACCGCCGCATCAATGGCAACAAGGAGAATTGGATTTAGTAGAAGCGATCACTACCCAAATTGGAGCCGCTTTAATCCAAGCTGAAGCCTATGCTAACTTAGAAGTCCTCAACCAGCAACTAGAAGCCCTAGACCGCACCCGCAGCAACCTGATCGCTATCACCGGACATGAACTTCGCACACCTTTATCAACAATTCAAGTGTGTCTAGAAAGTCTCGCCACTGAGCCAGATATGCCCTTAGAATTACGTCAGGTAATGCTGCATACGGCTCTAGATGACTCGGAACGGATGCGAAAACTCGTACAGGATTTCTTGACTCTTTCTAACCTAGAAAGTGGTCGCGTAGAATGGCATCCAGAAACTTTGACTTTACAAGAATGTGTAGATTTAGCACTCAGTCGCCTGAAAACCCGTACCACAACTGAAAAACCACCGCATATTATCGCAGAAATCGCCGAAAATTTACCTTTGATTAAAGCTGATGGTGATTGGTTAGTAGAAGTATTAGCAAAACTGATAGATAATGCTTGTAAATTTACCCCCAACCAAGGGTTAATTACCATCAATGCCAATCACAATGGCGATCGCATGGTAGAAGTGACAGTAGCTGATACCGGGCGCGGGATTGAACCTAATCGTCTAGAAGTCGTCTTTGACCGTTTCTACCAAGAAGAGGGGGCTTTGCGGCGAACTGCTGGCGGTACAGGGCTAGGTTTGGCGATTTGCCGCCAAATCGTCAACGGTTGGGGCGGGAAAATTTGGGCAGAATCAAGCGGTAAAGATCAAGGTAGTCAGTTTCATTTCACCGTTCCCATTGTTCAGGGTAGCCAAGAGGACAGTCGCTCTAAGGTTAAGAAACGGGGGAGTAGAGAGTAGGGGAAGCAGGGGAAGCAGGGGAAGCAGGGGAGATTTTTCCCAAAAAACTCTGGAATTTTGAATTTTGAATTTTGTAGGCTTGCCTTCCCGTAGGGTATTTTGAATTGATTTGTCCCCAATCCCTATTCAAAAATCAAAATTGACGAACAACTGTTACAGACTGTGACGCGATCGCAATATCATGTTGATGACGGTGTTAGGATGCCCTAAAAACAAAAAGTTGAGAGAATACCCTATGGCAGAAACACTTTCTGGACAAACTCCACTATTTGCGGGCAGCACAGGCGGCTTGCTCTCCAAAGCACAAGTAGAGGAAAAATACGCGATCACCTGGACTAGCCCCAAGCAGCAAGTTTTTGAACTGCCCACCGGCGGTGCAGCTACTATGCTGGAAGGCCAAAACCTCCTATACTTGGCTCGGAAAGAATATGGTATTGCTCTAGGCGGTCAACTCCGGAAATTCAAAATCACAGACTATAAAATTTACCGGATTCTGCCCAGTGGCGAAACTACCTTTATTCACCCTGCTGATGGCGTATTCCCAGAAAAAGTCAATGCTGGCCGTGAAAAAGTCCGTCACGTTCCCCGCAGCATTGGGGAAAATCCCAACCCTGCACAACTGAAATTCTCTGGTAAAGCTACCTACGATGCGTAGTAACTAGGGACTAGGGACTGGAGACTGGGGACTAAGAAGCAGCAGAGGGACTTGAGGCGCACAGGAGAATATTATCCTATATGCCCAATTTCCCATGCCCATTACCCAATCCCCAGTACCCAGTCCCCAACCCCCAATCCCCAATCTCCAATTCCCAATTTGCCGATGATATTCCCCGATTTTTCCGAATTCTCTCAACTAGCTACACAAGGTAATTTTGTGCCAGTGTATCAGGAATGGGTCGCAGACCTAGATACGCCTGTTTCTGCTTGGTACAAAGTTTGTGCCGGACAACCTTATAGCTTTTTGCTGGAATCGGTGGAAGGTGGGGAAAAAATTGGGCGTTACAGTTTGGTGGGTTGTGATCCGCTTTGGATTTTAGAAGCTAGGGGTGACTCTACCACCCAGACACACCGCGACGGTTCACAAGTTAAATTTACAGGAGATCCGTTTACAGCTTTAGCTTACTGTCTTGCTCCTTTTGAGCCGGTGAAATTACCCCAATTACCCCCAGGCATCGGGGGATTATTCGGATTTTGGGGTTATGAGTTGATTCGCTGGATTGAGCCGCGTGTCCCTGTACATCCACAAGATGAGCGCAACATTCCTGATGGTTTGTGGATGCAGGTAGACCACTTATTGATTTTTGACCAAGTAAAGCGGAAAATTTGGGCGATCGCCTATGCTGATTTACGTGATCCGACAGTCGATATCAAGGCAGCATATCAACAAGCTTGCGATCGCGTCACCCAAATGGTGAGTAAACTATCTTTGCCCCTATCACCAGAAAAAACTATCTTGGCATGGACACCCCCAAGTAGTAACAATATTGGGGAAGCACCACAATATAGCAGCAACTTCACCCGTTCCGAATTTTGCGCTAACGTCGAAAAAGCTAAAGAATACATCAAAGCTGGGGATATTTTTCAAGTCGTGATTTCCCAGCGACTGTCTACACAATACACAGGTGATCCATTCTCGCTGTATCGTTCCCTGCGTCAAATTAATCCTTCGCCTTACATGGCGTATTTTCACTTCCAAGATTGGCAAATTATCGGCTCTAGTCCCGAAGTCATGGTCAAAGCAGAACGGGATGCAGATGATGAGATAATAGCTACAGTTCGTCCAATTGCGGGAACACGTCCACGGGGTAAAACTACCAAGGAAGATTTAGCCTTAGCCGCAGATTTATTAGCAGATCCCAAGGAAATTGCGGAACACGTGATGTTAGTAGATTTAGGGCGGAATGATTTAGGGCGTGTTTGTGAAAGTGGTAGCGTTAAAGTTGATGAATTAATGGTAGTTGAACGCTATTCTCATGTGATGCACATTGTCAGCAATGTGGTAGGGAAATTAGCTCTAAAGAAAACTGCTTGGGATTTATTAAAGGCTTGTTTTCCGGCGGGTACGGTTAGCGGTGCGCCGAAAATTCGGGCGATGGAGATTATTAATGAGTTGGAACCGAGTCGTCGGGGTGTGTATTCTGGGGTATATGGATATTATGATTTTGAAGGTCAATTAAATAGTGCGATCGCTATTCGTACTATGGTTGTTAAAGATAATACGGTGACTGTGCAAGCTGGCGCGGGTTTGGTGGCTGACTCTGAGCCTGAGAAGGAATATGAGGAAACTTTAAATAAGGCTAGAGGTTTGCTTGTGGCGATTCGTTGTTTACAGTAAATGTGCTGTGTTAGCGGGTTTCTTTTTTTAACGCAGAGGAGCGCGGAGGTAAACGCAAAGGAACGCTGAGGTTTTTTGAGGGTGGTTTGTTTGGTGTTATGAAGTAGGGATGTTGCGGAGTTTGGTGGGTTTTAGCCATGCAAATATTTCTGTAACAGGCAATTAAATTTATCTATTCTCATGACAAACTCTTTAAACTCTCTGCGTCTGTGCGCCTCTGCATGATAAAAATAGTCCGACAACTATACAAAGCGATTTTTCTAATTCCAACCCTACCTAAATCCCTTAATTCATACAAAAAACTAACGATGTGCATTTACATAACGCATCTCAAACCGACTCTGTTCCCACAATGGTAATAAAGCCTGTTTGGCAGCATTTAACTGAGATTGTGAAAATCTAATTCTACCATGTTCAATAATCCAGATAAAAATCCTAGTCATTAAATCTGCTTTGAAACTTTCCTCATACTGATAATTATTTATCCTACCGACTTGAGCATCTAAATAAGACAAAGCGTCTTTAAAATTCCATTTATAAAAATTACTATTCATTCTATCTTTTGTGTTACCTACCTCCATTAACGACAAGTTGCGGATAATATAATCTATACCTGCTATCGCTGAGTCAGTATTTCGCACTAAGTTTGTGATTGCTTGGTAATATTCTCTCAGCAAAAAACTAGGAATATTCTCAACATAATTCTGTAACCATGTTTGTATATCTTGCAAATAAGGTATTAGTTCTCTAATATCATGAATTTCTGCAATGGGTGTGCGGTCATTATCATAATCTGCTATATTCTTCTTTAATTCTGCTGCTGATAGTTGATATTTTTGGGAGTAGTAATCAATTACTTTGGGAATAAAACTGTTTAATAACCACTCTTTTGTATATTTAGCTGTCCAAGTTCCCCGTCTTCCTATATCTTGCTTCCATGAATTAATTTCACCTGTTTCTAGTGATTGTAGGTGAATTTCATTGATTTCATAAACAATATTAATGATGCCGTTGGGTAATAAAGATAAATAATTAACTGGACAAGGTAAAATAAACGCATGATCACGAATTCCTCGACTCACACGAATAGACATTTCTTCTTGTTGAAATAAATGCCATTCTGTTTTACCTTGTATATAATTAAATTCATTAGCAAAATTGTGCATTAATCGCCAGAGTTTGGCATCTACAGAAAACAGATGAAATCCCCGAATTCCTAAAAATTCTACAAATTCAAAATCCCAGGTTTCTAAACTATTCTCACATTCGATAATTGATTGTTTGTATTCTTGACACACCACATCAAGACACAAGCATAAATCTAGTGTTTCGACATCAGATAAAATGACTGTGGTTTGTCCTAAAGAAATTTCAAACGCGTTACTATCTATTTGTTTGATAAATCTCCGACATCCCCACTCAGGACGAGTGTTTAAACCTGTGATTAATTGTCCTAAAATATCCTGATGATTTAATTGAATTTTTAAGCCTCTGAGAATTACACCACTGAATTGAATTTGACAATTCCCTTCTTTAAAAGCTTTGGGAAGATTACACTCGATAACTACTTTTGGTTTTGCTACAATTAAGCGATCGCCTTCTCGCACAATTTCCGGTTTAAAATCAGTTCTATCTACAATCTCTTGTAAATCATACCGTCGTAAATGTTTTTCAATCAGATTATACTGTGAATATCTCAAAAGATTAACTGTATCTTTATCAATAGTTTTAATAGTATAAAAGTTAAATTCATTATAAAATTCTAAAGCTGTTGAATTAAGTTTCAATGAATAAACATTTTTATCATATATACATTCTTCTTTATGATATTTAAAATACTTAAAAATTTTGATTTGATGCCCGTTAGTAATTACAAATAATAAGGGTTTAAGATAAGTGCTATGAAATATCGCTTGTTCTATAGCTGATTGAAAGTTATTGGCTTTCGATTCTAAAAATACAACAATAATCAAAGATGTTTCAGCATTTTGTTGAGCTACATCATCATGAGCAAAATAAATTTTGACATCTTCTAGCTTTTTCTCTTGATTTGGCTGATTGTCACTATTTAAGTTATATTTACTAACACAACATTTATCTGGATAAGATAAATAACGAAATAACGGGATAACAAAATTTTTTTCTACATCCTCTTTGTTATGTAAACACCGATAATCAAAAGTTTGTATCCATTGTATAAACTCTTTACTTGCATCAGTGGTTGACATTTGTTAATCCACCTGCTTGGATAAAATAATTGTTTATATGCTTGATCTACTTAGCAATTTATCAAGTCAGTGTGGATGCCATAGTGCATGATAAATACTGTACAAAATTTGACAGATAATATACAACTCCACCAGATGTTATGCTGTTTGAATCTGAGCCAATTCAAATTATTTATTCACTAAAATTAGTAACTATTCAGACGGAATTAATTAAGTTTAATAAAATTCAAATAAATTTAATTAAATTTTGATGTTACCGAAGAAATGGGTTTGAGGTTCCCCGTCCTTCTAGGACGGCTTTCTGATAGAATAGCAGAAGCAGGCAGGGCATTGTCTGTTGGGCGAGGCGATATAAGACGGGCAAAGCCTGCAATCGCTGGTTGAACCTAGAATATCCGCCCTTCTAGGGTGGGGAGTATGTCAACAGTCACCTGAAAGATAACGTCATAAAGGCACAGTCTGACTGTGCCTTGATGTTGTTTAACTGGGATGGGAAGGTGAAGATTACACCAACGCCGCCACCTGTTCTAATAAACCTTTGAATAAAGTCAAGCCATCACTACCGCCAAGCATAGAATCAGCTGCTCTTTCTGGGTGTGGCATCATACCTACAACATTACCTTGACGATTGCAAATCCCAGCAATGTTGTTTAATGAACCGTTGGGATTGTCTCCAGCATAACGCAACACCACTTGCCCATGCTCTTCAATTTCAGATAAAGTTGCTTGATCAGCGTAAAATCTTCCTTCACCGTGGGCAATGGGTAAGGTGATAATTTCACCAGTGGTGTAAGCTTGAGTCCAAGGACTACTTGTATTCTCAACTTTTAAAGGTACGCGATCGCAGATAAAATGCAAATCCCGATTTCTTGTCAATATCCCCGGCAAAAGTCCGGCTTCAGTTAACACCTGGAAACCGTTACAAATACCCAAGACTAACTTACCCTTCTGTGCATGGCTAACTACCTGCTGCATCACCGGCGAAAACCGCGCGATCGCACCACAGCGTAAATAATCGCCGTAACTAAATCCCCCTGGTACAATAATCGCATCTAAGTCATCGATATCCGTGTCTTGATGCCAAACCATGCGCGTGGGTTGCCCTAGTATGTCTCTGGTGACATAAGCCACATCGCGATCGCAATTAGAACCTGGAAAAACTACTACACCAAATTTCATGATTAGTCCATAGTCAATAGTCAATGGGGATTGGAAGGGATGGGATTTTTCCCCTTCGCTTCCTCTGCTCCCTTGCCTCTCATCTCCCCCTACTTGCCCTTAAAACACTCCCGTTTGGGTTTCGACTTCAATCAAATCAAAACGGTAATTTTCGATCACAGGATTAGCTAACATTTGATCGCAGATGCGTTCCATGTCTTGACGCGCTTTACTCCCATCAGATGAGGTAATCGTTAATTCAATGTACTTACCAATCCGCACATTTTCTACGTTGCCGTATCCCATTTGCTTTAGACCAGATTGTACAGCCACACCAGCCGGATCTAAGACTGAAGGACGAAGAGTTACAAAAATTTTGGCTAAATACTTGCTTTGCACGGGCTTTTTTTGAATACTGCGATCGCTATACTTTGACGACTCACCGCCCTAAAAGTTCGGTGATTCTTGGGCTGATCACTGCCTCCACTAGCAATGCTAATCTTGGTCTTACACGATCATGTCTAGCTCGACTACACCCTTTAGGGGCAAGCCTCTTGACGAGCTACTCCCACAAGCGTTAATTTGGACGCGCCCCGCCCTATTTGATTTTTTCTGTCCTTACAGTACGGAGTAGGACGTTTTCCCTGTTTCCTCTCTTCCCTGCGGGACGCTACGCGAACGAGACGCTTCGCGAACATCGTTCTCACGGTCAGCGACCTAAATAATATTTTACCAAAAAGCAGTCGTAGAATGACGGGGTTTTAGACCTTTTTTTCGATAACTTTCTGCCCCAACTAAGTAAAAATAAGATTATGGAACAGTTAGTGTTGATTGATTGAGTTAGCCAGTATCACAGTTCCAACTACAGTGGCAAATTATCAAAATGTCTATGAGAGCCATCCGCACCCGCAGCCAAGAGCGAATTTTAAACCTGCTGCAAACCGTCAAACAAGGTATTTCCGCCCAGGATATTTACGTGGAACTACGTAATCGTAATCAAAGTATGGGTTTAGCTACGGTTTATCGCTCCTTGGAAGCCTTAAAGCTCGAAGGTTTGGTACAAGTACGTACTTTGTCTAACGGGGAAGCGTTGTATAGTCTAGTACACCAAGACAAACATCATCTTACTTGCTTGCAATGTGGTGCGTCAATTCCCATTCATCAATGCCCTGTGCATGATTTAGAAGCGCAACTACAAGCCACCCACAAATTTAAAATTTTTTACCACACCCTAGAGTTTTTCGGCTTGTGTGGTAAATGTCAAATGAATCATGCAAGTGATATTAGTTCATAGTCAAAAGTCAAAAGTCCACCACTCAAAGTAAAAATACTTC
>NZ_CAWMSA010000040.1:231749-235648 GCF_963870205.1 Anabaena sp. CA = ATCC 33047 | reverse complement strand
TAATGACTAATGACTAATGACTAATGACTAATGACTAATGACTAATGACTAATGACTAATGACTAACGCCCATTGCCGACAACATTCGTTTGCGTATCTGAAACAATAGAGCGTATACCTTCCAAGGTAGCAGGGATAGTACGCGGGTCGATAAACATCACCTTGCTACTATCGCTCTTACCGATAGTAGAACCCATATCTAGATAGCCTAAAGCTAACAACACTTCTAATGCTGGACGGGCGGTAGAATTGGAGTTGATTTTTTGGGATATAATTTCTGCGGATTCTGCGATCGCCTGAGCTTTGAGAACTTGTTGTTGACGTTCCGCTTGCGCTTTCATGACGATGGCTTTTTGTTCCGCCTCTGCCTGTAAAATTACAGACTTTTGCCGAGCTTCTGCATCTAAAATTTGGGCTTCCGCTTTACCTCTGGCACTATTAACAGCCGCTTCTCGCTCACCTTCAGAATTTAAAATTGCTGCCCGTCTGCGGCGTTCGGCTGACATTTGCAACTCCATCGACTCTCGCACCGCCTGAGAAGGTATAATATCTCGCAGTTCTACCCGCGTCACCTTCACACCCCAAGGATCAGTAGCAATATCCAAATCTCTTAACAAAATCTCATTAATTTGGGCGCGGGCGGTAAAAGTTTCGTCTAATTCCAATTGTCCCATTTCCGAGCGAATTTGAGTTAACACCAAATTCACCATTGCCGACTGGAGATTTTCTACCTTATACCAGGCTTTTTCCATATCCACAATCCGCCAATACACCACTGCATCCACTTCAATACCTACGTTGTCACGGGTGATACATTTTTGGGGTGGAATATCTAAAACTTTCTCTCGAATAGTTTCTTGATAGACAATTTTATCTAAAAAAGGAATAACAAAGTTCAGCCCAGGCTCAAGTTTTTTGTTATAACTACCTAATCTTTCTACTAACGCTGCATTACCCTGATTGACGACTTTAACAGAACCAGCAACGGCAGAACCCCCCAGTGCCAAAAATACAAGTAAAAAAAAGTTTTCTAACATTTATCGCTGCTCCTGAGTTTTTTGAACTAATGACTAATGACTAATGACTAACAACTAAAGACTATGCAACAAATTTTCTGGCATCACAATCAATGTAGTACCTTCCCTTCTAACTACATAAACCCTTTGATGCGCTGGAATGCTGAGTTGTTCGTCGTCGCATAACGCCCGCCAAGAATTGCCTTCGTAGAGAATGCGCCCTGTTTTACCTGCTGGAATTTCCGTTAAAGTCTCGGCTATAATTGCATCTTGAATTTTTGACTTGCGTCGTCGCGGTTGCAAAAACCGCCGAGAAAATAAAACCAACAAGGTAGAAAGCAATAGCCAAGCTATAACTTGCAACCATAAACTCGTCACACCGAATTGAGATAGCAGTGCCACAATTAAGGCACTAATACCCATCATGAAGGCGATAAAAGCCGACGGTAAAAATAGTTCTGTTAAACACAGTGCTGAACCTGCCACGAGCCAGATTAAAGTAGAACTCGGCATAGCTTCAACCTAGACACTACATCATGCAACGTACATTTATAAATATCTGAGAGTAGATACATACCGACACTAGCGGTTTACAGAAAAACTTAGTCTTTTTTGCAAATAATTGTGATTAAATTCAGTAACAATCTGTAGTCAGGACTAGACACATCCAGTCTATTCTAGGCTGCAAGTCTTTGACAGCTAAATTTAATCGAAATTCACAAGCCGATTTATTTTTAAATAAATACTTATGATTTCTACTCAAAGAGTAATTTACTGTATAAATCCAGACTGCGATAATCCGATTAATTCTGTGGGTGATCTGGTTTGTGCCAGTTGTCAAACTCCCTTGGTTTACCGTTATCTCTGGGCTACTGGCTCATTAACGGCGAAAACTCCCCTAGGTACAAAATTAGTAGATAGATATGAGGCGATCGCACAGCAAATTTACTTAGATACTCAACCAAGACTACCGCCAGCTATCCCCGCAGAATTACCACCAGTAGTTATTCCGTATTTACGCCTACAATCAGAGCGTTTGCACCTTCCCCAACCCTATGGCTTTGTTTCCAATGGGGAAGAAGGTACAAATGATATTCTGCTGCTAGAAAATGTCCCCATCGATGAGCAAGGAAATCTTTACCCCTGCCTTACCGCAGCTTGGCAGCAAGCCAAAGCAGTCAGACAAGTTTATTGGCTCTGGCAAATTCTTCAACTTTGGACACCGTTATCAAAATTCGGGCAGGCGCAAAGTTTACTCATCCCAGACAACCTGCGAGTTCAAGGTTGGTGTGTGCGACTTTTAGAACTACACACCACAACCAGTTCACCGCCTAGGTTACTGGATTTAGCCGACGCGTGGCAGCCTCTAGTAGAAGCCGCTAATCAGGCGATAGTCTCAGAATTAAGGCATATAGTCCAGCTAATGACTAACTCTGAGGTAGAGTTAGACACTATTAAAACTCAACTTAATAGTTTATTGCTCTCAACAGCCGCAGAATTACCATTAAATCTGAAGGTAGTAGGGGCTACAGATATAGGAATCCAACAACAACAAAATGAAGACACTTGTTACCCCAACACTAACGATAATCCAGATGATTCATTATTGCCTCATTTGTCTATTGTTTGCGATGGTATTGGGGGACATCAAGGCGGCGAAGTAGCAAGTCAATTAGCAATCCAGTCTTTAAAATTACAAATCCGTGCTTTATTAGCAGAGGTAGCCGAACAAACTGAACTTGTGCCACCCAAATTGTTACAAGAACAGTTAGAGGCTTGCATCAGGGTAGTGAATAACCTGATTAGCTCCCGTAATGACGAACTGAAACGCCAAGGCAGAGAACGAATGGCGACAACTCTGGTGATGGCTTTACAAGTGCCGCAACGAGCCTTGAAACAGTCTGGTGGGCAGTCTAACAACGCCCATGAGCTTTACTTGGCTAGTGTGGGTGATAGTCGCGCTTACTGGATAACTCGTAACTACTGCCAACAACTTACCATAGATAATGATGTGGCAACTAGGGAGGTGCGCTTGGCACGGGCTATGTATCGTCAAGCACTCCAAAAACCAGAGGCTCACGCCTTAACTCAAGCCTTGGGTATTAGAGATGCGGAAGGCTTAAGGTTGGTAATTCAAAGGTTTATCTTGGATGAAGATGGTATATTACTACTGTGTTCAGATGGTTTAAGTGATAACAATTTAGTAGAAAAATATTGGCAGGATTACGCATTACCTGTATTAACAGGACAGTTGGCGGTGGAAGATGCCGTCCGTGAATGGATTAATTTAGCCAACGAAAAAAATGGTCATGATAATACTTCAGTGGTGCTGACTTTTTGCCGGATTGCCAAAGACTCCTTAGTGCCGATACCGCCGCCACCACCGCCACCAGTAGCAATTCCGCCATCAGAACCACCAGAAACCGAAGTATCTGCTTTGGCAGAAATTGAAGCAGAATCTGACTTGGCAGAAATTGCACAAACAACATTAACAGAAAGTTCTCAAGCACTGTTAAATTTGGATTTGGCAGAGGATGAACCCAGCCCAGCCCCAGCGCAAAAACCAACTCGTCAACGTCAGCCTTTTTTACTGCTAGGAGGATTATTCGCTTTGCTAGTAGCGGGGACTGGAATCGGACTGTTTGCTTGGTGGCAACTCCATCCGCAAACTTTGCAACAAATGTGCCGAAAATTACCCTCTAGTGTCCAACAACTTTGTCCACCACAGGAATGATTTTTCTGTCCTGTTGACACTCCCACGGCTAAAAGCCGATGGGATTCTTGATTCATCCAGTCCACTTACCATAATCAGTTTCCTAATTACGCCAGAGGTGGGTCTGTCCACAAGCTTTTTACTCCATTACAGAAGCCAGATCCGGTATG
>NZ_CAWMSA010000040.1:184593-231586 GCF_963870205.1 Anabaena sp. CA = ATCC 33047 | reverse complement strand
CAATTACCTTGCTACAGGCTGGCTACTCTCAAAAGTTTTGTACAGGTTCTCAAGCCTAAAATTTTTTTTAGCTTGGTTTTCGCTTATCCCTAATCATAGTGGATTTTGAGTAAGTTTGAGCAAGTTTTTCAGCACTGTTTAATTCCCCTGACCACTATAATAAAGATACCTTTTTATGTGGTATCTTGATCTGCCTAAACCTGAGATTTTTATAACTTTTCGTGTAACAGAGGCAGAAAAAGAATTGCTCAAACAATATTGTGACCAAAAATGCACAACCCAAACCGACATTTTACGGGAATTGATTAGAGGACTAAGACGGCGGAAGACAGCCGCAACGCATTCATGAGGGCAGTTCCGTGGGCGGGTTTCCCGACTTGAGGAAACTGCCCGTCCCCACCCCTTAAGGACGTAACAGGCTGAAAATTTTTTGGATTTTCAGCCTGTTACTGGTGGGCTTTCTGCTCCAATACTTGTAAAGTGCTATGTACTGAGTTTTGAGTTATGAGTTCCGATTGTTGTAGAATTGAATTTATCGTTAAAGCGCAAATCAAGAGCAAAGTGGGTTTTTCTTGCCCTGTTTGCCTATCTAACCTCGAAAATGTACTTTTAAACCACCTGTGGGAGTGAACAAGTGCATTGATGAGAAAAAGCGTTGTGGATTACCCTGCCACTCAACTGCTGCTTGGCGACAACTGTCGTACCTACGAGTAGCCGCAAAAGCGTTTATGCAGTTTGCGCTTGATTGCTAGCAGGGACTAGGAAATACAGGGTTTTCCCGCGTAAACCTGTTAATACATTATAAGTCTAATCAGAAATTCTGATGTTGCTGATTAATCATTCTCACAGCCTGCACGGGCAGGCTTTGTTTATATAACAGGTACAGAAGCGTGAAATAAAGCATCTGTCAAGATTGACGCTATGGAAGTGACTGTTGTCAACAGTTTATGGGTAAAAAGTCAGTTAGTTGAGTGAGGGTTGGTTGTGGAGACACTTGTAGAACAGCAAAAGCAAGGTAAAAATATTGATATGAAAGTAGGCGATCGCGTCCGTGTTAAAGAGTCGGTGGTAGTTTATCATCATCCTGAACATCGTGGTAAAGCTTTTGACATCAAAGGCATAGAAGGCGAAATTGTGCAGATTGTCACTCAATGGCAAGGTAGACCTGTGAGTGCTAATTTCCCCTTGTTAGTCCAAGTGAGTAAAAAATTTAAAGTCCACTTGCGAGAAAATGAAATCGAACTAATCTAAATTGATGATTGGCGGCGAAACAACCTGAAAATATTCAATTCGCCGCGCATTTTTTTGAGTTCTTGACGGTGTTGTTCGGCAGTCTGGTTATACCATTCACAATAACGCTGAAACTCTAAGCGCGTTTGCACTTCATAATAAAACTGCTTAGTTGTATGGTATGTAGCGAAACCTTCGTCAACTTCCGGTGGCAGTCCAGGTATGATGTGAGGCAGATTTTCAGACATAGTTTTTAGGGACTCTTGATTGGGGACTGGGGACTAATAACTAATAACTAATAACTAATGACTAATGACTAAGAATTACAGCCAACCGCGTAACCAATAGACGAAAGTACCGATATATTCTTTGAGGGCATTAGTAAATTGGTGTAAGTTGTCCGTATCCGGTAATAAACTCAGGATGGCGGCTTTAGGAGTTCTGCTAATTTCTTGTAATTCATTTTGGCTCACAAGAAAGTCAGTTGGGGCGGGGATAGCATCAATACCTTGACGCTGAAAAATTTTGAGCGATCGCGGTGTATGTATCGCTGAAGTTACCAACAGTATCTGACGAATACCACGAGCATCGAGAATTTTTTTCACATTGACGGCATTTTGATAGGTATTCAGGGAGTCTGGTTCTTGAATCAGTGCCTCAGATGGGATACCGATAGATGTCAGGATATCCGCCATATCTGCTGATTCTGGGGAACCACTACCACGCCAATCAATACGTCCGCCACTCAGTACGATTATAGGAGCTTTTTTTTGGCGATATAGTTGAGCCGCATAAATTACGCGATCGCCTTGTTCAGCTAAATCTACCCCAGGGCGAGGCGGAAAGGCTGATTTAGTGGCACCTCCCAATACTACAATTGCGTCAGCCGTAGGCAACTGTGCCGGTGGCATATTTTGCCATTCTAGCGATCGCACTAAGTATTTTGCCACCCAAGCATTACTACAGAGTAATAATACAACTAACGCCAAAGAGACGGCGATCGCTGCTATACGTGGTCTTTTCCACAGCGTAAATAATGCCACTACTAAACTGATACTCGCTAGTCCCAAAGGATAGAAAAATAGTGGCAGTAATTTAGAGAGATATAAGAACATATTAGGGAATAGGGAATAGGACAGGGGAACAATAGAGAAGAACTTTTCCCAATGACTAATGACTAATGACTAATAACTAATAACTATTTATTCCAAAACTTGAAATTAAAACTTCCAGGTGTGCGACGATAACGACGGCTAGCCCTTCTGGTTTGCCGTCTGGTGATTCTATCGGTAGACTGTTCACCTTCCACTGTTTCTACAGTTTCTACTGGTAATTGAGTTCTAGTTTCTTCCTGACTTCTCCACCAAGCAATAATCCAACCCCCACCTACAGCACCTACAGCACCTAACAAAATACTCATAGGTGCTGGATATCCTAACAACCCAAACCCTAGCAAGAAAAATAACCAATATTTTAGTCCGGCATCAATACCATCAGAGGAGGGGACTGTGGGGGGCTGAGGACTGGTTTTACTGGCATTAGTAAACCAACCCAAAGCAAACCAACCAAGAATGCCCAGAAACAGGCTCAGGGATATTGGTGTTCCTGTTGTAGTCAATATAAAAGTGATGAATGCCCCAAATAAAAATTGAGTTAGGGACTCAGGTGTGAAATTGAAGAGGTTGTTATTATTTGCCATGAGATAAATAGGGGTGTAGGGATGCTTGTCTGGAGGGGTGTAAGGGACAATTTAATCCTCCTACACCTGCTAATCTATTGGCTAATTAGTTGCTGCAATTGTGTTTGTGGTGGCTCAGTTGTATCCCAATTTTGGACGTAAGGTTTTTCAGCATCAGTAAAGGGTTCTGCTTGCTTGAGTTGGGAATCTAATAAATCAATTGTGGCATCAGCAATATCATGAGTACGGTTGACAAGACGCTGTTTTACTACTTCTAACGGTGCGGTGCAGAATATAATTTGCAGGGGTAGTTGATGCTTTTGAGCTTGTGCGATCGCTTCCTGTCTCAGTGTTTGTTTATCATACTTAGCATCTAAAATCACAGTATAACCTTGATTAGCTAGTATAATCCCCAAATTTAGTAACCGTGCATAGGTTTTCTCGGTCATTTCCGGCGTATACAAATCTTCGCCACCACGTTCTTGTAGAGCAATTCCCCCCAAGTGTTTCCTAACCGCATCTGAGCGAATGTGAATTGCTCCCGTTTGTCGTGCTATATATTTTGCGGTTGTACTTTTCCCAGAACCGGATAACCCCGACATTAAAATCAGTTTTCCTGGTTTGGGTTTAGTATACTCCCAAGCTAGTTTGTAATATTGGGCGGCTGTTTTGCTGGCTTCTGCTTTTACCTCCACAGGTACACCAGGATCATCTAATAAAAATGATGTCACCTTCGCCCGTACATAAGACTGACGATTGAGATATATAGGTAATACCTCCAAACCTTCCCAGTCGCCAGTCTGTTCTAAGTAAGTGTTGAGATAAGCATTACTCAAGTCTGGACGCTGCTGGGCTGCCAAATCCATCACCGCGTAAGCAATATCAAACATGACATCGACAAAGCGGAACGGCTCATTAAACTCAATACAATCAAACAACAGTATTTTATCTTGCCACAGACAAATATTTCTCAGGTGCAAATCACCATGACATTCCCGAATGTAGTTATTTTGGATGCGGCGTTGAAATAATTCTTGTTTTGTGGCAAAAAAATCATCGGTGTAAGCTTTGGTTTCCTCAAACTGTTGCTGAGTTTGGGGGCCTCCAATATATTTCTCAGTTTGCTCGTAATTTTCATCAAACGCCGCTCTAATTTGCTCTACTTGCCCAAAACTACGAATATAGTCATTAGTCTCAGTTTTAGCGTGGTATTGAGCTACTACCCGACCTAATTCTTCGAGGTGTGTCTCGTTTAATTTACCCTGGGCAAACAGTGAACTCAGTAAAGTCTCTTGGGGAAACTGGCACATCTTTAACACGTACTCCACAGGCTCACCCGTTCCTGCGAGAGTGTATTGCTCACCTATCAAAGTTATAGGTAACACTTCCAAATACAGTTCAGCCGCCCCCCGTTGATTTAACCGCAGTTCTTCCTGACAAAAATGTTGGCGTTTCTCTAGTGTGGAAAAGTCCAAAAACCCAAAATTTACTGGTTTTTTTAATTTATAGGCATAATCCCCAGTTAGCAGCACGTAAGAAACATGGGTTTGAATCAGTTGAATCGGTTCTGTCACAGGATGGGGATAGAATCCCGGTTGTAACATTTGCTGAATTAAAGTTGGAAGAGTTACTTCAGTCATAAAAATGTGGGACAAAAAATTTAATTTTTTTTGGTTGCTAGTGTCGGTAGTGAGGACTTTAGTTCTCTGTTGTGCTACATCAACTAAATCAGAATTAACGTCCTGAGAAGGGTTGGTAGTGAGGACTTTAGTCCTCTTTATTCAAGGCTACATCAACCAGATAAGGGCTAGAGCCGCTTACTACGAACTTAAAGCCGGAAAAGCCAAACAACAAAAAACCAGGGTTTTACCCCTGGTATCATCAGCAATTATCACAAACTTTAAATGACAAGTTAAGACAAATTTTCTACCAGCCTTAGTTTTTAGCAGTAGCGTAAAAGCTCAGGTGGTAAGGTGTACCCTTGGCTGGATGTTTTTGTACTTCTTTGAGTACAGTTGTACCTTGCCATTGTAGATCGGGAATGTTCAATTCAATTTCTGTTTTGTTAACCGCAGCTGCTTTCAGTAGACGGTCAACGGTTTTAGCATCAATTACTAAGTAAATTGATTCTGTAATGTTGTGACCGTACAAGTTAGCAGGGATAAGTCCAGAACGACGCAAAGCATTGGGTTTGCTTCCTTCTGGTCGTTTTTGAGATTCGACTGTCAGAGCCATACAATTTATCAGTTGTTAGTTGTCATTAGTTATTGGTCATTAGTCATTAGTCATGAGTCATGAGTTTTGACTTGGAACTATTGACTGTTGACTTTTAATTAAGCACTCAGCAAGGAAGCGGGAGTACCATCGGCGTGCAGCAAGGCACGTTTTGGCCCGTGAATGGGGTCTTCGACAATTATGGTTTGATCACGGCTTGCGCCTAAAGAGACGATCGCGATCGGGACTTCCATGAGTTCTGCTAAGAACTTGAGATAGTCCAATGCTTGCTGTGGCAAGTCTTCCAGGGTACGGCATTGTGTTGTTGGCACTTGCCACCCTGGTAAGGTTTTGTAAATCGGACGACAGCGAGCAAACTGACGCGCACTTGTGGGGAAGTGTTCACAGCGTTCGCCGTCAATCTCATAGGCGACGCAAACTTTGATTTCCTCTAACTCGTCGAGGACATCGAGTTTGGTAATCGCCATGCAGTCCATACCGTTAATTCGCACGGCATAACGACCGATGACGGCATCAAACCAGCCACAACGCCGCTTGCGTCCGGTAGTTGTACCGAATTCTGCACCGCGATCGCACAGTAATTCACCTAATTCACCATGCAGTTCGGTGGGAAATGGCCCTTCACCGACTCGCGTTGTGTAGGCTTTTGACACACCAATCACCCGGTCAATCATTGTCGGCCCTAACCCTGTACCTACGCAAGCCCCCCCAGCTACCGGGTTAGAGGAGGTGACATAGGGATAGGTTCCATGATCTAGATCCAACAGTGTACCTTGTGCGCCTTCAAATAAGATGTTACGCCGCCTTTGAATCGCATCGTATATTTTGAGCGATGTGTCCACTACGTAAGGACGCAAACGTTCTGCATACCCTAGATACTCGTCAATTACCTGTTGCGGATCTAAGGGTGGTATGTTATACAGTTTTTCTAAAATAACGTTTTTATAGTTAATCGTCCATTCCAACTGCTCGCGTAGTGCCTCTGAATCCATCAAGTCTAGTACCCTGATACCTGTACGCTCTGATTTATCTGCGTAGGTAGGGCCAATCCCTCGACCAGTGGTGCCGATTTTATGACTACCGCGCCGTTCTTCTGATGCCTTATCGATTAATCGATGGTAGGGCATGGTTACGTGGGCAGTTTCGGAAATGAGCAGATTTTTAGTAGAAATATTTAACTTTTCTAATTGGTCGAGTTCTGCAATTAAAACTTGTGGATCGATGACTGTTCCACAGCCGATCATACATTCTGTATCCGAGTACAAAATACCAGAGGGTATTAAGTGCAGTTTAAAGGTCTGACCTTTCACTACAATTGTGTGTCCAGCGTTAACACCCCCTTGGTAACGGACTACCACATCTGCGGAGCGGCTGAGTAAGTCAGTTATTTTACCTTTTCCTTCATCGCCCCATTGGGCGCCTATGACAATGACGTTAGCCAAGAGTTTATTTTATCGAGGTAAAGTTTCCACAAATATCTAATATATACATATTCTTTGACATCTGTCAATACAACAGACAGCCATTTTTCAGATATTTTGCTCAATTCATCTTTTTTTCACAAAATGTATCAGTTTTTTGTTGTTACCTGATCATGTATATGTAGCATAAATTGCTATTTCAGACTTGCCTATTTTTTAGTAATTCTTGCTCGTTTAAGCTGACTAATCTTTGCTGTTTTTAGGATGGTGAAAGTTGTGATCCAAATCACAACCTAAAACATCAAAGCATGAGACTATTACATAATCACCATAGTCTTATTTTTCAGGATATATTGAATAACTAACATAATTAACAGCAATAATTTTTGGAGAAAAATATTCCTATTTTCTCTGGATAAATCAAATCTGAATATCTGGATGTCTGGGATATAAAACCAGCAAGACAGATTTCAGGTGGTTCATCATCAAATTACCGCATAAATGTAGTTAAAGTTACACTTTATTGTTAAACAAAATGCTGATTCAGCTATTTTGCCTAATAGAAGGAACCTTTGAGACGGTGATTTTGTCAGCGTGGTAGTAAATAATTACGGTTAAAGAAAAATTGGGGTAATAACTAAAATCAGTAATTTTCAGACTCACTGTCAGTTGAAAAACTGTAGTCTTGAATTCTCACTGTTTGAGTGCGCGGCGACATAAAGGGCGATCGCATGATGAAATTTTCTCTCATCCACAAGCTAAAAGGCATATTTATTCTGGCGTTAGCAGTGTTATTCACGAATGCTGTAGTTTCCTACAGCAACATCATAAAATTATGTCATCATCAGCAATGGGTGGCAGATAATCATCTGGTGACGAGTCATGTTGAAATGCTCATTACCACATTTAAAGATGCAGAAATTGCCCAGCGTCACTACCTACTTACTAATAACACAGATGCGCTCAAAATTTACCTGGGTGCTAGTGAAAAAATTCAAAATAGAATCGCAATTCTGGACTCGTTAACCGTCAACCCCAAGCAACATCCACAATGGCTTTTTCGGCTCAAACAAAAAATTACCGCACAGCAAAATCTACTTCAGCAAGAAGTGACTGTGAGTCAACAGCAAGGTTTTGCGGTTGCTCAACAGCTAGTATTATCTCATCAAGACCAGACGCTGAGACTGCGCCAAGATATCCGAGAGTTAATTGACACAGTATCACCCATACAGAAAAGTGCTGTACTACAGTCTCAAAGCATTTCCCAAGCCACACTGGCAACATTTTCTCTGACTATGATGGTGAATGTGCTGCTGCTAGGGTTTGTGTATGACTTGCTACGGCGTTATCTTAGCAGACTCCAGCAAACTGAAATTGCTTTGCATGAAAGTGAAAATCGACTACGAGCAATTATTGACGCTGAACCAGAATGTATTAAGTTAATTGCTAGGGATGGCAAGCTGTTAGAAATTAATGCTTCTGGATTGGCAATCATGGAAGTAGAAAATGCGGATACTCTGATTGGCAAGCCGATTGATTTGAATATTTTACCAGAATATCGAGATGCCTTTGCGGCTTTGCATCAAAGCGTTTGTCAGGGTAATAAAGGCAGCTTAGAGTTTGAGCTAGAAGGATTTAAGGGTACTCGTCGTTGGATGGAAACTCACGCTGTACCACTCATCAATGAAGCGGATGGGACATTTCTACATTTAGCGGTGACACGAGATATTACTCGGCGTAAGCAAGCAGAACAGAAAATCCACGAACAAGCTGCACTGTTAGATGTGGCGACTGATGCAATTTTGGTAGGCAATATTCACAACCAAATTCTATTTTGGAATAAAGGCGCAGAACGTTTGTATGGTTGGAAGGTTGAGGAAGCTTTAGGGAAAAATATCCTCGAACTGTTGCATCAAGGCGATTGCCGCCAGCTAGAGGAGGCATTATTTACTGTTATTAGTACAGGTGAGTGGCAAGGTGAGTTACATCAGCTAACGAAAGATGGTAAACAAATTATCGTCGAAAGTCGCTGGACTTTGGTGAGGGATGAGGAGGGGAAACCCAAATCTATTTTGAGTGTGAATACTAATATCTCTCAGAAAAAACAATTGGAAGCGCGACTGATGCGATCGCAACGTCTCGAAACTATTGGTACTCTAGCCAGTGGTATTGTCCATGACCTTAACAATATCCTCGCTCCCATTTTAATGTCAGTTCAGCTTTTACAGATGAAATTGCATGACCAGCAAATGCAAAAAGTGCTGAACACCTTAGAAGGGAATGTCAAACGGGGCGCAAATTTGCTTAAGCAAGTATTATCTTTTGCGCGGGGGATTGAAGGGCAGAAGACAATTGTACAAGTTAAACATCTCCTCCAAGAAATTGAGCAAATTGTCCAGCAAACCTTCCCCAAGTCTATTATTTGCTCGACAGATATCGCGGATAATCTTTGGTATGTCTCTGGAGATGTTACCCAGCTACATCAGGTATTGATGAATCTTGTAGTTAATGCCCGTGATGCTATGCCTGATGGTGGGATGTTGAAGATATCCGCCGAGAATGTGGTACTAGCTTCAGAATCAGACTCTTATATTGTTATATCTATTGAAGATACGGGTGTAGGCATACCATCAAACATTCAATCTCAGATTTTTGAGCCATTTTTCTCTACCAAAGCGGTAGGTGAAGGTACGGGTTTAGGTTTGTCTACTGCTGTGAGTATTATTAACAATCACGGTGGGTTTATCAGCGTTGAGAGTGAGGTACACAAAGGCAGTAAATTTCATCTGTATTTGCCGGCTGTGGTATCTAATCGTATGCAATCAACTGCGGCGGTAGAAATGGAACCACCAACCGGACATGGGGAAGGAATTTTGGTTGTAGATGATGAGGCGATTATCCGCGAAATTACTAAATCCACTCTAGAAGCCTACAATTACCGGGTATTAACTGCTGGGGATGGGTTGGAAGCAGTATCAGTATATACTCAGAACCAAGAGCAAATTAGTCTAGTGCTGCTAGATATGATGATGCCAGCAATGGAGGGGGCGATCGCTATCCGCCAGTTAAAAAATATTAATCCCGACATCAAAATTATTGCCATGAGTGGGTTGTTATCTGCTCCACAGTCTACAGCAATTGCTAGCATGGGGATAAGAGCATTTTTATCCAAGCCTTGTACTGCTAAAGAGTTACTACAAACCATCAAAACTGTACATCAGCATCATTGACGAACTATTGAACAATCTTTCTGAGGATATAGATTTTTTTTCTCAGCGTTTTTGTTAATATTAGTAAACTTATATAGACAATTTATCACTATGGCTTTATATGCTGAGTTACATAGACACTTGGGCGGTTCCGTTGTCCCTCGTGTCTTATGGCGGTATTTCGAGAGACATTCATCAGAGTTAATTTCCCGGTTTCACAACTATCCAGAGTTTGAAGATTTTTACACCAGACCACGCAATACTTTAGACGAATACCTAGAATTGCACACTTTAGTAGAAAGTGTGCAGACGGTTGAGACATTACCCTACTTTATTTACCGCTTAGTGCGGGGTGCTTACATTTTTGAAAATTTGGCTTATCTGGAACTACGCTATACTCCCTATTTACGGACACCAGAGCATTTAAGTCAATCCGAGAGAATTGACAAAATGGCGGAAATTGTGGCAGTGGTAGGAAAAGCGAGTCAGTTACCAGAGTATCCCATTGTCACCAGTCAAATTCTTTGTATGCACTCGCGTTTACCTTATGAGGTGAATAAAGCGATTATTGATTTAGCAGCGCAACATCGAGATTATGTTTGTGCGGTGGATGTGGCGGGGGGTGATAGTTATTATAGCGATCGCCTAGACGAATGGATTAGTCTCTATAATTATGCGCGATCGCTAGACATTAACACCACAGGACACCTGTACGAAACTACGGCGGGTTGTTACCCAGAACTGTTACCTTACCTGATGCGAATAGGTCACGGTATCCAAATTCCCCTATTGTATCCTGAGTTACTATCAGAAATAGCTAGAAGGGGGCAGTGTTTAGAAGTTTGCCCCACAACTTACCTGAAAACCGGGACTTTACAAGATATCCGGCAACTCAAGTTAGTCTTTGACCGATGTTTTGATGCAGGGGTAGACATAGCTATTTGCACTGATAACGCTGGCTTGCATAATATGCGTTTGCCGTTTGAGTATGAAAATCTCTTGACTTACGACATAATTAATTTTAAGCAGTTGCAAGCTTGTCAAGATGCCGCCTTTCGTCATGCCTTTGCTTGGCCTTATCGTCAACGCCCAGAATATTTGTTGAATGGGTTACTTAAATCAGAACCAGCCAAAGCTTTGGTAATGTAAGGTCATTAGTCATTCTCCCCTACACCCCGACTTCCCACCCAGTACCCTGACAAAATTCATCTACCCAAGAAGCCAAATTACTGGCATTAGTATGAGGTATGTGATTAACTTTGTTGATGGGTTTGGGTGGTTTTTTATGCTGATATTTGCCGTTGTGGGAAATTTCTGTGGTTGATGTTGAAGAAATCAGGGTTTTTGGTTTACTGGGTACGGTCGTAGTAATTTCTAGTGAACGTAGTATTTTACCATTGCGAGAGGGTGCGGTAGCTAGTTTCAAACCGATAGATGGTAAAGGTTTAGGTGTGTTGGGGGTGATGGTGAGGGTAGGTTGAGGAGGTATTTTAGCATTAGAGGCGATCGCATCTCTAGGTTGATCAATCGGTACAATTTCCGTCCTAGACTCGCGTATCTCTGGTGTCACCACCTGCTGTTTTCCATTCTGCCCGTTGGTATTAGGCGTGGGAACATCGTCAATGATCAATGGAATCAATGTTACTGGTGGTTCTTCTGGAAAATCATCTTCTGGTGGGTTGACAGCCAAATCCGACTGTGATGAAATTGAGTTTAATTCTGTATCAGGATTAAAATTAAGACCCAAAGCTGCAACTATATCATCAGGGTTATTATTCAGTTCTACAAGAAACGCCATAATCTCAGCAAAATTTGGCTCTAAACCAGACAGCGTTGCCAACATAAACCCAGAAGAAGGCCGTCTTATACCATTATAAGTAGCCCAAACTCGCATTTTGACTAACCAAGGACGATTTTCCTCGTAGTAACTTAGCCACTTCATTTTTAAGGATTGACGCAGCTCCTGAATATTCATGGATGCCTCGCTAGAGTCAGAAATAGTGCAGACCTGTATATTGATAATTGGCTTTATCCTTGCCGATGAAACCGATAATAGAGCATCTTCTGCACTATTTGACCACCTATTAAATGCTTTTCTACTAATAAAGGCACTTCCTGGGGTTGAATGCCACTATACCAAACCATATCAGGTAAAATTAACACCATCGGCCCATTACCACATTGTCCCAAACAACCGCTAGCTATCACCGTGACATCAGCAACCGGCAAAGCTGTAAAAGCTGCTAATACTTCCTTTGCACCTTGTTTTTTACAAGTGCGATTTTGGCAGACTCTCACACATCTGGAAGTATCAGGTTGATTTGTGTTGAGCGAGTTTGATGGTTGGGTAATATTATTCATGTTTCAATGACACCCTATTGATCAATATGGTAGGGGTTTAGCATTGCTAAACCCTTACAGGTAGGAGGGAAAACTGACTAAAAGGATGTCTGAAAAGTATTGTTATTAACATCAAAGTCACTCAAACCTAACCCCCCAGCCCCCCTTCCCTACAAGGGAATGGGGGTTTCAAAGCCTCTCTCCTTGCAGGGGAGAGGTTTGGAGAGGGGTTTTTAGTATCCTTCTTAACTTCTCAGACATCCTCTAATGACTAATGACTAATAACAAATAACTAATCTACAGACAGCCCTTTAGCAGCTAACCATTCCCGGTTAAATATCCGCGACTGATACCGTGAACCGCTATCACATAAGATAGTGACAATGGTATGTCCAGGGCCTAATTGCTTGGCTAAAGCTACAGCAGCAGCGACATTGATACCTGTTGAACCACCCATTAATAAACCATCTTTCCGCAATAGCTGGTAAACTACCCGTAAGGCTTCTTGATCATCTATTCGGATAGCATCATCGGCTGGTGCGCCTTCCATGTTGGCAGTGATGCGACTGTTACCAATGCCTTCAGTGATAGAATTGCCTTCTGTCTTGATTTCACCTGTTTTGATGTAGCTATAGAGTCCGCTACCCATCGGGTCAGCAACTACACATTTAACTGCTGGGTTTTGTGATTTCAGGTACATGGCTACACCAGCAAATGTTCCGCCAGTACCAGTTGCAGCTACCCAACCGTCAACTTTACCATCGGTTTGCGTCCAAATTTCCGGGCCTGTGGTTTCGTAGTGGGCGCGACGGTTAGCTAAATTATCAAATTGATTTGCCCAAATAGCATTATCCATCTCAGCCGCAATTCTACCGGATAGTTTGACGTAGTTATTCGGGTCTTTGTAGGGTACGGCGGGAACGGGACGGACTTCTGCACCTAAAGCGGTGAGTGCATCGATTTTTTCTTGTGATTGGGTGTTAGGAATGATAATCAAACATTTGTAGCCTTTAGCATTGCAAATATGCGCGAGTCCAATACCTGTATTACCAGCCGTGCCTTCGACTACTGTACCACCGGGTTTGAGTAGACCTTTTTCTTCTGCATCTTTGATGATATACAATGCAGCCCGGTCTTTAACAGAACCACCTGGATTAAGAAATTCTGCTTTAGCGAGGATTTCACACCCTGTTTCTTCACTGAAGCTCTTGAGCCTAATCAGTGGTGTATTGCCAACAGTGCCTATGAAACCATTTTTGATATCCATTGTGATTTTACTTGAGTTCTTACTTATAAAAATTGTGGCTCATAATTGTCTCATTACTCAGGGGGTGTATGCTTTGCTCGTAGATTGAGCAAGTCCACTACAAATACTACAAATACTGGTTATTTCTCAGGGTGCAGGTTTTGCTCAAAACATCATGGCAACATCAAAAATGATGGCAACTGCTAAACCTAGCCACTGATAGGTGCATCATGAACAAAGCAACCAAAAACAGATTCGATGCTGAAATGACGGACGAAGACTGGTTTAACTTAGGAAAATCTGATGCTTGGGCTGGAAAACCGAAAATTTCACCAGAACAGGATGCTCAAGGGGCGAGTATGTATGATTTAGGCTACAGCGAGGGCAAAATTAAATATCCGCCAACTAAAACTCCAAATACTTCTCAATAATCAGGCGATCGCTCAACCAAAAATGTATATCCTCACAAATTCTTCAATTTTTTCCCCTACTCTGAACATAGAGCAACTCAAACACAGAGGCGGCATTTAGCTGTATGATTATGAAACATGAAGATATGGAAGTTTTGGAAGCATTAGTTGATAAATTGACATTAGCTGCCATTTTAGAAATGCTAGAGCGAATCTCTCACAAACACGCCGAAAATCTCCGCACTCATTGGCAAGATGAAGTTACAGCTAAGTTGTGGGATAAAGCAGCTAGGCAGATAGAACAAATCAATGTTGATGTTTAAATAGGTAGGAATGTTTATAATCAGAAATACTACTCTACCAAACTTTACTCATATTCAAGACAAATCCTGGTAAAATAGAGTCTGCGCTCACGGTATCAGGATTTTCTAAACATTCCTCTGGTTGACCAGGACGGTAAATATAAACTTGGCGGTGTTTGCGGTCAATTAAAAAGCCTAATTGTATCCCTGGTTCTTTGATGTATTCTGCCATTTTATCTTTCAGGGGTTGCAGATTATCGCTAGGCGATCGCAGTTCCACGATAAAATCAGGACAAATCGGTGCAAACCTTTGTTGTTGTTCTGGTGAAAGACTATTCCACCGTTCTAATTTTATCCAAGCTGCATCAGGAGAACGTTCTGCACCTGTGGATAACTTAAATCCTGTACTAGAACTAAAAGCTATACCTGTACCATCCTGTTCTGACCACACCCACAACTGTCCTAAAATATTAAACTCTCGATTGCCTGTTTCTGAACCCGTAGGGGGCATAATTGATATTTCTCCTAACTGATTCCGTTCAATGCGTAAGTCACGATTTATCTGACAGAATTCAAAAAATTGTTCGTCTGTCATTTGCATTGATGGCGGAATTTGGATGACTAAGGGAGATGACAGCATAATCTTTCCATAGCTGGCTTTATCTTTATTTTGACCCAAACGCAAAAAGACGCAAAGCTACCAACCAGTATCTTTGCGTCTTCTACTTGAATTGACTTAAAAATTTACTTGTTAGGCTGTGGAGTCATCCGCAAGTAGGGTTTAATTTCTTTGTAGCCTTTGGGGAATTTTTCTTTTAATACTTCTGGGTCTTTCAAAGATGGTACAATTACGCAATCATCCCCATCTTTCCAGTCGGCTGGAGTAGCTACGCTGTAGTTATCGGTGAGTTGTAGCGAGTCAATAACCCGCAACAATTCGTCAAAGTTGCGTCCGGTGCTGGGGGGATAGGTGAAGGAAAGACGCAGTTTTTTGTTGGGATCAATTACGAACACGGAACGCACTGTGACAGCTGCGTTAGCATTGGGGTGAATCATGTCGTAAAGGTCGGAAACTTTACGATCTGCGTCTGCCAAAATGGGGTAGTTGAGTTTGGTGCTTTGTGTTTCTTCGATGTCGCCTACCCAGCCGTTATGAGATTCTACATCATCGACGCTCAGAGCGATCGCTTTCACGTTACGCTTGTCAAATTCTGGTTTGAGTTTGGCAACAGTACCTAATTCAGTTGTGCATACTGGGGTGTAGTCAGCAGGGTGAGAAAACAGCACCACCCAGCTATCACCAGCCCATTCGTAAAAATCTAGGTCGCCATGTGTAGACGCTTGCTTAAAGTTAGGTACTGTATCACCAAGACGGAGAGCCATATAAGATTCCCTGTAGTTAAATAACGCCTATGTATCTTAACGTGTTGTTTCGTAACAACACCGATTTCCCCATCGGCTTTGAGTTGTTTTTAACAAAAGTTCAACTTTGTTGACCTTAACAAGTCTGTGGCGATGGGAATAACTGACGGATTCTGATTATTGCACAAATCAATGTATTTGTATTTTTTCTTGCCCAATAATTTTGACAAGTTTTCTGGAATCCTCTGCCAAGGATTTGTAGTTTGTCGAGGTACTTGTATAATCTGTGATAGTTATATAAAACTCTATTTGATGTTTGCGAAGCTAGAAGTCAAAGAGACTTCTTCCCCATTCCCTAATCAATAACTGAGTTTCTGGGATAAATACATGATTCTCAAAGGGTCTTGGTCAATTACACGGTTGACGTTTGCCTTTGGTATACTGTTACTAACAGCTTGTAATAGTAATGCCAACTCGGATGATAATTTTACGGGTTTGCAACTTAAGGTTTTGGTGGGTAGTGCTTTAGGGGATTTTTGCAACCAAGCAGCCAAAAATTTTAATGCTACTCAACCAAAGTTAGATAATGGTAAAGCTTTTCGGGTCAGTTGTGAAGCAGAGGGTAGCGGCGATGTGGTGACAAAGGTAGTTACTTCCGCCACGCAACTGAAAAATGGGACTTTGCAAAAAGATGCGCCAGATTTACCTACAATTATTTCTTTGGACGGGGAGATATACCATAGTCAGTTAATTTACCGAATTAATCAACTGTTCCCCGGTCAGAATTATATCCCCGAAATTACTGACGCGCCTTTAATAGCGAATTCGCCAATGGTGTTTATGGCTCAGTCTGACTTGGCTGGAGGTTTGCGAAAGGTTGCTGATCCTTATCAAGCTTTGGTAACAGCTAAGACTCACCAGGATATTGATTCATCTGCGCCAGCTTTAACTGTTAACTATGTCCACACTGCACCAACTCGTTCTAATTCGGGTTTGCAGACTTTGGTAGCTCAATACGCTAGTGTATCAGGTAAGCGTCCTGAAGAGTTGACTATTGCGGATGTGCAGAAGTTTCAGCCGCAAATTCAGCAAATTCAAAGCAAAATTACCCGTTATGGGGTTTCTACTCATTCTCTTGCCCAAGCAATGGTCAAAAATGGGACGTTTTGGGCTTCTGTTGGGTCTGTTTATGAGTCTAGTGTGATTGTGGCGAATTCTGGCTTGCAACCAGGACAGCAGCGTTATACAGCAGTTTATCCCAAAGCAACGTTTACGTCTAATATGCGGGCAATTGTGCCGAATGCGCCTTGGGTGAGTGCTGATGAAAAGACGGCTGCTGACAAGTTTATCAGTTATTGGCGATCGCCTGACACTCAAAAAATTGCCACTGATTTGGGTTTAAGGCCAGGAACTCCCGGCGTAGCTTTGGGTGTAAAATTTTCTTCTGAGTTTGGGGTGGAGTCTCAAGCTAAATATGATTCTCTGCGACCTCCTCAGCCGGAAGTGGTTGATGCTATGTTGAAATCATGGCAGGAAGCATCTAAGAAACCTTCTTTAGTGGTGGTGGTGGTTGATTCTTCCGGTTCAATGGAAGGAAACAAGCTACCAGCAGTCCAAAATACTTTGTTAAATTATGTGAAAAATCTGGGCGCAAAAGAACAAATTGCGTTAATAGATTTTGATTCCCAAATTCGTCCGCCAGTGTTAGTAGATGGTACACCCCAAGGGCGCGATCGCGGTCTGCAATTTATTAACGGTCTGCGGGCTGATGGTGGAACAAAATTATATGATGCTGCCCTACAAGCTCGCAATTGGTTACAACAAAATCGTCGTCAAGATGCTATTAATGCCGTTTTGATTTTAACTGATGGCGAAGATTCTGGTTCGCAGGTTTCTTTGGATCAATTATCAACTGAGTTGCAAAAAAGCGGTTTTTCTACTGACCAAAGAATTGGCTTTTTTACGGTTGGTTATGGTAAGGAAGGTGAGTTTAATCCTGATGCTTTGAAAAAAATTGCTGAGGCTAATGGGGGGTATTATTCTCATGGTGAACCTGAGACTATTTCGCGGTTGATGTCTGATTTACAGGTGGAGTTTTAAACGCGGAGGTACGCTGAGGAAACGCGGAGGTACGCGGAGTTTTTTTGAGGGGATTTATTATGAGGTTGGTTAATCCACTTTATTATCCGTTGGCTGTTTTGGGTGGGGGGGTGACTCTATTTGTTGGTGTGCGTTTGGTAAGTTTGCCTAGTCCTGTTATGCTTCCTTTGGCGGTTGGTTTTGCTATGACTGGGGCTAGTTTTTTACAGTCTCGTCAACCTCGATGTTTAGAGTTAGATAACCCAGAGTTGGAACGGGAAATATTAGCAGTTAAAAAGTCTGCTTTGGTGTTAGTTAATCAAGCTAAGTCTCTGCGTTTGGAAGCGCAAAGGTTGTTAACTGATACTTTTCAGGTGGAACTTTTGACTACGGTGTTTATGAGTTGCGATCGCGTGGCTGATTTTCCTGGTAAATTTGATTTGTTGGTGCAGCATTTACAAGCTAGTAATTCTCTGCTTTCTGTTGATGAGTTAAAAGGACAGCTTAAGGAAGTTAAGCTGAAATTACCTTCTAGTTCTGGAATATCTAAAAAACATCTCAATCAGTTAGCTGATAGTCTCAAACGTAATATTAAGTTGGCGCAAGAAGGGGAAGATAGTAGGTTAGCTAGAATAATTAATATTTCTACTTTGATTCAAGATTTTGCTGGGGTTTCGCAAAAATTGCAAACTCAATTACGTACATCTGATTTAAGTGATGGTGAACAAATTCATCAGTTGCAATTAATTGCTGATGAGCTTAATAGTTTGGCGGAAAATCTGGATTTAGTTGTCAGACAATGATTTTAAACGCAGAGGGGCGCGGAGGAAACGCAGAGGGGCGCGGAGTTTTTTTGAGGGTTTTTAGGGTATCTTTGTCATATATATGAAGAACAAGTTTTTATGGGCATTTATTATTAGTGAGTTGTTGATAATTATCCCAATGCTTGTTTTGACTATTGGAAAGTCTGTTAATTTAAAATGTCGGCGCATTGAACCTAGTTATGTCAATTGTCAGCAGCAGTTTAGTCATTTTTATGGTTTATGGTCAAGTTCTCCGACATCATTTAGATTAATGGGTATGGAGTTAGAAAAATATGGGTTTAAAGAGGATTTTGGCGCAGGTACTTATCTTTATTTGCAAACTCATCATCAGCAAGAGGAGTTATATTTTTACGGTGATAATTTACAAGCAGCGTTAGCAGATAAACAACGACTTGCACAATTACTGGGGAATACAGGTAGTTCTTCTTTAGAATTAACTTTGCAAGATAGTTCTATGACTGTCTTAGGTTTTTTAGAAATCTTTTTGGGTGTACATATTATCATTTATTGTTTGGTCGGTTTTTCCCTGTTTTTCTTGACATTAACTACTGTCGGTTATTTCCTCATCACGAAAAAATAATATGAAGAAGAAGAAAAAATTCAAATCTAAACGTAAAAAACAGATTTTTACCTCTATCGCTATCATCATTGCAGCGTTAGGTTTAACTTATGCACCTGTTCCTGGTTTACAGCAAACTGTGGTAATTGTTAGTGGTACGGAATTACAAGAACCTCTACAACAATTAGAAGCGAAATTTGAGGAGGAAAACCCCAATATTAAATTAGACCTGAAATTTCAGGGTTCGCAGGAAATGGTGAATAATTATGTTGACCAAAAGAATGATTATAAACCGTCGGTGTTAATTCCAGCTAATGGGGAAATTTTAACAGAGTTGCGCGATCGCCTACGCACTACTAACAACACCGACCCGTTTTATAATACCCCTAAACCTATAGCTAAAACTTTACTCGTTGCTATTGCCTGGCCGCAACGGGGTAAAGTTCTGTTCCCAGATGGACGCTTCCAATGGGATAAAGTTGAACAAGCTATGCAAGCAGGCAATTGGGGAAAGGTTGGTGGTGTGAATGACTGGGGTAGTTTTGATTTTGTCACCACAGACCCCACTCGGTCTAATAGTGGTCAGGTGACGCTTAACCTCTGGACACAAGCAAAATTAGGTGGTAATATCAACCTCAATAGTTTTAATAATTCCTCTGTACAGTCTTTGTTTGGGTTGGTGAAAAAGTCGGTCTATCAACCACCCCGGTCTACAGATATTCTTTTACAAGAGTTTATTAGCAGAGGTGTTAACGATGCGGATGTGGCTACAGTATATGAAAGTATAGCCCTCTATCGTTGGCAACAGTCTACAGCGAATCAAGGTAGACCTTACCAAATCTATTATTTAAATCCCACAAGTGAGTCAATAGCAACAGCAGCTATTCTCCGTCGGGATGTTGATAATAGTACAGCAAAGGCAGCAAGGAAATTTTTGGATTTCCTTACACAACCCGCACAACAAGCTGTCTTGGTTCAGTATGGTTTCCGTCCAGTGAATAATGCTGTAGATTTAAAAACAGTACCTAACAGTCCGTGGAATCAAAATATTCCTGGTGCTGAGGTTAAACCCACTGTCCAAACTATACCACCACCCAACAGCCAGGCGATTCGAGAAATTCAGCGTTTATGGGAACGAGCGAATTAATTTAATTTATTGGCGATAATTGTTTGATAGGCTTGGATGGTTTGTTGAGCGATCGCATCCCAGCTAAAATTTGAAAGTGCATAGTTTTTCGCATTGCAACCCCGACGCTGACATTCTTGGGGATTTTGCAAAGCTTGTTGCAGCAAGTCTACCAAAGATTCTACATCAGTTGTCCCCACCCAGCCTGACTGACTATCGCGTACCTGTTGCCAAATATGCACTTGGTCAGAAATGATTACAGGTTTTCCTGCTACCATTGCTTCAGCGACAGCAATACCAAAATTTTCATAATACGAAGGTAAGACGAACACATCAGACGCTTGTAATAGACTAGCTTTTAATTCACCCCTGACAAAACCTGTAATAGTAGTGTGCTGTTTTAAAGGTGAATTAGCAATTTCATCTTTAATTTTTTGTTCAAAAGCTGGGTCTTGGGGATTTGCACCAGCTAAAATAAAATGAAACTTCATCCCTAATTGTAGCAGTTTTTCTAGTGCCGGAATCAACAAATTTAAACCTTTTTTGGGTTCAACCCGTGACATAAACAGCACCAAAGGAACATCTTCTGGTACACCCAACTTACTATTTAGCAACTGTTTCTGAGTGTCGGCTAAAATTGACGGTGGAATTACACCCAAAGGAATCACTAAATCTCGCGTCGCCACCCCAAACCTTTCCGAGATTTTCGCTTCTTGTTCACTGGTAAAATGAATTGCTGCTGCTTCAGCTAAATTACGTTTTTCAATAAGTTTTACATAAAGCTGTTTTAATTGCTTTTTCTTCCTTAAATCAGCCGGGTCAAGTGTCCCCAAAGGACGTAAAATATAAGGTAGTTTTTGTTGACGACATACAAACGCTGCCGCACTACTCACAGGAGAAAATAAAGCATGAATATGTGCTAAATCATATTCTTTCGCGTGAGTTTTTAACCAATTGAGTAAATCTAGAGAAAATTTATAACGGCGAAATGGCGCACAGCGAAAATAGATAATTTCATAACCATCTTGTGGAATAGGTACATTTAAAGGTACATCCAGAGGTTTTTGACCCGTATCACCATTACTATTAGTAGTTAGTAACGTAACTTTGACCCCTTCTTTAGCCAAAGCTGGGGCTAATCCTAGTACCATTTGACTAGGGCCACCATATACTAAAGAAACAGATGGAACAATTTGTAAAACTTTCATTTCTATTATTTACATATTAGTCTAATGACTAATGACTAATAACTAATGACTAATGACTAATGACTAATAACTAATGACTGATAAAACTCAAATTGTTGCTTGGCTAAAGCTTTATTCGTGTATTTATCCATCGCTTTTTGATAACCCAGTTCGCCTAATTTATTAGCCAAATCTGGTTTTTGCATCAGTTGTAATAAACAATCAGCCAAAGCTTCAGTCTTACCTTCAGGAAACACCAAACCAGCATCACCAATTACATAAGGTATTTCCCCAGAATCAGAACCAACTACAGGTATTTTACAAGCCATTGCTTCAATAATTACATGACCGAATTGTTCTTTCCAACCCACAGAAGTTAAAGTTTTAAATTGGTACGTCGTTTCTGATGGCAGTACCAAGGTACTCATTAAATTAATATAGTTAGCAACTTCGTCATGAGGGACACTTTCTACAAAAATCACCCTATCTTCAAGATGATTCTCTGCTACTATCTTAACTAATGCTTCTTTTAAAATTCCCCGTCCTAACAGTAATAATTTCCAAGGCTGTTCTTTTAATTTAACCAAGGAATTTACTAGCGTTAATAAACCTTTTTCGGGAACAAACCGCCCGACAAACCCGACAACAAAATCATTTTGTTTAATGCCCAATTTAGCTGCTAATTCTGGTTGTGCTTTTGGTGTAAACAGATTTTCATCTACACCTAATTGTGGCATAACTTTAATTTCACCATTATAGCCCCGTTGTCGTAAAATTTCTGCTCCGTCTTGATTACCAGAGATAATACCGTGACTGTGATTCAGGTTATATTTTTCTAATAAAGCCACTGGTAATTTTAATTCATAAGCTAAATTCCACCAAGTAAAAAAGATATTTTTCGCCTTTAGTCCTAACAACTGATTTAAGACAATCATTTGAGTATAAGCCAAACCCCTAGAACCTTGTTCTACTTGGATGACTTGGGGGCGGAATTCTCGCAATACAGATATTAAATCAGTACCAAAGGTCAGTAAACCTTGATGGTTTTGACTAAAATTAGAAACTGGAACTATTTTAAATGCGCCTTCATCCCGGTATTGAGTTTCAATAATTTTATTTTGTACACCTCCAGGTTTCCAGACTTTCGGAACTACAACTGTTACTTCAATACCCGGTTCTAATTGCGATAAAGCCCGAAGTTTTTCACAATTGAGGTCTACAATATATGTATGACTGGCAACTAAGATTTTCATAAATGTGAAGTAATATTTAGTGTTCAGTAGTCATGAATTTTCATTCAAAACTAATGTCTGTTGATGGTTGATAGTTGATGGTTGATTGTTAATTGAACCCAAAAAGTATTCAAGTTCCTGAATGTATTTATGGACAATAAAACATGGGAAGCAAAATTCATTCAAGACGCAGGATTTATCTGTGGGTTATTCAATTTTGAATTTTGTAGGCTTGCCTTCCCGTAGGGTATTTTGAATTTTGAATTTGATCAAGACGACTATAAATTTGTCCATCATTCCAACTTGATTGAATGACAGTTCCTAAAGCTTTGAGGAAACCAAAGCTATAAAATATACCACGAACCAAAATTTTTATCGGTGAACCGCTTTTATGACACGGAGGACGACCTAAAACATGACAATCAAATAAGCGGGCGAATAGACGTAAAGCTTGGCTGACGGTGAGGTTTTTCAGCCCCATGAGGAAGTGATTGTGATAGAAGGTGATTTGATATTTGAGCGATCGCATACTAATATCATGACAGCCTCCTGTTTCTTCCCCTAAATGTACTAAGTACGCCTCTGGGTCATACCAAATTTTATACCCTGTCTGACGCAACCTCAGACAAAAATCTGATTCTTCCCGTACCGCACTACCGCGAAACCTCTCATCAAACCGCAGTCCATGTTTAGTGAAAATTTCCCGCCGGAAAGACATATTGCAACCCCTTGCAGTTAGCACTTGTTGGGGTTTGATGGTATGTACTAAATCAATGTGATACCAAGCAATACCAGGGTTCATAGCTTCTGGTGGGAGATATTCAATTTCCAACTCTCCCCCAGAATCACCTAATTTCATTCTGTCAAATACCCGTCCAGCCACCGCACCTATTTCTGGGTTGTTTGCGTAGTTTTTCACATGGGCTGAGATATAATCAGGGGTTAATTTCACATCATCATCAATAAAAATTATGATTTCACCAGCAGCCCTTCTGATACCATAATTTCTTGCCCCCGGTAAACTTGCCCAATTTAAGCGAAACCATTTAATTTTCTCTGCTGCTGCTACTTCTTCTAGATAAGTTTGAACTTCTGGTTTGTGTTGTGGTGATTGGTCTACAACAAACACTTCAACATTCGGGTAATTTTGATTTAAGACATCTGCAATGCTATCTCGTAATGCTTCTTCTCTACCGTAGGTGGGGATAATTATAGTAACTAAAGGCTGAACATTCATATTTTTGCGAATAAATTAACTAAATACGCTATTAACATCTACTTTGACTTTTTCGGCAAATAGCTAACCATTTTTATTACATAGTTTTCTGATTTTGTAAATAAATATACGTAAATAATACTTTGTCTATTTGTGTCTGATTCTTAAAACTTCTTCAAACAATCTAGAGCTTAAATTACAAAGAGAAAAATGGGAAAAGCCAAGTTGCATGCAACGTCTCTACATCTTGTTGACCAAAACTCTTTGAGAATATGTTTAAATTGGGGCAGTAATTCATACAGTATTACTACTGTGTTACTTGACAAAACTTTTTGCTTTTTGTTCAAGTTCTTCATTTTTCCTTTCTTCTTGATCCAGCACTGGTAATTTAAAGAGGATGCCAGCAGCAAACCAATAATAAACAGCTACCGGATCTACATCTAGGGGGTAATAATAAGTGTTGTAACTTATAAACAATATAAACACCCATAAAGCACCAGCGTAACTGCGGAAATTACGGTTTTTTATGGAACGATAGGTTTTAAAACCAGTAAATGTCAGGGTAGTAACCAAGCCAACAAAACCCAATAATCCCATAATGCCCACTTCATACATAACTTTGGGGTAGTAGGTTTCCACTAGCTTAGTTTTACCCAAACTGCGAGCCGAGTTAGTGGCTCTACCTAAACCACTGCCTATAGGAGAATCTACATTTTTCGTGTTCTCCTCAAACTGCTGGACGATAAAGGCGTGAGGTGGTGAAGCTTCCCAACGACTCATAAAACTCTCAGTCCTTTCTTGAACAACAGCAGGGTTACTCACCATTGCAATTCCCAAGATAGCGACGAGTCCTATACCAATGGGCAGAAAGCGTTTAAGGTTAGCAATTTGACCAGTGAGGATTAACAGCAGAACAAAGCAGGTTGGTACTAATGCTAAAGCAATTCTTTGTCCTGAAATCACGGCATTGACGAAAACTACAGCCATAGAACCCAGGCTGATAACCCGCCAAATAATCTTAGGATCTGAAAAACCACTAGCAAAAGTAAAAAATGTGCTAGAAATTAAGAACCATGCCCACTGCCAAGGAGCAACAAACGTTCCAGGTAGGCGAATCATCCCTTGGCTGGGACTAAAAACTAAGGAACCACCAAAGAAACACCGAGCATCTAGTGTGGCTTTAAATAAGTCTGCTCCTGATGCGTTTCTAGTACCTTCACAGATACCTGTCAATAAGAATAAGTATTGTACTATACCTAATATTCCACAGGTCAGGATTAAGCTAATTTGTAAGCGCGATATAAATAAAAAATCCTGTTTATTGCGAATTAAGTAGTAAACGCAACTAATCAGAGGTACGTAACCCAAAAATACTTTTAATCCTAGAATTCCCATACCTATAGGGATTTCCTTGGGAGCTTTTTCTAAAAGTCCTACAGGAGGGGGGTTTAGTTGCTGTCCACCATTGATAAACACCAAAGTTAGCATACACAACCCCAATAAGATAAATAATGGGGTTTTAATCGCTGCGGGAATGATGAAAGGTAATTTTTGCTGTCGGCACATTTGCCAATATGCAATCAAGGCAGGAACGTAAAAGGCATCTTTTGCTAATTGCAAAATGGGACTGTTGCCTATGTAATAAGTGATTGTGCCGCCAGCAGGTACGTAAATTATAAATCCAATCAAGGCTGTACGAGGATATTTGTAGGCCAGGGTGATGATAATGATTCCTAATACAGCCGGAACTGCGGCCTTGATTCCTGCTACAAGAAACAGCAAAATTCCGATAAACAGGCTGACACCGGAAGCTTTTGTCAGGAGGTTAATTAGTTCTTTACGCGCTTTGGTTGCTTGACGTTTTTGGGCTAATCTCTCTTTGAGACTGAGGGGAGGAGTTTCTGTTTTTAGCGGCTTTTTTGATTTTTTAGCACGGGATGATTTGCTTTTTGTCGCCATAGAAATTTTCTCACCTATCAGCCAAGCTCGTTTTCCGGGTTGGTAGTAAGCACGAAGCGTGCTGAGAAATATCAGGACTAAAGTCCTGACTACGAACTGGCTGACAGGAAGATAGTTAGATTAGCTGACTAGGTGTGCTTGGACTTGTGCTACTAATTCCTCTGTCCAGTAGGTAGCCAGTTCAGCATTAACGGCTTCTACCATAACTCTAATTACTGGCTCTGTGCCAGAGGCGCGGACTAAAATTCTACCACTATCACCCATTGCGGCTTCCGCAGAGGCGATCGCTTGTTGTATCGGTTCGCAATTTTGCCAACTCAAACGGCGATCGCGGTCTATAACTCGCACATTCCGCAACAATTGGGGATAGGTATCAAAACTTTCGTCTACCAATGCGGCTAGGGAAACACCAGCCTGTTTGACTAAACTGGCTAAATGTAAAGCAGTTAACAAACCATCCCCGGTAATTCCGTAGTGACGACAAAGGATATGACCAGACTGTTCACCACCTAACGCCCCTCCCGTCTTCAGCATTTCGGCTTGTACGTATTGGTCGCCTACAGCAGTACGAATTAATTTACCACCTTGTTGTTGCCATGCCTTTTCAAAGCCTAAATTCGCCATGACTGTCGATACAATCAAGTTATCTGGCAGTTGTTGCTGTTGTTTAAGGTGTTGTCCCCAGAGATAGAGAATATAATCACCGTTAACCGATCTGCCGGTGTTGTCTACAGCCAAGACTCGATCAGCATCACCATCAAAGGCAAAACCTAAATCAGCATTGTGTTCTTGGACGGCAGCTTGTAGAGTTTCTAGATGAGTAGAACCACAATTTACATTGATGCGATCGCCATCTGCTTGATTATGCAAACAGATAACTTCTGCCCCCATTTGTTCAAATACCGATGGTGCTAACCCAACAGCAGCACCCCAAGCCAAGTCTAAAACAATCTTCATGCCTTGAAGATTAACTGATGCTTGCAAAGGTTGTTGCAACGCTGCGCCATAATTCCCGATTAATTCCCGACGAGAGTAATGCCGACCGCAATCACTTACACTGTTAAGGAATTCTGTATTTCCACGTAATCCGGCTTCAATTTCCGCTTGTAAAGCCTGGGGTAACTTAGCACCATCCGCACCAAAAATTTTAATCCCATTATCTTCTGGTGGGTTATGACTAGCAGAAATCATCACCCCACCAATAGCTTCACTACTGCTAGTCAAATAAGCCACACAAGGAGTAGGACATAATCCCAAATACCAGACTTCGATGCCCGCAGATGTTAACCCCGCACTCAAAGCCATAGCTAACATATCGCTGGAGTTTCTCGAATCCTGTCCTAGAATTACAGGCCCGACTCGATTAGCTTGACTACGTAGAACTACACCAGCCCAGAAACCCACTTGCAATGCTAGCGGCGCACTCAGTAATTCTCCGACTTTACCACGAATCCCATCAGTCCCAAATAGGGGCGTTTTGGGTAGGGATAGCAAATTTAACCCCTCATTCCTCTGTTGTCCTTTCCCCAGTTTCTCAGCTTCACAAGCAGTAACTACTCTAATATCAGCTTGATTCCGAGTTATCGATGAAACCATAAATTTAAACACCCCACACACTCACACTGAAAAATATTACTTTACAACTGATTCAACAAATCTGACTTCTCTAGAACCTAGTCAATCCCTTTTGTTTTGTCTTTATGATATTTATTTTTCTGAGCAGAACAAGTCTCTCAACTGTTAATTTTCAGTAATTTTGCTGAAAAATTATCAATTTTTTGGTAAATTCTTCCATCTAGAGACGTTATCTTTCAACAAACACAGGGGTACAGGGGAAGAAAAAAGTCCCTTGCAAATGTAGAGACGTTGTATAAAACGTCTCTACATATTGCCTATAAATTCAGTCAATTGCTTATATCCCCCAGATAAATAACGGGAACACGCATCACGTCAGGTAATTGTTAACAAAACTATATGTTGTTTGCGCTTAAAAAATTTTAATATAAATTCTCATCAAATAGTTCTAATGTAACGTTTTAATGGCATTTTTTAGCCGTTCGTAACTCAAGACTCTGGCAGTTGACCCTTTAAATTTGAGAAGTTTAGTATGAGCAGCAATTTAGCAAGCAAACTGCGTATAGGTACAAAAAAAGCCCACACAATGGCAGAAAATGTGGGTTTTGTCAAGTGTTTTTTAAAAGGGGTTGTTGAGAAAAACTCTTACCGCAAGCTAGTGGCTAACTTTTACTACATCTACTCGGCGATGGAAGAGGAGATGGAAAAGCACAGCCAGCACCCGATTTTATCTAAAATCAATTTTCCCCAACTCAACCGTAAGCATACCTTAGAGCAAGACCTGAATTATTACTATGGTGCTAACTGGCGGGAACAAATCCAGTTATCGTCAGCCGGGGAAGCCTATGTACAACGCATACGCGAAATTTCCGCTACTGAACCAGAGTTATTAATTGCCCATTCTTACACCCGTTACTTGGGTGATTTATCTGGAGGTCAAATTCTCAAAAATATTGCTGTCACCGCCATGAATCTGGGTGAAGGACAGGGAACAGCTTTTTATGAATTTGACGAGATTTCCGACGAGAAGGCGTTTAAAGCTAAATATCGTCAAAGTTTGGATGAGTTACCGATTGATGATGCTACAGGCGATCGCATTGTCGAAGAAGCTAACGCCGCCTTTGGCATGAACATGAAGATGTTCCAAGAATTAGAAGGTAACTTAATCAAAGCCATCGGCACGATGTTGTACAACACCTTAACCCGCCGCCGCACACGCGGTAGCACCGAACTGGCAACTGCTGAGTAAATGTAAATTTTTGTAACCGAACTTTAAGCAAAATTAAGGGGCAGCTTCCCTGAGTTCATCTGTTTTCAACAGGCGATTTTAGGGAAGTTGCCCCTAGTCTTTGGGGGTGGGGAGTAGGGAGTAGGGGAGCAGGGGGAGCAGAGAAGAACTTCTATCTAGTCCCCAATCCCCAGTACCCAATCCCCAGTCCCCAGTCCCTTAGAACATACCCATGCCACCCATGCCGCCCATGCCGCCCATGCCGCCCATGCCGCCCATGCCGCCCATGCCAGCATCAGCAGGAACAGCAGGTTTCTTCTCTGGTTTTTCCACAACGATCGCTTCTGTGGTTAAAACCATACCAGCAATTGAAGCAGCATTTTGCAAAGCAGAACGGACAACTTTCGCCGGGTCGATAATACCAGCCGCAATTAAGTCTTGGAATTCGCCAGTCGCCGCATTGTAACCCATGTTAAATTCACTATCTCTAACTTGGGCAACAATCACAGAACCTTCTGCACCAGCATTGTTCGCAATTTGACGTAAAGGTGCTTCTAAAGCCCGTTTGATAATGTCAGCCCCGATTTTTTCTTCTGCGTCCAGGCTGTCCTTAATTTCGTCTACTTTCTTCGACAAGTGAATTAAGGTTGTACCACCACCAGGAACAATACCTTCTTCTACCGCCGCCTTAGTAGCGTTGAGTGCGTCTTCAATTCTCAATTTACGGTCTCTGAGTTCGGTTTCTGTGGCTGCACCGACTTTAATCACTGCTACACCGCCAGCTAGCTTGGCAATACGTTCTTGCAGTTTTTCCTTATCGTACTCAGAATCAGTCTCTTCCAACTGCTTGCGAATTTGACCAATGCGCTTTTGTACTTCTGGCTTGGCAGCACTACCAGCCACAATGGTGGTATTTTCTTTGTCAATGCTGATTTTACGGGCAGTTCCCAACATTTCCAAAGTAGCGGTATCCAAACTCAGACCGATTTCTTCAGAAATCATTTGTCCGTCGGTGAGGATGGCGATATCTTGCAACAAGGCTTTGCGGCGTTCACCAAAACCGGGGGCTTTAATTGCAGCTACAGCCAGCACACCCCGCGCTTTGTTGACTACTAAAGTTGCTAAGGCATCTCCTTCTACATCTTCAGCAATAATCAGCAGTGGTTGACCTAAACGCGCGATTTTTTCCAATACAGGAACTAATTCTTGAATGCTGCTGATTTTCTTGTCGGTGATCAGGATGCGGGCGTTTTCAAACTCTACCGTCATCCGTTCGTTATTGGTGACGAAGTAGGGGGAAATGTAACCTCTATCAATTTGCATCCCTTCCACGACTTCTAGTTCTGTGGTGAGGGATTTGGACTCCTCAACGGTAATTACACCGTCTTTGGTGACTTTTTCCATTGCTTCGGCAATCATATTGCCGACTTCTTCATCGTTACCAGCAGATACAGTAGCCACTTGAGCGATGCCTGCGGCGGGCGATGCCAACGCACTGCTTTCAACTGGCTTGGCTACTTTCGCAATTTCTGCTACTAATGCCTCAGTAGTTTTATCAATGCCACGTTTTAAACTGACTGGGTTGCTACCAGCCGCTACGTTTTTCAAACCCTCTTTTACCAAGGCTTGGACTAAAACAGTCGCGGTGGTTGTACCATCACCAGCTACATCTTTTGTTTTAGATGCTACTTCTTGGATGAGTCTAGCACCAGTATTTTCTAAAGGATCTTCTAATTCAATTTCTTTAGCGACAGTGATCCCATCATTGACAATTTGGGGGATACCAAATTTCTTTTCTAAAAGTACGTTGCGACCTTTTGGCCCCAAAGTGATTTTTACAGCATCAGCTAAGGCGTTGACACCCCGTTCTAGGGCGCGCCGTGCGTCTTCATCGAATGAAATAATCTTTGTCATGTTTCCTTTCTCTAGCAGTTCCATTAGACAATTTAGCACTCACAGGTTCAGAGTGCTAAGACCCAAGTTAACCAGATCACATCTGAAAATCACAAAAATTGATTAATATACACTTGATGCTCATGTAGGATACTGGCAGTAATGGTTAAATCGGGAGATGAATTTCTACGACTCCCTTAAATCTATTGGCATTGCTAACCCTAGCGGTTCCGGCTGGTTGGCAGTAGTAATTACGTTTGTTTTGGCTTGGGTGGTAACTTGGCGTTTAATTCCCACAATTCGTAAATTTGCGTTGCGGGTGGGTTGGGCTGACCAACCAAACGCCCGAAGACTCAACCAAGAACCATTGCCGAATGCTGGCGGTTTAGCTATTTATGCGGGAGTAATCGCCGCATTGGTACTAGCCAGCCTTTTGCGCCCAATTGAACTGCAAAATGTGTTGGCTCAGGTATTGACTATTTTACTGGGAGGTTCAATTCTCGTCTTGGTCGGCTTTATTGACGATCAGTTCGGATTACCCCCCTCTGTACGCTTATGGGCGCAAATTATCACGGCTTTGTTACTGTTTGCGAATAGGATTAGCGTTGATGTTGTTCTCGGTACGCCGATTGACTCGATTCTCTCGATGTTGCTGACTGTGCTGTGGATAGTCGGGATTACCAACGCTGTCAACTTGATGGATGGGATGGATGGTTTGGCGGGAGGAATTAGTTTTATCACTGCCATGAGTCTATTAGGGGTTGCTGCCCAGTTTCCCAATCGGGCTGCGGCTATCTTAGTGTTGGCAGCCTTGGGGGGTGCAGCTTTGGGCTTTTTGCGCCATAATTTCCACCCCTCAAGGATTATCATGGGTGATGCCGGAGCTTACTTTTTTGGTTATGTGCTGGCTGCAACCAGTATTTTAGGTAATCTGCAAGAGAATACCATCTATGCTCTAGGCCCCGCAGTTTTATTCCTGCTGTTGCCTGTGTTAGATACTACACAGGTGTTTATCCGCCGGCTGTTAGCAGGTAAAAACCCCCTCAGTACCCCTGGTAAAGACCACCTACACCACCGTCTCCTGGCTTGGGGATTTTCTCAACGCCGTGCGGCACTTACCTTATGGTCAATTACCTTAATTTGTAATTTGCTGGCGATGAGAGTCCAAGGTATGAGTGCGGCAGTAATTGTTACCACTACCAGTGGGATTATTATCCTGCTCGGTTTCACTGTGTGGCATAAACTCCGTACCCAGTAACTAGGAATTACATCACCATTCCGCCATCGACATTAAACACTTGTCCAGTAATGTAGGTAGCAGCCGGATCAGCAGCGAGGAAGCGCACCATCCCAGCAATTTCTTCTGGTTGTCCGTAGCGACCTAGAGGAATGTATTTGAGAATATCATCGGCTTGCAGATCCTTGGTCATGTCCGTGGCAATAAAGCCAGGGGCGACGGCGTTGACGGTGATTCCACGAGAAGCGAGTTCTTTGGCGACGGTTTTTGTAAAGCCAATTACGCCAGCTTTTGCAGCACTGTAGTTAGCTTGACCAGGATTACCCATTTGTCCGGCTACGGAGGTAATGTTGACAATCCTTCCTGAACGCTGTTTGAGCATGATTTTACTGACGGCGCGGGTACATAAAAATACACCCGTGAGATTGAGGTCAATCACTGCTTGCCAATCTTCGGGCTTCATCCGTAAAAGTAGGGTGTCGCGGGTGATACCTGCATTGTTGACTAAAATATCAACGCGTTTGAATTTGTCCATGACGGCGTTGATCATGGTGTCTACTTGCTCGGCTTGGGAAACGTCAGCTTGTAGGGCGATCGCTTCTCCACCAGCTTGAGTGATTTCTGCTACTACCTTGTCAGCCGCACCACTAGAACTAGCATAATTGACGACTACAGTCGCGCCGTAGGTAGCTAATTCTAGTGCGATCGCTCGTCCAATTCCTCGTGAAGCACCTGTGATAATTGCAACTTGTCCCTTTAAATTTTCACTGATAATTGCCATAAATTATTCCTCAATATTGCAAATTCCCGCGCTAATTATCTTATGGTGATTTGTACCTACAACTTACCAAGAGTTGAAAATTTAAAATTGAAAATTGATCAGATCCCCGACTTATCAAAGAAATCGGGGATCTACAGCATGATGATTTGATATTGAATTATGTTGAGCCACTACACAGCATAAACATATCTTCCCTATTCCCTATTCCTCACTCCCATGTATATATACCTGAAGAATCAGAGGATAAATTTAGCAACAATAAAAACAAAATAATGTTACACCGTTTTCAGAAACCACACATTAATATTGAATTCAATGAATAAAAAATTGGTGTGTGTCACATGACTACTAAAAAGCAATTCAACAGCTTTGAAGAAATGCTGTCTGGTTCTGATTTACCTGTTTTAGTAGATTTTTACGCTGATTGGTGTGGCCCTTGTCAGATGATGGCGAAAATTTTAGAGCAAGTAAATGCTCAACTCAATAACCGCATCCGCATTGTCAAAATTGACACGGAAAAATACACAGAATTAGCCAGCCAGTACGAAATTTATGCTCTACCAACACTGGTTTTATTCAAACAAGGTCAACCAGTGGATCGGATTGAAGGTGTGTTGCAAACACCTGATTTAGTTAACCGGTTGCAAAGTTTTCTGTAATTAATATTAAGTTAGAGATGCAAAAATTAGCATCTCTACACATTTTTTTATGAATTTATTGCGGTTCTCAAATCAGTGAGAAGAAAAATAATTGAACGCAGATAAACGCAGATAAACGCAGATGAATTTGGATTCTATCCGGTTGCAATCCGCAGCTATTTATACTTGACGCTTACAAAGACATATGTTATTTTTAAACGCATAACTGCTTACTAATTCATCTATTACAGGGTGTTGAGAAATGTTAGGTTTTCTGTTTGGAGGACTTGTTAAAAAATTTGAGAGTGCAGCAAAGGAGATTGTTTCAGACTGTCGTGATAACATAAATGGCTTGTTTGATGACAAGCTTTATCCTTTAGCCGACAAACTCGATTATATAATTAAAGAACGCATTCATCAGGCAATAGAAGATACTGAGAAATTAGAAAATAAAACTAAAGTTGATATTTATGAAATCTTAAATACAGCAGATGCCAAAATTAAACATTACCTAGAAACAATAGATAATATTAGAGCAAAAGCTATCAGTGAAACTATTAACCAAACAAACTTTTATCTAGAGAACAGAATTAATCAAATGGCGTTAGCTGTAATGGAAGCTATTAATAATACCCACGACAGTCTTGATAAAAGTTTAGATAGAATTGAGAAATTAGAGAGTAACTTGTTTAGAGATGCGAATCAAATAGTAGATAAACTATGTGAGTGTCTTGATCGTAACGCTGCTGTTTTACAAAATGAGTTGAGAAAATATTTAGTTCACGCCTTACCATCTCCTTTAGATAAATGTAAACAAAAGCTCAAGATATCATGGAAACCCGGCGGGATGTTTTCTGATATTGAGCTTTATGAATTAAACGAGTGTTACGAACTAAGTAAGTTAAATGAGAACACCCCTGTTGATGAAGTTTTAAAAATCTATGGACAACTACAACATAATGCCACAATCATGGCTGCTTTAGTGAGCAAATCTCCAGAGTTAAAACATCGAGCTATTCAAGATTGGATTAAATATGGTTTACTTTGTGAATTTTGGCGGAGCATCATCAAGACTTATGATGCTCAAGATAGCTTGATGTTAGAGACTAATTCTTCACCAAAACTATTGCAAGATAATCCAGAAGTTTAATTATTTAATGTCTTTATGTTTAAAGCGGATAAGAATCAATCTAAAACACCTCTAGGCTATTACGAGCGAGCCATAGAAGAACTTAGGCGCAGCCGTGAAGAATTGCAGGAGATGAAAGCAATTTACTTACAAAAAATTGATTTTGTTCCTCAGCCTTTGCAATCAGAAATTCAAGAATTGAAAACAGAGCTTAAGCATATTTATGAAAGACTAGAAGATGTTGAGAAAAAAGCAGCAGAAACTCAAATGAGTTTAGCTGATATGGAAGAAGCAGCACTAACTGCTCAACAAGAATTACAAACTATAAAAGAGAATATGATTAATGAAAGAAAATTCAATGAGCAAATTATTGAAGAACTAGCACAAATAAAAGAGCAAGTATCTCATATTGTTTCTCAAACACAGCCGATAGATTCTCAAACACAAATTTTACAATCTTTATCAAATCTACAGTTGCAATTATCTGAATTAACAGCAGAGTTAACCCTTGTTTCTCATACATCTGGGGTAGATTATAGACAGTTGCAACAACTTTTAGCAGAAAATCGATGGCAGGAAGCTGACAAAGAAACTTATTTAAATCTCCTCAAAATTTGTAATCGTCAAGAAGAAGGTTGGTTAGATGATGATCAAATTAAAAAATTGCCTCGTCATGACATCGTGATGATTAATAATCTCTGGGTTAAATATAGTCAAGGAAGATTTGGTTTTAGTATTCAAAAAACTCTTTGGGAAGCCAGAAAAGAGTATAAGCACTTTGCTTATAGGGTGGGATGGCTAGCAAGTCTAGCTAATAGTGAATGGGTAAAATATGATGACTATACTTTCAATTTAGATGCTAATAAGGGACACTTACCGTCTACATCGCGTTTAGTAGGTTTAGGTTGTAGAAATGTTGGTGAAGTTGCACACAGACTCAAGGTTTTTTTGTCACGTTATTAATCGAAAAATCTAGGATTAGATGTAGGTTGGGTTAAGCGTAGCGCAACCCAACTATGATATTAGTGTTGGGTTTCCTACAGAAATGTGAGTGAGAACCCACACCGAATAAACCGACTAAATATTTTTTTTGTCACGCTACTAATGTGTTTTGACGCTACAACCAAGCTTAAGAACGTCGGGCATTTAAACAACACCATTCTTTCCGCTTCCACATGGTAGCGACAACCCAGCCATGTTTTTCTAAAGCATCAGCTACAGATTTTGATTGTTCAACTAAAATACCGCTAAAAATTCCCCAGGTACTCGGTTGAGAAATTTCGCTGAGTTCTGGGACTAATTGAATAATTACATCAGCTAAAATATTGCAGACAATTCCATCTACTGGCTTGTCAATTAATTTCTTGACAATATCTACACTCCCTTCTGCTGGTACTAGGCGTTCTGGATTAACATCATTGAGTGCGCGATTACTAAAGGTAGATTGTACCGCTAAAGGATCAGTATCTACTGCATAAACTTTCTCCGCACCTAATAGCACTGCCCCGATAGAAAGGATACCAGAACCACAACCAATATCCGCAATTATTACAGGTTCTTTTTGAGCAGCTTTACCCATAAAAGATTGGGGTACTTCACTCAGACGCATCTCTAGGGATTCTAGACATAACTGGGTTGTGGCGTGGTTGCCTGTGCCGAATGCTACACCTGGATCGAGGCGAATTACTAACCGGTCTAAGTTTTCTGGTAAGGGTAGCCAAGCCGGGTTAATCAGGATGCGATCGCCTATTTCTTGGGGATGCCAGTATTGTTTCCAACTACTTGCCCAGTCTTCTTCGTCTATGATCTGCCAATTGAGCGTAGGAATAGATAATCCTAAACATAAAGCATCTTGTTGTAACAATAACCCCAGTGCGGCTAAATCTAGTTGCTGTGCTTGAAATGCAGGTAAGTAACCTTTAACCAGACAAGAAACTCCTTGACTTTCACTAGCTGTACCCCGACAGCCAAAATCTTCCAGTCGCCAAGAAACCGAGTCCTCTAACGCTGGTTCACATAAAACCTGTAATTCCCACCAAGTGTTTGCCATTTTTTTGTGCTGAGTGCTGGGTGCTGAATAAAGACGCGATTTATCGCGTCTGGACAAGAGTAATGAGTGCTGAGTAGAAAGTCAGCACTTACTACTCAGCACCCAAAACTTTATAAAGTTACTGTATACGCATCACGGATTTCTGGCTGTTTGGTAATCTCAGCCAAGACACCATCCGGTAAGGGATCATCAATGCTGAGAGCCATAACCGCATCACCACGCACGATTTTGCGGCCTACCTGCATACTGGCAATATTGACATTATAGCTACCTAGAAGAGAACCCAGTTTACCAATAATTCCCGGTACATCGCGGTGCAGGGTAAACAGCATATACTTGCTGGGTGGGACGTTAATCGGGAACCCATCAACATCGGTGAGGTGAATTTCTTTATCACCTAACAATGCACCAGTGACAGAATGAGTGCCTAAAGTACCTGTAGCTTCTAGACGCAATGAGCCAGCGTAGTCACGAAGTGATGCGTCACGGGTTTCGATGACTCTAATTCCCCGTTCTTTAGCTTCGATGTTGGCGTTAACGTAATTTACCCGTTCTCGTAAGGCTTGATATAACAAACCTTTGAGTGCTGCTACAACTAAAGGCTGACTTTTGTTGGTGGCGAGTTCACCTTGTAGGCGGACATTGAGCAATTCTACCCGACCACCTGCTAGCTGTCCGACCAAGTTACCCAAGGTTTCTGCTAGCTGCATATAAGGTTTGAGTTCTTCCAAGACAGAGGGGCCGAGTCCGGGAATGTTCACGGCGGAACGGGCGGGTAAACCCAAAAGTACATCGCGAATTTGTTCAGCTACGTCGATAGCTACATTAACTTGTGCTTCTGTAGTGGACGCGCCTAAGTGGGGGGTGAGGATGATATCCTTACCGAGCGATCGCAATTCTGATTCACCCAATGGTTCAGACTCGAACACATCCAAAGCTGCACCCGCAATTTTCCCTTCTTTAATCGCTGCGGCTAACGCTGCTTCATCAATAATCCCACCACGAGCGCAATTAATAATCCTGACTGTGGGCTTCATTTTTGCCAGGGTTTGAGCATTGATCAGGTGAGTTGTCTCTGGAGTTTTGGGAATATGCAGGGTGATATAGTCAGCTTGCTGAATCAACAAGTCAAAATTCACCAATTGACAACCAATTTGTTCGGCTCGTTCTGCGGAAATAAAGGGATCATAAGCTAATAACTTCATCCCCATAGCTTTGGCAACTGCGGCGACATGAGAGCCGATTTTACCCAAGCCCACAATACCGATAGTCTTTTTATATACTTCCGCACCAACAAAGGTTTTACGATCCCACACACCGCTTTTTACAGAAGCATTGGCATCGGGAATGTGGCGCGACAAAGACAACATCATCGCCAAGGCGTGTTCAGCTGCGGCGATGGTGTTACCTTCCGGGGAATTAACTACAACAATACCTTTACGGGTAGCAGCCGGCACATCCACATTATCCACACCCACGCCAGCCCGACCGATAATTTTTAGCTGAGTTCCAGCTTCAATAATTTCCTGAGTGACGCGTGTTCCAGAGCGAATCATCAACGCGTCATACTCGCCAATAATTTCTATTAGTTCTGCTGGTTTAAGACCTATTTTGACATCAACAGTAGCAACCTGGGAAAGAATGTCAATACCAGCCTGGTCAATAGGATCGGAGACAAGAACCTTAGACATGATTAGATCATTTATAAGTTAAGAGTTTTGCTGCACAAGACTTTTTAGTTTAGTCCTTATTCGTGGCCATTCAGCAAAAAATATTGGTTTTAATATCAGCTAATGCTGTACTCACACCTCTTACTTGAGGATAACAGAGTATCAGGGTACAGGAATAGTCTGCTACTAACCCCTACCTATGTGAAGATGAGCGGCTGCTTACACTATCCTGCCGATAAATGATAAACCATGAATCGCACTAAAAATCTATATATAGATTATTTATTTTTATGACTCAGCAGCTAGTTCGTGTCAGTAGAAGATATGGCTATAATTCCTGTAAAGACGCTGGTGTATGAGATTTGGGGCAACCAGTCATGTTAAACTTCAACCTACCAAGGTATTTACCCTCAGCCGACGAACTACCGGACTCTGATGAAACGCCTGTGGATAATGAACTGCAAGAACTCATACCAGGGTTGTTAAAAGCTATTCTCCTGCTACTGTGGGGGGAACGTATGGACTGGTTTTTTGGGGTGGATATGGGTATTTATTATCACCCTGATCAACCTCCTATTGTCCCAGATGGATTTCTCAGTCTAGGGGTAGAAAGATTTTACGATGAGGAACTGCGTCCTAGTTATGTGCTTTGGGATGAACAAGTTATACCGATTTTGGTGTTAGAAGTCGTTTCCCCAAACTATCGCAAAGAATACAGCGATAAATTAGATGAGTATGCGGCTTTAGGTGTACTCTATTACGTGATTTATTCTTCTCGCCGTCGCCGTAAACCCCGTTTGGAGGTACATAAATTAGTTAACGGTAGATATGAGTTACAACCAGGAAACCCGGTTTGGCTACCAGAAATTGGCTTAGGAATTGGTTGTGAACGGGGAGATTATTCTGGGGTAACGCGAGAATGGATGTATTGGTACGACAGGGAAGGGAAACGCTATCCCACACCACAAGAACAAATTAAGCAAGCACAACAACAGGCGCAGTTAGCAGAACAACGCGCTCAACAGGAGGCTCAACGCGCTCAAAGGTTGGCAGAGCAATTAAGAGCTTTGGGCATCGACCCAGATAATTTGAGTTAGATTTGTAATAAATTCGCGATCGCCTGTGGCATTGGCAAGATAATCATCACTAACAAAGCCATTGCCAATAAACCTAAAATGTCACGTTTATTATCTAGTTCGGTGACATCATTTAAGGCAGGTTCATCCACTAAGGGAATAAACAATAAAATAATTGCCCAGACAAAGAATTCTGGTTGGACTAAAGACAGTAGTAACAGCAACAACCGGGAAATTTGACCGATTAACATCGCGGTTTTTTGTCCAAACATCGCATGAACAATATGACCACCATCTAATTGTCCCACAGGCATTAAATTTAAGGCGGTGACGATTAATCCTAAAAAACCAGCTACCGCTACCGGATGTAAATCAATGGCTGATTTTGGTGTTAATGCACTCCCCAAGGCTAATTTAGAAATTAATCCCAAAAGAATGGAATATTTAGGATTAAGTGCATCGGGGTTCAAAAGTCCGGTTTTTTCAGTTAAAGGAACAACATCTGAATGCGCTAAACCCCAGATAATTAAAGGTAATGTGGCAATAAATCCCGCCAGAGGCCCGGCAATACTCACATCAAATAAAGCTTTGCGGTTGGGGATAGGACTCCGCATTTGAATAAATGCGCCAAACGTTCCCAAGAAAAACGGGATGGGAATAAAATAAGGCAGTGTGGAGCGGATTTTGTAGTACCTGGCTGTTAAATAATGTCCTAATTCGTGAATCCCCAAAATTGTCATTAATCCTAAAGCATAGGGTAATCCTTGCCACAGGATTGTGGGATTTGAGGAGATAGTTGTCAGATTTAAACCAGCGATTCTGACTCCCACTAAAGTTGTAGTTACCAAAGTTGCTAAAACAAGTATTAAAGCTAATCCTGGTCTAGTTAACTTTTCTGGTTTTTTGGCACTACCGGCTTTAGCTGCTTGAGCATTGGGAACTAAGACAAAGAAGGGTTTACCATTAAAACCTTCTTGAAAAATAATTAAGAAGCGATCGCCAAATTCTGCTTCAATATTTGCCCGAATTTGTTGATAAGCTTGAATAGGTGTTGTTCGCAACTGACCACGACAAATAATCGCCTGGGGTCTATACTCAATGTTCTGAATATAGTAAATAGACCAGGGAAAACAATTTCGCAGTTGGGTTTCTTCTGTAGGTTCAATGGGACGCACAGGCACTGATTCTGCGGTAGGATGAATAGCCGATTGTGATGTTTGAGTTTGGGGTTCAGTTTGAGTGTTTCCCGGCGATCGCCGTCCCCACTGGAACAACAGCCAGTATAACAAAAGGCAGATGATTGAGGGCCAGATGATCAGTGATGGCGGCGGAGGTTGTTTTACACCATACATCAATGTCCAGCCACTCAATAATAATGCTGGTGTCATTAACACTAGCCACAATAACCAGATTGGTGTACGGGTGATGCTAGCCACACTGCGCTGCACCATTAAATACGTAGCTATGCCCAGTAGCAGGAGAAACCAGAATGTCATTTGCTCTTTGGTAATTTAGAAACACAGCCTGATTTGTAGTTTTGGCAATATCGCTTTCACTACATACCAGACTTTCAACTCATTTTTGTTACAAAAGTTAACAGAGTTTTTTAACTCTGTCACGATAATTTCACAACTCCTCAGTTTTTGTTTGTTCATGCGTCCCTTACCACCACAGCCAAGTAATACAACTAAGTCCCCACGGGTTGTTTTTGCTGACGAAGTTGCAAGCAAAGAAAACCTCGGCTCAGACTTCGCGCTCAATTCTATTTTTGCTTTTCCACCAAATCGGGACACATTGGGGGGTACTTCTTACTTCATTGTAAGAAATCAAGGGAATATCCTGATAGACTGCCCGGCTTTAGACGAAATAAATCAAGATTTTTTGCGATCGCATGGGGGTGTGCGCTGGTTATTTATCACCCATCGCGGTGCGATTGGTAAAACCTCAGAAATTCAGCAAAGCTTTAATTGTGAGGTAATCATTCAAGAGCAAGAAGCCTATTTATTACCAGGGTTGACAGTCACTACCTTTACTCAAGAACTGACACTAGACAGCACAACCAAATTAATTTGGACACCAGGACATTCTCCCGGTTCCTCTTGTCTATACTACAGTCAACTAGGCGGCATCCTGTTTTCTGGTCGTCATTTATTACCCAACCAGCAAGGCGAACCAGTACCATTACGGACAGCAAAAACTTTTCACTGGCCTAGACAAATTAAGAACATACAAGCATTATTAGACAACTTTACGCCAGATACGCTGCAATATATTTGTCCTGGTGCTAACACTGGTTTTCTCAGAGGTAAACGTGTAATTGACCAAGCTTACCACCGTCTGAAGTCTCTAGATTTAGAAGCTTTGTTACACAAACAAGCGATTTTATGAAAGAAGGGAGATAAGGGAGACAAAGGAGATTGTTTTCAAGAATTCTGTAATTTTTGGGACTTACGCAAAAATAACGTATTTTCGTCATTGTTACCGAAGGGTAGCAATCCCAAAGCTTTGATTTTCGTTGCGAGTGCGTAAGTCCTAATTTTGAACTTTGAATTTTGAATTTTGAATTTATTTGTCTCTATTCCCCAAACCAGCTACAACAGAATCTTTCCTCAACACTTCCAGTGCTGATTGGTATTGTAAATCGGCTGCTGTGGCAATCTGTTCACGGGTGATTGGTTGCTGAGAAATCACTTGATCAGGTTTAATACCTAATTTATTAATATCGTGGTGACTGGGAGTTTCGTACTTGGCAATAGTCACCGCCAAGCCAGAACCATCAGACAGTTCAAATAAAGATTGTATTAAACCTTTGCCAAAAGTAGTTTCGCCCACCAATTTGGCGCGACCATTGTCTTGGAGTGCGCCAGCTAAAATTTCGCTAGCACTGGCAGTTCCTTGATTGACTAAGACTACCAAAGGATCATCTGTCAAAGCAGGGCCGAAGGCTTCAAAACTGCCTTGAATGCCTTGGCGATTGACGGTGTAGACGATAGTGCCGGAATCTAACCATAGACGGGCGATTTCTATGCCAGCTTGTAGTAAGCCTCCAGGATTATTTCGTAAATCTAGAATGTAGGCATCCGCCCCTTTTTTTTCTAAACTAGATATGGCGTGTGCCAACTCTGTGGAGGCGTTGGCATTAAATTGTGTTAGGCGAAGATAGCCGATAGATTTACCTGCGGGGGAAGTGCGTAATTCCGCTACAACAGGGTTTAGAGCAATGCGATCGCGCACTACTCTAACTTCTTTTTCTCCTTCTCCATCGCGTTCAATTATGAGTGTGACTAGACTACCAATAGGGCCGCGCATCCGGGCGGCTGCTTCATCGAGAGTCAGGTTGGCTGTAGAAAATCCTTCAATTTTGAGAATGCGATCGCGTGATCTAATTCCCGCTTTCTCGGCTGGCGAACCCTCTATAGGAGAAACTACTTCCAATTTTCCGGTTTCGGGATTCAGGGCAATTTGTAAACCCACACCCGTAAGTTCTCCTGAAGTATTCACTTGCAAACTGCGGTATTGCTCAGGGTCTAAAAACCGGGTAAAAGGGTCATCTAAGGTCTTGAGCATATTCTGAATGGCTACATAAGCGGCTTTTTGGTCTTTAAACGGTTTTTCTAGGGCTTTCTGCCGCACTGCTGCCCAGTTTTGATGATTAAACGTATCGTCCAGATAAGTCCGATTTACAATTCGCCAAACTTCTGAAACTAATTTTTGTTCTTCTGTCAATGCGTTTGCTGGTTGCATGACTGCACCCCAAGCTAAACCAAAAGCCAAAAATAGTGAAAATCCTAGCCGCAGAACCTGTTTGTGCATGAACCCCATTTTCCAATTCACCTCTAGCCAAATTGCCGAGAATTATCTAGTTGTCTCTTGTTTGATGAAATCTATCTCTCGACTATGTTACTTTTTTTATAGAAGTGGTGCATTCTTCTCATCAAGTTGTTAAACAACTGATGTCCTGTATGCCCCTGTATATACCTGATAACAGGATATGATCTACTTTGTACCCTCCATAATCATGGTTGGCTTGCAAAGAGAACGCAATATATTCCATATTTACCAACGCCGTCGGGCAGTCGGTGTATGCTTGCTGTTCGCGTAGCGGCGCGTTAGCGCGGGTAAAGTAATCTGAACTTCTCGATGCGTCCGGTTGTTTGGGTCTCCCTGTGTTCGCGCTAGCGTCGCGAAGCGAAGCAAGAATCCCTGAAATGAAATTTCGGGGAGTGTCAAAGAGTGTTAAGTTGATAAACTTTTAGCACTATCAAAACGCAAAAGCAAACACATAAAATCCTCTGACGAGAAAATCCCAAAATTGCCAATTGGGAGATTGAATCAACCGCAACTGATTTTTAGGAACTTGAGATTGTATGGCCAACGTTTACGACTGGTTTGAGGAACGCTTGGAAATTCAGGCGATCGCTGAAGATGTAACTAGCAAATACGTCCCTCCCCATGTCAACATCTTTTACTGTCTGGGTGGTATTACCCTCGTTTGCTTCTTGATCCAGTTCGCCACTGGATTTGCAATGACTTTCTACTACAAGCCCACAGTGGCTGAAGCTTACTCCTCAGTGCAGTACATCATGAATGAGGTTAACTTCGGTTGGCTGATTCGCTCCATCCATCGCTGGTCAGCCAGCATGATGGTGTTGATGATGATTCTGCACGTCTTCCGGGTGTACCTGACTGGTGGTTTTAAAAAGCCCCGCGAATTGACCTGGGTAAGTGGTGTGATCCTAGCTGTAATCACAGTTTCCTTCGGAGTAACAGGCTATTCTCTGCCTTGGGATCAGGTTGGTTACTGGGCTGTGAAAATCGTTAGTGGCGTACCAGAAGCAATTCCTGTAGTCGGCGTACTGATTTCCGACCTACTGCGTGGTGGTTCTAGTGTTGGTCAAGCAACCTTGACTCGCTACTACAGCGCGCACACCTTCGTTCTACCTTGGTTAATTGCGGTCTTCATGCTGTTCCACTTCTTGATGATCCGTAAACAAGGTATTTCCGGCCCCTTGTAATTTCAGAAGCCCCAATGTCAACAGGCAACAGCACTCAGTTACAAGAAACAGTCATTTGCTTTAAACTGATGGAAAATCAGCAATTAATGACTCATTCCCACAAGGATAATGCTTGTATTTGAGACTTCAGGTAAACTACCCAAAAACAGAAGATTCAGGCTAGTTTTACGTTAGGTTTGCCTAAATTCATTGATGGCTGTAATCAAAGCTTTAAGTGAAATTCCAGCAGGAGAGCGCATTTAAATATGGCAACACAAAAGAAACCCGATCTGAGCGATCCTAAGTTAAGAGCCAAACTCGCCAAAGGTATGGGACATAACTACTACGGCGAACCAGCTTGGCCTAATGACCTACTGTATGTATTCCCAGTAGTCATCATGGGTTCCTTCGCTTGTATTGTGGCTTTAGCTGTATTAGACCCAGCAATGACAGGTGAACCAGCGAATCCTTTCGCCACACCATTGGAAATTTTGCCAGAGTGGTATTTGTACCCTGTATTCCAAATTTTGCGATCGCTTCCTAACAAACTGTTGGGAGTGTTAGCAATGGCTTCCGTACCCTTGGGATTAATCCTCGTTCCCTTTATTGAGAACGTCAACAAATTCCAAAACCCCTTCCGTCGTCCAGTAGCAACCACAGTCTTCTTGTTTGGGACTTTGGTTACTCTGTGGCTAGGTATTGGTGCTGCTTTACCTTTGGAAAAATCTTTGACCTTGGGATTGTTCTAAGTTAGTCACCAAAAAGCTATCTTGACGCTTGTAGGTTTCAAGAGCAGATATCTGAAGTTATGATGTCTGATGACAAGTCACCTTGCAGGGTGTCTATGGCATCAACCGCCGTTCATTTCTCCAGGTGATCTGCTGTTGAAACCAATTAACAAGCGTCAATTTTAGTGAATTTAGCTTTTGTATGCAACTTTTTAGTTTTGGAACCAAAAAATCTGCCAAAATCTAAAATAGACTGAAGAACGATAGATTCAAAAACCTCTCACTTATATTCAATTTAAGCTACGGTCAATGCTTGGCATAATGCAGCAAGACCATCTGACGGTAAACAGCGAACTGAAGCTCCTCAACAAAGTTCAACAATGGTTTGAGGAATTTTCCTTAAAATACTTGTCTCACCTTGGTTGGTCAGAAACCCAAGTTTATCGCCTCAATTTAGCATTAGCAGAGGGCTTTACCAACGCAGTGCGTCACGCTCATCGCGCTTTACCACCGGAAACAACCATAGACATTGAGGTGAGTCTATGGTCTGACAGATTAGAAATTAGAATTTGGGATCACGGTCATCCTTTTGATCCAAATGCGATCGCCGAACCAGAACCAGGTACTCTACAAGTAGGAGGTTATGGTTGGTTTCTGCTGCGTCGCTTAGTTGACCGTGTAGTTTATGAGCGTAGCGATGATAATAGAAATTGTCTGGTGATACTCAAATACTTATGACATTGACCTGCCCCCGCTAACCTCAGCGCGAGGTGTAGCGGGAGGTTTTTACTACACAGAAAACCGCTTTTGGAAGTACCAACGAGTCTTACAGTTTTTCTACAAGATTGAATTTCTGTGTATTTATTGACAATATTTTAATTCCCTCTGATCTCAAGTTCCGTTAAGCATTTTCATCTCTGTCATCAAGGAGTTGTATTTGTATCATTCTGATGCCAATCAACTGTCAGTGATAGAATTACATTCATATTGATTGTATAAAATTTAATTTTTATCCTAGTAAGTATTACATACAATTTATCCTGACTACTTTGCTAGAATTGGGCATTACTTTTGCTAGTTTTATCTGGTGTGGTCATGGGTCTAGACAAATATACTAGGGTCGCCAATGCTCACGCAATTATTCTAAGTAATTTTACGCTGGTACGCAATCACCTTTTAGTGTAGAAAGGGGAGATAGGAAAAAATATATGACTAAGACCGCCCTAATTACAGGAATTACTGGTCAAGATGGCTACTATCTCAGCCATTTACTCCTCAAGCATGGTTATAAGGTAGTGGGATTAGTATCGCCACACCGACAACCAAATCTGACGAAATTGGGAAATTTAGCCAATCAAGTAGAAATTTATACAGTCGATTTAAGAGATAGCGTAGCCCTGTTCAATGCAGTAGAACAACTGCGTCCCCAAGAAATTTATAATTTGGCAGCTCCGAGTTTTGTCCCTGACTCTTGGAAAGATCCACTAGGAACTCTTGATTTAATCACTGGTACTGCAACAAGACTATTAGATGCAGTCAGACAAGTGGGTTTATCTACACGTTTTTATCAAGCTAGTAGCTCTGAGATGTTTGGAGATGTCTTTTGTTCTCCGCAAGATGAAGAAACTCCTTTTCGACCGAAAAATCCGTATGCAGCCGCCAAACTACACGCTCATTGGACGATGGTACATCACCGTCAGCGTTATGGTTTATTTGCTTGCAGTGGGATTTTATATAATCATGAATCTCCGCTCAGAGCACCTCAATTTGTCACCCGTAAAGTTTCTTTAGCAGTTGCATCAATTAAGTTGGGTTTAGCTGACACCCTAGAAATGGGTAATCTAGATGCTAGACGGGATTGGGGTTTTGCCGGAGATTATGTTAAAGCTATGTGGTTGATGCTACAAGCTGAAGAACCAGAAGAGTACGTGATTGGGACAGGCAAACTACACAGTGTGAAAGAATTAGTATCTCTGGCTTTTGATAGCGTAGGATTAAATTGGCAAAATCACGTAGTCATTAATCAAAATTTACTCAGACCAGACGAACATTTTCAACTGGTAGCCAACCCCAACAAAGCCAAAACCAATTTAAATTGGCAACCGGAAATCAGCTTTGAACACCTTTTAGAAACAATGGTAAAAACAGATATAGACCGCTTGCAAAACCGTCAAGTTACTCAAATTTCTGAAAAACAACTACTCGTATAATAGAGTGCTGGTGATGGCATTCTTGCCTATCAAAACATAGTGGGAGTGTGAGAACCCCTGCTCTTTAGAGAGGGGATGTAGCTTGCTTTCCCGCAGGGGTAACACGACTCAACAGGTTTTAACCTGTTGTTTTAAGGCGAGACTTATGGTAAATTTTTGCTGATGATGC
>NZ_CAWMSA010000040.1:108946-184474 GCF_963870205.1 Anabaena sp. CA = ATCC 33047 | reverse complement strand
CATTGCGGAGTGTAGCTTTAGCTCACGTAGCAATATCAGTTCGGAATCCTGGTTTTTCAAAGCCAGGATAGTTCAAACTACCCGTATCAAGAAAATATCAATACTAAGTAGATTGACATAAATAATTGTCATAGCGATAAGGCAGGAGGCAGACAAAAAGGTTTCCCTATCTTGACCTGGGTTCACATAGTTCAGTTATTGTGTGTCTTTCTACTTAATTAATTAATACAGTGGCCAAAAATTTAAAATTAGGTGAAAATTCTGGCAAAGTAGCCGACCATATCTTCGTGTTCTTAGAGATTTTTGCACGGGAAGGTGGAATTCAATCTTATGTTAAAGATATTTTCCGCGCTTATTTGGAGTTGAATCCAGGTTATCAAGCAGAAGTATTTTTGTTGCGAGATAGTCCTGAATGCTCGAATCAGTTTGAGTGCGATCGCTTAAAATTTCATTATTTTCACCATCAATCACCCCAGATAGGCAGAATCAAAATGGCTGGGGTATTACTGAAGTATTTACTGCAAAAACGCCCCAAACGTGTTTTCTGTGGTCATATCAACCTGGCTGTATTAATACAAACCCTGTGCCAACCCTTGGGAATTCCTTACACTGTCCTGACTTATGGAAAAGAAGTTTGGGAACCCCTCAACATTAAAGAACGCCGTGCTTTAGCCACAGCCACCGATATCTGGACAATCAGCCGCTACAGTCGCGATCGCGCTTGTGCTGCTAATGGTATAAATCCAAATCAAGTCAAAATGCTAGCTTGTGCCATTGATGGCGAAAAATTTACCGCCGGCGCGAAGCTACCAGAATTAGTCACAAAGTACGGCTTAACAGATGCCAAAGTGATCATGACTGTAGCACGACTCTGGTCAGGAGATATATATAAAGGCGTAGATATGACAATTCGCGCCCTGCCCAAAATCGCCCAGGTATTTCCAGATGTAAAATATTTGGTAATTGGTCGCGGTGATGACCAACCAAGATTAGCCAAGCTAGCCCAAGATTTAGGAGTAAGCGATCGCGTTGTCTTTGCTGGTTTTGTCCCCACAGATGATTTAGTATCGCACTACCGCCTCGCCGATGCTTATATTATGCCCTCTCAAGAAGGCTTCGGGATTGTATATTTAGAAGCTATGGCCTGTGGTGTCCCAGTGTTGTCCGGTGATGACGATGGTTCAGCCGATCCAGTACAGGATGGTAAAGTCGGTTGGCGAGTTCCTCACCGCGATCCTGAAGCTGTAGCCGCAGCTTGTATCGAAATTCTCAAAGGAGATGATCAACGTTGTGATGGACAATGGCTAAGAGAACAAGCGATCGCAAATTTTGGCATGGAAGCCTTGAAACAACAGCTTTTGTCCTTACTTGAGAGTTCATAGTTTTTCACCAATGACTAACAACTAAACTCGCTATCCTAGAAGGAGAGCAAGATAGTATTTAAAAATGAACTATAACAATTCTCAACTGAATCTCTACAATCTCCGCCCTTGGCTGACTGTGTTAGTAATTTTCTGGTTACTGACTTCATTTGGTTTGGGTTGGTTGGTAAATTCGTTGTTGATTCTATTTGGATTAATGTTGCTAGTGCCTGTAGTCGCATTTTTCGGGTTTCGTTGGTGGCTGGAACGCAACCTAGTAACTGATCAGTGTCCCGTCTGCCAATATGAATTTACAGGATTAAATAATAGTCAATTGCAGTGTCCTAACTGTGGCGAACAACTCACAGTACAAAAAGGCCATTTTCACCGCTTCGCACCCGAAGGCACAATTGATATTACCGCCGTTGAAGTACCAACTCAGCAATTAGAAGATTAAATTGATAAAGTAAACATTAAATTGTAGGGTGCGTTAAAGCCAAGTGCAACGCACCTCATAAAATCTTGGTGCGTTACGGTCAATTTTTATGCTGCCTCAGCTAGTTTACTCTCGATTTCTAATAACTGGACTGCGCCAGAGTAATTTTTCCCATTCATCACAAAGAAGGGTGTACCAGGAACTCCCAGTTGTTCACCTAGTTGCATATCTTGTTGAATAGCAGGATCAGCAAGTAGGCGATCGCGATTAAATTTTTCTAAGTCTAGATTCAGTTTTTTAGCAATATCTAAATACAAATCTTCACCTAATTGTTTTTGATTTGTAAATAGGGCATCATGATACAGCCAAAACTTTCCCTGCTGATTTGCAGCCCAAGCCGCTTTTGCTGCTGGTATAGCTTGGGGATGAATTGGTAAGGGAAAATGTTTATAAACTAATGTCACTTCATTTTCATGCTTGGCTAACAACTCCTTTAATTTTGTATGAGCTTCAGCACAGTAGGGACATTGATAATCAGAAAACTCGATTAACAAAGTTTTTGATGCAGTTCCTCCAATAGTAGGAGAAGAAGCAATAACTGCTTGGGGGTTGGTTTGCAAATCCTGCAAAAATGTCTGTCGGGCTTGATTTAGTGTTTGTTGCTGTTGTTGTTGGTATGCTTGGACAGATTCAATAATCACCTCTGGGTGTTGGCGGAGAATTTCTAAAACTTGCTGTTCTAGTTGGGGGTTGACTTTACTGGCTGCTTGTGCAGGAAATGACCAAGCTAAAACTACAGACAATAAGCTAATTATTGCCCAGGTACGTAGATACTGCAAAAATTGACGCATAGCAAAATACTGGAGACATTAATATTTCTCTAGTATTCCCTGAAATGCCAGCCAGTGATAATTACAAATTATATAACTGTGGCATCAATCGGTAATGAATTGTCACGTGACCATTCATTCCAAGAACCAAAATAATTTTTGGCGTGAATTCCAGCCTGTTGTAAAGCAATCAGTGTATTAGCAGCCCTAGAACCTTTAAAGCAGTAAACATACACTATTGACTCGGAAGTAATCCCAACAGATTCACAAATTTCTAAGATTTCTGCTGGTGAACGAAACATCGGTATTCCCGATTCAAATGTCATCAAACGATGCCATTCTAACCATACAGCATAAGGAATTCTGCCCTTGCGGGGGCAAAAATCAGTACCGTAGGGTGAAGAACTTAAGCCTTGCCATTCGTTGCGATCGCGCACATCCAATTTTATAATTGCTGGATTGTTGATTGCTTGCAACATTTGGATAGTCGTCACTATCATCTCCGGCTGGGGATGCAATCTAAATATACTGCTTTCCCGTTCAGGAACTTCATCGGTAGTAGGTAAACCCGCAGCCAACCAACCTTGATATCCGCCGTGTAAAACATATACATGAGGACATCCTAAATACTGGAGTAAAAAAGCTGCTCTACAAGATTGGCCGTAACCTTTATTTAAAGCATCTTCATAGACAATTAATCTTTCTGCCCCAGATATTCCTACATCACTCAGAAGTTGAGCAAAATACTCTTGCAATTGCTTTAATCCTGCTGGGTAGGAATTATCTAAAAGATAAGTGAAAAAATCTCTAATATTGATGGATTTAGGAATGTGAGAACTAGCATATTCTTCTGGGCTTCGCGTATCGATAATGACAGTTTGTGGCGATTTTTCTGCTAACAAAGACGTGAGTTCTTGAGGAGAAATGAGGAGTTTTGTATTCACGCTTTCATGCTGCTGTTACCGTGTCATTGGGCATTATCGCGCTCACCTGATTGGCATTTTGGCATGAAATTTACAGAATAATGAATGTTAATTGTTGGCGAATAACTTTTGTAGTTTGATATCTTGCACCAGTTCTGTTTGATTTTTTAACGCTCCAGGAGCGCGGAGGTTCACGCAAAGTAACGCAGAGGTTTGTTGAAATTGGATATTAGCCGTAAGGTAATGACATCATTAGCTGCTGTACTTTGCCCTAAGTTTATTTACATTTTAAGGTTTACCTGTAATAAGTCTAAACCTCGTTCAAATATTTCATCAATTGGCAACATTTGCCCATCTTGAGTCATAAATTTATGGTCTTTTGTCGCCCGAATTACTGAACCATCTTCTAAACTATATTCAAAAACTTCTTGTTGTCCGCGATTATGCCATTGTGCAGTAGGCTGGGTGTAAACAATGCCATTAATATCAACACTAAATACTGTGCATTCAAGACCTTTTTCTACTATCTCACCAATAGGTAAATAACCATATTCAACTGTTAAAATTTCTGTGTCAGAACTTAAGCAATACTCAGCAAATTTCAACATATCATCAAATAGCTTCTCAGCTACTTGTTTTTTTACACCATTCTTAGTTGCTCCATCAATAAATTTTTCCTGCTGCTTCTGCATCTCTGCTACTTTCTTTTTACCCATAGCACGGCGCAGTAAGTCAGCTTGTCCTAATGAATAACCAGCCATATCTTGAGCAATTTTCATGATTTGCTCTTGATAAACCATGATGCCATAGGTTTCATTTAAGATGGGTTCTAAAATTTGGCTTTCATAATCAATACTTTCTCGTCCATGTTTACGGTTGATAAATTTAGGAATCAATCCCGCATCTAAGGGCCCTGGTCGATAAAGTGCCAAAATAGAAGAAATATCTTCAATATTAGAAGGTTTCAAATCTCGGACTATCTGCTTCATCCCTGAAGACTCTAATTGAAATACTCCTTCTAATTCACCCGATTCTAAAAGTTCATAGGTTTTTTGTACATCTTTGGGCAGAGTTTTATGCTCACCTTTAGCTAATATTCTTTGAGCTTTGCGTTCTTGATTAGTGATTTCATACGGGTCTATTGTAAACCCGTGGTTTTCTTGAATTAAATCAATGGTTTTTTGAATCATGGTTAAGTTTTTTAGACCCAAAAAGTCCATTTTTAACAAACCCATTGATTCTAGGTCTTCCATGAAATATTGGGTAATTACAGACCCGTCATTATTTCTTTGTAAGGGGACAATTTCATCTAATGGTTCAGCAGAAATGACTACACCTGCGGCGTGAACCCCAAAGGTTTTGTTAGTTCCCTCAATTCGCATGGCCATGTCAATCCAATGGCGTACTTTTGGGTCACTATCATATTTTGCTTTAAACTCTGGTTCTGGAGTTGCATCAGAAATCATTACTTTGAGTTTAGTGGGTTTACCCCGTACCACAGGAATTAATTTCGCCATTTGGTCGGCTTCCCCGTAGGGAATATTTAACACTCTGGCAACATCTTTTAAAACTGCTTTGGAAGTTAGACGGTTAAAGGTAATAATTTGAGCTACTCTATCCTTACCGTATTTTTCAGTTACATAGTCAATCACTTTATCCCGTTGTTCAATACAGAAATCTGTATCGATATCAGGCATAGATTTACGTTCTGGGTTTAAGAATCGCTCAAATAGTAAGCCATGATGCACCGGGTCAATATTAGTAATTCCCATTGTATAGGCAACTAATGAACCAGCCGCCGAACCCCTTCCAGGCCCTACAGGAATATTATTATCTCTAGCAAATTTGATGTAGTCCCACACGACTAAAAAGTAGGTGGAAAAACCCATCTGTTGCAACATTTTCAGTTCATATTCCAGTCTTTCTCTGTAGACTGAATCTACTTCGCTGCGGGATTTACGATTTAATCTTTCTAATAGTCCTTGCCAAGCTACTTCTTCGACGTAGGTATCAGCAGTATGACCCGCAGGAATAGGATAATTAGGAATGCGAGGCTCACCCATAATTTGGTAAGGCTCGATTTTATCAGCTACTTCTTCGGTTCTATTGATGGCTTCAGCAATCACATCATCTGGTAAATGGTCACGAAATAACAGCTTCATCTCATCGGCAGATTTGAGATATTCTGTACCGCTATAACGCATCCGATTATCTTCAATAATTAACTTGCCTGTTTGAATACATAGCAAAGCGTCGTGAGCTTCGACATCAAAGCAAGATGTAAAATGAGAGTCATTGGTAGCGACGAATTTAATATTTAATTCCCGTGCTATTTTGATGATTTCAACGTTAACTATGCGGTCTTCTTGCGAACCGTGGTCTTGAATTTCTAGATAAAAATCATCACCAAATACATCTTTATACCATTTTGCCACTTTCCGCGCTGCGTCTGGTCTGCCGCTCAGAATTGCCTGGGGAATTTCTCCACCTAAACAAGCACTGGTAACTATTAAACCTTCATGATATTTTTGTAATAATTCTTTATTAATACAAGGGCGAGAAAAAATTCCTTTACCTTGAACACCTTGCAGGTGAGAAATTGTTGTTAATTTAACTAAATTTTTGTAACCTTTATTATTTTTGGCTAAGACAACTTGATGATATTTAGGACGACGTTCTTGTTTTTCAATGTCGCCGTTAATGATATACATTTCATTGCCAATAATTGCCTTAATATTTTTGCTGCGGCAGGTTTTTAGCAGTTCAACAGCACCATACATGACACCGTGATCGGTAACTGCGATCGCCTTTATCCCTAGTTCAATCGCCCGATCAATCAAATCTGGTAGCTGACTTGCTCCATCCAGCAGACTGTAATCACTGTGAATATGTAAAGGTACAAAGGACATAAACTTCTCCCAGCACAAACCCAACCCTGGTGCGCTAGATTTTATCCAGCAACGGCATACTAGATTAACGTGTTTGCAAAATTTTAACTTCCGCAATTCATGTATTAATAGTTACTTTAGTCATTAGTTATTAGTCATTAGTCATTAGTCATTGGGGATTAAATTTTTCTCCCTCTGCCTCCCCTGCCTCCCTTCCTTTCCTTCCCTCCCTCTGCTTTCCCACTCCCCACTCCCCCAAAAGGCAAAAAGCCACGTTTGATCAACGAGGCTTGCTTTGGAGATATGCAGTCAATACAGGAGGTTGGGGAAATTTAATGCTGTTGTGGCCCTTTGGCATCACATTCTTTATTCCAACACCGTTGTAAAAGTCCTATTCGCCATCTATGGGCAAAACGACGGGGGTTGAGTTCTAATTGAGAATCACGGCTAAATAACGGTTGGTTGAGATATTGCCAAAGCGGGAATTGAATTTTGTTGTGTTTATCAGCCATAGGAGTAACAAAATAGTATAAAAACGGTGTGGCAACAGTTAGGACTTATGAATAACACTGCCAGCTAGTGATTTTCTTGTTAAAGATGCCATGATCTACATTCAATTGTCCTGGTGGCAATTGCGGAACTTTACGTAAAGATTTCTGCCACATTTGTCAGACTGACTCTTCAACTTTAAGTTCCCATCTTGGGTATATATACTTATGATTTTTGTAGGTAATGTAGGCACTAATGGTAAAGCTTTGATAGAACATGATGGTATTTCTGTTCATGTATTTTTGATTCCTTCTTTGCGAAAATAATACTGAGAAAATAGTTGTATCAAGGCTAGAAAAGTTGACAAAAATACATATTGTTTGATACGTATACTCAGAAATGCCAAGCGATGGGCTGTTTTCTCAGGTAGGCGATCGCCTGATGCCCAATTTCTGGTGATGGAATACACCCCACCAGAGCAAAATTATGAAACTGTTTGATTTTGGAAAATCGAGTATAAAAACTTGATGCTGTGCATTGTTATATTTATCTTCCCAGTCGAAATCATAGAAATCAATAGGGTTAGCATCAAATTTTATTATGTTAATAAATGTAATTATTGATATGTTTATGTTTAAAAATTAACCTATTGATATTAATTATCGGAGTTGTATTCAAATAAGAATTAGGGTTTTAAAACACCTAACCCTGCTAGCCTCCGTTTCCTACCTCTCCCCAATCCTCTCCTAGAGGAAAGGGAAAAGGAAAAACTTTTGTTAGCTGGAATGGGGGAAGATGTCGAGATGCTAAATCAAGATTTTGCTACCTGAGTGGGTGGTAAGTTGACATCCTTCGCCAAACCGACTGTTTTTAATAAGGCGATCGCCCACCAAGTAATATCAATTTCCCACCATCGCCAGCCACATTTGGCTACATGAGGGTAAGCATGGTGATTGTTGTGCCAGCCTTCACCATAGGTGAGAATTGCCGCCCACCACAGGTTACGGGAATTATCATCACAGTCAAAAGTGCGGTATCCCCACAGATGAGTCACAGAGTTGATAAACCAAGTCGTATGCCAGAGAATCACAGCGCGAACAAATACACCGTAAATTATAAATGACCAACCACCCAATACATAAAGCAATAATGCTACAGGAATTTGCAACCACAAAAAGTAACGATTCAGCCAACAGTAAAAAGCATCTCGTGCTAAATCTGGGGCATATCGTTGATAACATTCATAATCAAAGAATTGCCGATTAGGATACAAAATCCATAACATATGACTCCACCAGAAACCTCGGCGGGCAGAGTAGGGATCTTTGTATTCATCTTCCGTGTGAGCATGGTGTAAACGATGTCCAGCCACCCAGAAAATCGGCCCTCCCTGGATTGATAAAGCACCTAAAATTGCGATCGCATACTCCAACCACTTCGGGACTCGCAAACTCCGATGGCTTAACATTCGGTGATAGCCTAAGCAAACTCCAATACTGCCAAATAGCCAATGTAGAAACACAGCTACACCTAATGCAGACCAAGAAAAAAACCAAGGTGCTAACAATGCTAGCACGTGAATAGTAGCGAAAAATGCTACAGCTATCCAATCAAGACGCAAAGACTGGGGGTTATCTGACCAAGTTCTCATGGAATTAATTAATGGGGACTGGGGACTGGGGATTGGGAAAGCAGGGGAGGCAGGGGAGGCAGGGGAGATTTTTTCCCCAGAATTCTTTAATTTTGAATTTTGTAGGCTTGCCTTCCCGTAGGGTATTTTGAATTGATTTATGCCCTGTGCATCGATGCCCAATTCTTCAAATTGCTTGAGAAAAACCAGTACCTGATTTTTCTTGTAGATAGGCATCAAATACAGCCGCGATGTTGCGGATAAGTAACCGTCCGCTTGGTGTGACTTCAATATGATTAGGAGAAAGTTTAATCAAACCATCGGCTTCTAATAATCGAAGTTTTAATTGTTCTCTTTGAAAATATTCGCCAAAATCACTATCAAAGTTCAAATGATATTTTTCCTCAATGTTATTTAGTGAAAGTTGAAATTGACACATCAATTCCATAATTATCGTGCGGCGAATGATATCATCTTGATTCAGTTTCACTCCTTTTTCAATCGGTAATTCATCATGATTAATCGCCTGATAGTAATTTTTTATCCGTTTATGATTCTGCACATACACATCATGGAGCATACTAATTGAACTCATGCCAAACCCCAATAAATCCGACTCTGGTTTGGTGGTATAGCCTTGGAAGTTGCGATGTAGTTGACCGTTTTGTTGGGCGATCGCTAATTCATCATTTGGTTTAGCAAAATGATCCATCCCAATGAAAACATAGCCATTGGTAGTTAATTCCTCAATTGTCATCTTGATAATTTCCAGTTTTTCTCCGGCTAACGGTAATGCGTCTTGGGGAATTAAACGTTGAATTGGTTTTAACCAAGGTACATAAGCAAAGTTAAACACAGCAATCCGGTCTGGATTGAGTTGCATAGTCTTACGGACGGTACTTTTAAAAGTTTCTAGATTTTGATAAGGTAAGCCATAAATCAAATCAACATTAACACTGGTAAAACCAGCATCTCGCACCCAGTCCATTACCTGAAATAGCATCTCTTCCGGTTGAATCCGGTTAACCGCTTGCTGTACCTGGAAATCAAAGTCTTGAATACCAAAACTAATGCGATTAAAACCTAAATTCCTCAAACCAAAGAGGTAGTCTCTATCTAAGAAACGGGGATTGACTTCAATAGAAATTTCTGCATCATCATCAAAATCAAAACAATGATGGAGGGTATACCAAAGGGTTTCAACCTGACGCAGAGATAAATAGTTAGGAGTTCCACCACCCCAATGTAGTTGTTGTACTTTTCGTTGGTGATCAATTAAAGATGCGACTTGCTGAATATTGCGAATTAAGTAATTTAAATAAGGTTCGGCAAGTGCTTTGTTTGGGGTAATGATAGTATTACAACCACAGAAATAACAAGCACTTTCACAAAAGGGAATATGACAATACAGTGATAGTGGAGTTTTTTTGTAATTTCCGACTGCGATCGCTGCTTTAAAATCAGCTTGTTGAAAATCCTCAGTTAACTCTGTGGCTGGAGGATAGCTAGTGTAGCGGGGTAAAGGCTGATCATATTTTTTCAGCAAATCAGCATCAAATTTAACATTCTGTGGTAAAACTTTCATAAAAACTTGTAATGAAAAATCCTGTGTGTGTCCATGTTTGTAGTAAGGACTTTAGTCCTGAATATTCCCAACACTAAAATGCTTACTACAAACCTGTGAAACCCTATGCAATAAACAGTCTTTTAACTCCACACTCCACACTCTAAATGCTGTAATCCATTTCCTTGCTATGTCCCGGAGAATGTTCTGTACTACCTGGTTTATCTTGGCGAGTAATTAAATCAAAGATATGCTCACCAACTACAGCTTTGACATCTGCTTCTAATTCATGAACTACATCTCGATTCAGAGTAAAAGCATAATTAGCTTCCTCGACAATTTTCTGAATCATGGCTTCATCTATATCCAAACCACTCAACGCCTGACGGTACTTTTCTTTAAACGCCCGTTTTGCTTCCGGGGTAGGAATTTGTTCAAATTCGTGCATTGCAGTGCCTTGATCTGCTGGTAAATCCATTGCAGAACGGGCAATCTTTCGCAATGCTTGTCCACCGGATAAATCGCCCATGTAGCGGGTGTAAGCATGAGCAATTAACAATTCTGGTTGGGTGTTGGCAACTTCCCGCAAGCGGTTAACATATACCTGTCCGACTGGAGAAGGACTAATTTCCTCTCGCCAGTTTTCACCGTAATAGTAGGCTAAATCTTGCTCTAAATTGGCTTTGCGATTCAGTTCGGGGAAGTAAATCAACCCCACCACTGGATGATTTTGATGTCGCTGCAATTCTTCCTCTAAAACACAGTAAACAAAGTAGAGATTCGCCAGCAATTTCCGAAAGAAGCTCTTTTCTACTATGCCTTTGAGAAAACATTTCATAAACGCTGTGTTTTCCGCCAAGGTATGGGAATGTCTTGTACCTTCCCGTAAACGCATATCTAAATCGCTACTCATAATGAATACCTCACTGCTAACAAACTTTGTGATGTTTGATGGAAATCGGCATTAGGCACGAATCAATTCAAAATTCAAAATTCAATAACTATTAGGGAAACATCTCCTCTGCTCCCTCCACGCCCTCATCCCCCTCATCTTCCTCCCCTCTCTTCTACACCCAATCTCTAGGTTGAAGAAATACTTCAGTCAGTTCGGCTTCTGGGCTTGCTGGTTCTGGTTGGTAGCAATATTCCCAACGTGCTAGAGGTGGTAAAGACATGAGAATAGATTCTGTGCGTCCCTGAGTTTGCAGACCAAATACCGTACCTCGGTCGTAGACTAAGTTAAACTCGACGTAACGACCCCGACGGTATAGTTGAAAATGACGCTGGCGATCGCCATACTCTGTTTCTTGTCGCCGTTCTACAATAGGCAAATAAGCAGGTAAAAAAGCCTGACCACAAGACTGCACAAACGCAAAAATATCTTCCCAATTCCGCGCCACATTTCCCACTTGCTGGCTATAAATCGCCGCCAGGGTATCCGCTTGAGTACCTACATACAACTTCCCGCTAGCATCTTGATAGTCAAAGAAAATACCGCCAATACCTCGCTGTTCTTGGCGATGTCGTAAATAAAAGTATTCATCACACCAGCGTTTAAAGGTGGGATAATACTCTGGATGATGGACATCACAAGCATTTTTTAGCGTTTGATGGAAGTGAACCGCATCCTCTACAAACGGATAATAGGGCGTTAAATCAGCCCCACCACCAAACCACCAGATCGGGCCAGCCTCAAAATAACGGTAGTTGAGATGTACTGTTGGGACATAGGGATTACGGGGATGCAATACCATTGATGTTCCCGTGGCAAAAAACTCATGTCCGGCTGCTTCTGGACGTTGAGCCACAATCGAAGCTGGTAGACTCTTTCCCCACACTGCGGAAAAATTCACGCCCCCCTGCTCAAACACGCGCCCTTCTCTAATCACACGGGTACGTCCTTCTCCCCCTTCTGCTCGCTCCCAATAATCTTGATGAAAGCGTGCTTCCCCGTCGAGTTGCTCTAACGCTGTGCAAATCTCATCCTGTAAGTTCTGCATGAATTGCTGCACCCTCTCCCGTGAATCCTTGGGGATAGTATTGTTAGGTGGTGTCAGCAATATTGTGTGATTTGGAGATTCTTGCAGAGAATTATCGGAATGAAGACCCATGTTACAACCTCTGAAACTTTGAGTAAGGGTGATTACCACTGCTTAATAACTCTATAGTTATATAGATACTTTGTGTCTGATAAGTTTCAAAACTTAATAAATGCTTTCAAACCCAGTTATCAAAGGCTTTCAGTTGCTACTGCCCCATATCTAAGATAGAAGGCAATTCTCAGTTTACTGAAGGATTGTAAACAGGTCTAGCCAAAGACTCACACTTATCATAACTTTATAGTTATCGAATTATTTACTTGATTACCGTAATACTCATGGTTAATACCCTACCCAAACCAGAAACTAAAACCCCCAGCCAAGAAACTATACTCACGCCTCGGTTTTATACTACAGACTTTGAAAAAACCGCCAACTTAGATTTATCAACCCAAGAAACAGAGTTACAGGCGATGTTGGCAGAAATGCGAGCCGACTACAACCGCCATCATTTTGTTCGGGATGAAGCGTTTGAACAGTCTTGGGAACATATAGAGGGTGAAGCCAGACAGGCGTTTATTGACTATTTGGAACGCTCTTGCATTTCCGAGTTTTCCGGCTTCTTGCTGTTTAAGGAATTATCCCGCAAACTAAAAAACCGCAGTCCACTGCTAGCGGAGATGTTTCAACTGATGGCGCGTGATGAAGCCCGTCATGCTGGGTTTCTCAACAAAGCAATGGGCGATTTTAAACTCTCCTTGGATTTAGCCACTGTCACAAAAACCCGCACCTATACATTTTTCCCGATTGAGTGGGTGCTTTACACCGTTTATCTATCTGAAAAAATCGGATACTGGCGTTACATCATTATTTACAGACATCTAGAACAGCACCCGGAAAACCAGTTTTATCCCATCTTCCGCTACTTTGAGAGTTGGTGTCAGGACGAAAACCGCCACGGGGATATATTCAAAGCACTTTTACGTTCGCAACCGCAACTATGGAAAACTTGGAAAGCTCGGCTGTGGAGTCGCTTTTTCTTGCTTTCGGTATTTGCTACCCACACAATGACAGTGCATGAACGCTCTGGTTTTTACAAATCACTGGGACTAGATGCCACGGAATTTGACCGCCAAGTTGTTTACAATACTAATGAAACGGCGGGTCGGGCTTTTCCGGTAATGTTAAATACAGAACATCCCCAGTTTTTCCCTCGTTTGCAACGCTGTGCAGGTTATAACTTGCAAATAGCAGAAATTGAGCGCAGTTCTCAGCCCAAATGGATAAAACAGATTCGCAAACTACCTTTAATTGCTGCAATTGTTTGGAATCTGTTGTTAGTTTACCTGATCAAACCCATTGATACAGAGGCTTTGCGGGGAACTGTACGTTAAATTGGGCAGTTAGTAGGGTGCGTCAGTAGGAATAATTTCTGAGAATGTCAAGGTTTATCTGACTGACGCACCTTTATTTGGAAATCCCTGAAAATGCTAAGTTTGACCAAAAGTGAAAACTGATAAACTATAATTAGTAGCCTGAAACGCCAACAGTTGATATGTCTGATTCTATACAGTATGTGACAAATCAAGATGGAGAACGAATTGGTGTGCTGTTAGATTTAGCCACATACCAACAACTAACGAATTCATCGCTAGAAGATGATGAAATTTTAACTGGATTAAGCTTGGATGAGTTACAAGCTTTGGCGGAAAGTATGTTGTCACCAAAAGCCCAAATCGAACTCAATGATTTATTAGAGCGAAATGCAGAAAATGTACTGTCTGCTGAAGAAAAAGCGACTTTAGACTGTTTATTGGCACAGATTGACCAATTAAATATTTTAAAAACTAGAGCTAAGTATACTTTAAAAATGAAAGGAATATCAAGAGTGGCGTGAGTGTTTATATTCCTGTTGAATTACAACGCAAAATCCGTTCTAAATTTGCTGATTGTTGTGCGTACTGTCGTACTGCTGAACACTTGACAGTTACGACTTTTGAGTTTGAGCATATAATTCCTCTATCAGCTGGAGGCAAAACAATTTTTGAAAATCTTTGTTTGTCTTGTCCTACTTGTAATCGTTATAAAGCTTCCCGTCAAACTGCTGTGGACACAGAAACACAACAAGAAGTCTTTCTATTTAACCCACAGCAACAATTATGGTCTGAACATTTTGCTTGGAGTAAAGATGCTACCGAGATTACCCCGCTAACTTCTGTCGGTCGAGCAACTATTTCTGCTTTGAAAATGAACCGTTCGCAGTTAATTCGTGTGCGTAAAATGTGGGTTAAGCTAGGGGAACATCCGCCCGATATTTCATAAAAGTGGTTATGTTTCACCTGGCTTAAATATACACTGTAATTTTTGTAGCCAGTAGGGTGCGTCAGTAGGAATAATTTCTGAGAATGTCAAGGTTGATCTGACTGACGCACCCTACATAGTCAGATGATCACATATCTGTACTAGCTTGATGCAGAATTAGCAGCTTCAGAAGCTTTCGCCGCCGGAGAACCGCCACCCATGCGAATTTCGGAGGTAAAAGAAGCCATACTAAAACCACCGAAACGTTTTAAAACGCTAACACGCATCCGTAGGTTAGGGCTAGCAAACCATAAGCGTTCTTCAGACCACATGGTTTCATACTCTGTAGTTAGAGTCAATGCGCCATCGTCGCCCATTTTATAACGTCCGGCAACAGGAGCTTTTTCGGCGTAACCCATTTCTCGTAATAGCCTACCTTCGCTGGGATTATTCTCATCGGGTACGGTAACTAAAACAGTAGAGCCAGTGTGTTTTTCTTCGTCCCATTCCATTGTGCCGTTCCAGGTAACTCTAGCACCACAGGAAGCAGCACTAGCAGGAATTTCATATAATTCACACAGTTTAATTACTTCTGGGTGATCTGCTGCTAGTGTTTCAATCACTAAGTCTGATTTCCCATCTTCAGATTGCTTAAACGCTAAATGGTGGCTGGTACGATGGGAGAACCATTTACCAGCACTCAATTCAAAAAATTCTTCAATATTCATAATTGAAATTACCCTGCATGAAAATAGGAAAACTTGCACTTATTATTATTAAAAGGCAATGGGAGGTTTTAAGATTAAGCTGGATTACCTCTTTGTTCTAGTCTGGTGAGTGAAATTCTTGCAGCTTCGGCAACATTGGGGTGAGAGTCTTTTTCTAGGTATTTCAAAGCTGATACACTCTTGGGAGTAGGTAGATTGCCCAAAGCTTCTGCTAAACGTTGCCGTACCAGCCAATCCGGTGATTGGGCAAAGCGTAGCAGTTGATCTACAGAATCAATGTCTTGAATTTCTCCTAAAGCCGAGATAGCAGCTTCTTGTAATACTACTTCTTTGCTATCCAAAGCTTGAATCAGGATATCACGAGCGCGGGGGTCTTTGAGATTTCCCAGGGAAACTGCCGCACTAAATCTTACTAGCCAGTCCGTATCTTCATAAAATGCGCGTGCTAACACTTCAAAGGCTCTAGCGTCACCCAAATATCCTAAAGCACCAGCCGCATCGGCACGTATACCATAATCTGGGTCATTTTGGAGAATGCCGGACAAAATTTCATAGCATTCTGTGGTTTGCTTGATTCCTAGGGCAAAGATTGCCATCGATCGCAGCTGTAAAGATTCATCATCTAAGACCTTCTTAATTAAAGGTACAGCATCTTCGGCGGGTATATGCCGTAAATTAGCCAAGGCTACCATGCGATCGCGCAAATTCGTACTTTCTAACTGAGCAGAAATTTCCTGTAAGTGTGGAACAGCCATCTATTTCTCAGCGATTTCTTAACCTATCTTTACTTTAACTGATATAGGGATTGGGGGTTGGGGACTGGGGATTGGGGATTGGGGACTGGGGATTGGGGACTGGGGATTGGGGACTGGGGATTGGGGACTGGGGACTGGGGATTGGGGATTGGGAAAGAATTTCTCCCTCATCCCCTCATCCCCCTCATCCCCTCATCCCCTCATCCCCTCATCCCCCCCACTCCCTTCTATGTATTTGCTGTAGCATTCAGAATTAACAATCAGTTGTGCCTCTGGTATGACGAGAAGACTGGATTGATTGGCGAAGGTAGGTGAAGGATACACACACCAAATACTAACTAGGTGTACCAAACTTCAGGAGCAGAACAATGGTTCAACTGAGAGAACGCCCCGCTACCGCCAAAATCACCAACATCCAAGAAAAATTCATCTACGAAGTTTGCGCGATGTATGATGCTGAAAATCGCTTTTGGGAAGCGCAACAGATGATGTTGCAGTGTTGTCAAAATAACCAGTTAAAATCTTTGATTGAAACTCACATTCGGGAAACAGAGCAACAAATTCAGAATTTAGAACAGGTTTTCAAAGCTTTGGGACAAGAACCTAAGCGTGTCACTTGTGATACTGCGGCTGGTTTAATTAGTGATGGACAAAAGTTCATGCTACTAGCTGCGGAAAATCAGCAAATTCTCTCTTTGGGATTGGCAGGATGTCAAGCTAAGGTAGAACAGCTAGAAATTGCTTGCTACCGTGGTTTAATTCAGACTGCGGAAAAGATGGGACAACAACAAGTTGTACAACTGCTACAGCAAAACTTGCAACAGGAAGAACAGACAGCTAAAAAATTAGAGCAACACATACCACAGTTGTTGAAAGAATGTAAATAATCAAAGATTCTTGTCGGGTGCGTTAACTCGGATATGTTGGTAAATATGAACGGATTTCCACATTTGACGCACCCGACTTGCTGGCTTTGTGAATTCTCATAGGCTATTTTGAATTGTGAATTGGTGTTGCTTGCTCATTGCTAGTGGGTGAGCCAGAGTTGGCTTGTGCTTGCAACCACGCGTCTAGACAATACTCAGCCCAACAAAAACAGTATTCGTACCAGCAAAAATCACATAATCCCTCATCAGATTCTGGAGTTTCAAGATTCTTGAGGGTGATGTTGTACCGGGGACACTGGAAGCGATCGCTCATTGGTTTTGTGAATAAAGACTATGGCATTAGTGGTCAATTTTCTCAGATCCCCAGCCAAATCACCAATTTTATACATAACTTACGCAAGTGTCACAAAAATTCTCATTTGGTTTGTAATCAAGACTGGAGTTTTTTATTTCAGACGCTACCACCACACAATCAGGATTCAAGTCAGGGCTGGTTAAAGCAGTGAATCTCTAGGTAGACGGCATTATTGATCAATCCGCCCCGACTACGAAATAAAAATTATGTCGCCTTTGCATAACTCTTCAGATTTTTACTGACATTTACTTGTGAACACTATAAATTTTGATCACCTTAGTTACTGATTTTTTCTAAATATACTTAAGTAATAATTATAACTAAATAACCTTGCAAACAAGTAGATAAATGTATTTAAAAAATTCATAAAATCAGAAATATTACGGTATAACTAGATTTTTGAACTGGATTAATTTTGTTTAAATTTATAGAATTTGACGGTAAATAAGATGTATTTCTCACCATCTGGAATGTATCATTTCAGTAATGACAAACCTGTTGTATACCAGTTAAACTCTCAAAGAGATTACTTCAGGTAAAGAGCTGAAGTTGTAAGGCTCTCATTGTTCACCTAGGTTTAGAGTTCAGTGTTCCACTCAAAAAAACCGTAGTTGTTCCACTACGGTTTTTGAGAGTAAATATACTTATTTGAATGTTGATAATTAGTAATATTTTGTGAAAACTCCTCAGTAATTTTAACAAGTAACAGTTTTTTTACAGAAACTTGACTGAGGCTTTAGCAGTCTTACAGTTGTAAATTATTTCAAAAACTGCTAATGTCTCCTACCAGTCAGGGTATTCCCGGATTACCTGATATTACACATCCAACAGAGTTAATTCAGATTGGTTCGCAATTACTACCAGGGTTGCTGTTATTGGTGTTTTTAGTGGTAGCCTTGGGAATAGCGATCGCCTTAATCAGTTTTGCTTTACGTCATCAAAAAGCAGAATCAGCAATTGTCATTGGTGACTGGGCTATTCGTTACTCGCAAATGTTGCAGGGTTTACAGCATTTAAGTCTAGTATTAGTATTGTTGGTAGCAGGATTTTTGCTTTGTTCTACTTTAAGCAATCGTTATCACCACTGGGAACAAGCGAAAGTAGCGAAAGTAGCTCAAAGTGTAGCTGGAGATAGGTTAGAACAAATCGCGCCGCAAGTGCGTTATGTGATGCAAGAGCCATTTAGTTATACGACTCAGGTAAATGGTAAGATAGTCAAAGTCAATGATCAGCGAGAAATTAATCGGTTGCTGTCCTTGGCTGGGTCGCAAATTCAAGTCAAGTTAGACCAAAGCACAGATGTTCAAAACCGTAGCGCGGTTTATCGTGTAGACTATAGTGCTGAATATAAAGTAGTTAACCGCCTGAATAATATTGATAAGTTCTTTTTTGAAGCACCGCCACCCATCGGTTATTCCTTACTGTCTAACTATAAAGTAGAACGCGATCGCACCAGACTAGAACCAGTAGAACCGGGTAATTATAGCTTTGCTTTCCAGTTACAACCGGGTGAAGAAACGAGCTTTCGTGTCACCTATCAAGCACAAGGGGGTTCACGTTGGGTTTATAGCGCAACCTCACAGTTATTATCTAACTTTCGCCTGACAGCAATTGCTAACTTTCCTGGGGCTGATTTTGCTAGTGGTATAATTCCCAGTGAGACTAAAGTTGATGGACGTACCACGCAATTTACTTGGATATTTGACGATAATGTGGCGGTAAAAAATCCCTTTGGCGTGTTTACCAACACTAACCCCATTCGTCAAACGGGTATCTTACCTCGGTTGTTGTTGCTAACGCCGGCTTTGTTTTTGTGGTGGATATTGCTGCTGTATTTATCTATCCCCATGAGTTTAAAAAATGTGGCGATCGCCGCTAGCATTTTCTTTGCTTGTATACTAACTTTAACCTATCTCAGCCGCTACATGGATGCTGGGTTGGCTTGGGGGATGATATCCTTGATATTGCTGACCTTAACCTGGGGATTGGGTTACAATCGCAGTGCATCCATAGCTGCAATTATTTGTACCATCGCCGGAGCAGTATTACCAGTTTTCGGTTTATTAGTCACCTTTAGCGGTTTGACTTTGAGTATCGCGGGTTTGTTGTCTGCTATTTGGTTAGCGGTGCGTCACTGGTATAACTGGTATGGTTTGCAGCCTGAAGACAGTTATAGGTTGTAAATATATAGCGTTGAAATGAGTCGAGACGCTGTTATTGTACATCAATAAAATCTAAATTAGACGTAGAGCGATCGCCACACCGCATTCTGTACACATCAGATTTATTGGGATAAAGTTGATGAGTCTATCACTGCAAAAAATGTTAAACGAAATTGACAAACTCACTCCACAAGAGCAATTGACAGTGATGGGGTACTTAGTAGAACGGATGAAACAGCACGTAATACCAGCACCATCAAAACGTAAATGGAGCGATTTAAAAGGTATGGCTTCCTATCCACTATTGGGTAAAGATGCTCAAGAGTGGGTTTCTCAAACTAGACGAGAAGGAGATGAGTATCGCGAAGGTTTGTTAAAAACGGAAGAATGAAAATTAGTGAAGCATTGACAGGTGTTTCTCAGATATTTATCGATACAGCACCAGTCATTTATTTTGTAGAGCGTAATCCGCAGTTTGTCAATGTAGTTGACCCAATTTTTGCAAGATTGGAAACTGATATTACTGCTGTAATATCTCCCATAACATTGTCTGAGTGTTTGGTGGGTGCTATCCGTTGGGGATTAAAGGATTTAGAGCAAGCTTTTATAGATGTTTTACTGAGTGATGAGGTAAAATTTATTGATATTAATGCGGCGATCGCGCGGGATGCTGCTAACATCCGAATACGTTACAACCTTCAGTTAGCCGATGCTTTGCAGATAGCGATCGCTTTAACCAGTAACTGTGATGCTTTTTTGACTAATGATGTAGCTTTGAAACGAGTAACAGAGTTGAGGATTTTGGTAGTAGGTGAGTTAGAGATAGGGTAAAGCGAACATCACCGACAACCTACATTGTAGAGAAGCTATTGATCGCCTCCTCAAATAGCAATTATCCCCAGCAATCACCCTTACCTGAAGCGTCTTGAGTTACATCACTTGCCAAAATCCCTAGCATCATGTATTATGTTAATTACTCATCCAAAAATCGCCAAAAAATTTGATCGCGCCAAGCGCGAGAACTTAAGAAGGGAAAAGAAAAAACTGTAAAGCGCAAAAGGGCAAGAGTATAAAGTGCTACTTAGTCCTCGCCGCAGCACCAACGCAAACCACCCGAAAACCGTTGTCGCTGCTGTCGATGCCGGGGTTGAACCTGTTGCGAAGAGCAGAACGGCAACTTCCGGGATAGAAGTCCCACGAACCACCGCGCAGCACTCGGCATTCATTTTTACCATATAGCCACGGACTACCATCACCCGGTGCTTTTATATAATTTAAGTGCCACTCATCCTGACACCACTCCCATATATTGCCACACATATCAAATAAACCAAAGGAGTTTGCAGGAAATTTTCCCACATCTGTTGTTTGCTGACGATATTCACCCTTGGGAGCAGAACCATAGGTGTAATTACCATTGTAATTCGCTAAATCTGTCGTGATAGCGTCGCCAAAGTAATATGGTGTAGTTGTTCCAGCACGACAAGCATATTCCCATTCCGCTTCACTGGGTAAACGATAGATTCTCCCAGTCTTTTGAGATAGTCTAGCGCAAAACTCAACCGCATGATGCCAAGACACACATTCTACAGGAAGATTAGCACCTTTAAAATAAGATGGGTCGGGCTTTAAATCAATCTTGACTTTAGCAAAAGCAGCAACAGCTTGCCATTGAGCTTGGGTGACGGGAAATTTACCCATGAAAAAGGGTTTCACAGTGACGTTATGCTGTGGACTTTCAGAATCATATCGTCCTTCCTCATCTTCTGGTGAACCCATGAGAAATTTACCGCCAGGAATAGCTACCATATCTAAAACGACACCATTACCCAAGTCTTCCCGGAAATACTCAGCATATCTGCGACTGCGGTTAATTTCATAAGTTTGTTTTCCTAAACCTAAAAACCCTAATTTCTGGGTAATGGTAGCGGTTTCAAATTCAAAAGTCTCGGTTTGAATACCTGGGGGAGATTTAGGTTTAGATGCTTCTCGTTCTCGTTGTCGTTGTTGTTCTCTTGCCGCTTCTTTCTGACGTTGTAATTCAGCTTGTCGCTGTTGTTGACGTAACCTTTCCGCTTCCTGCTGACGTTGTAATTCAGCTTGTCGCTGTTGTTGACGTAACCTTTCCGCTTCTTGCTGACGTTGTAATTCAGCTTGTCGCTGTTTTTCTTGACGTAACCTTTCCGCTTCTTGCTGCTGACGCTGTAATTCCGCTAGTTTCGGCGCAAATACCCGTGCTTCTATCGCTGCAATATCTTCATCTCGTAACCCCAAATATTGCTGATATTCTTGCAAATCCTTTTGTGTAGCTTGACTAAAGGGATATTCTACATTCACCGCATCAATTAACGCCTGTTCATACTCCTTTAACTTCCGTTCATACTCCCGATAGGGTTGCAGAACTTGTGCTTGAATTTCTTTTGCTTCCTCCTCAGATAACCCCAACTCAACCCGCTTCGATTCTAGTATTCTCAAAGCAAAAACAGACAAATTACCTTGACGTTGTTCTGCACGTAGGGTGACTTCTTGCAGATATAATTCCTTGTTAATATCGACTATAATCGTGGGCGGTATCGGCGATGCTCTTGACATTAAATCTTGCAAAGCCTCGGCTGCATTGGGATAGCGCGAACTAGATTGATAGCGCACCATCTTAGTTAACACCTCAGCCAGAGAATCACTCACCTGTGCCTGATTTTGCCAGATAATCTCATCTGTTTGGGGGTCTTCGTCTAATTGTGACGGTAGAAGACCAGTCAAAGCTTGAATAGCAATTATTCCTAACGCATATATATCGCTAGCAAAACAAGGTTTACCCCGAAATTGCTCATAGGATATATAACCAGTTGTACCAATAAGAACGCTAGTCTTGAGTTTACCTTGAGCATTCAGCATGAATGTAGTAAGCTCTTTCACAGCCCCAAAGTCAATCAGGATAATCTGACCATCCTGTTTTCGTCTCATCAGGTTCTGGGGTTTGATGTCGCGGTGAATAACTCCTTGATTATGTACAAAAGATAAAACTTCTAGGGCATCATATAAAAGTTTGGTGACATAACCTTCACTCAGTCGCTTACCGGGGATAATTTCTCGACTCAGGTCTTGTCCCTCGATAAACTCCTGCACAATATAAAGATTGTCGTTTTGGTTAAAATGGGCGAGGAGTTGGGGAATTTGGGGATGTTTACCCAGTCTTTCCAGGATAGCAGCTTCTTTTTCAAAGAAATCAATAACGCGGGGTTCTGTCTGGTGGGGATGTAGTTGTTTAACGACACACAAAGGTTTGCTGGGTTGGAAATTATCCCTAGCTAGAAATGTGACAGCAAAACCACCACCGCCTAATTGTTGTATGATTTCGTAGCGTCCCGCCAGCGTGTTCACGATACGTGTAAACCCTCAGATGCTTGCTACAGTTTAGTGTAATTGTTAATGATGAAATCTGGCAAGACGGGTTTATACCAATTCAAAATTCAAAAAGATAAATATCACAAAGGTTTGCGCCTGTGTATCTGTTGCATTCTTTTTTAACATTGGTATAAATTCGGAATTAGTGCAATCAGTCTTTTAGTGTAGAGACGTTGCATGCAACGTCTCTACAAGGTTTTGAAATTTTCTTTTTTTGTGGTGATTTATAAACGGTGCGTTGCGCTACGCTTTAACGCACCCTACTAAGAATTGTGGTGTTGTTGACGTTGTTTGAGTTTGAGCAGAATCTCTGCGTGCATTTCACGGGTGATGGGGTAGAAATAGGTTAAGACTAAACCTAAAATTAAACAGATGGTGGGTAACGGCCCGACTGCTATGCGAATAGCGAGTAATGCAGATTCAGGTTGTATGGGTAGTGCAGTTTGTCCAGCTACAGCTTCTTTAAAACCGGATGCTTGCAAAGCATTACCTACTAAAAATAACCCAAATGCTAACCCAAATTTCTGCAATAATACCATAAAACCATAAAAAATCCCTTCTCGGCGTTGTCCGGTTTGCAGTTCATCTAATTCAATTACATCTGGTATCATCGACCAGGGAACTAAGTAAGCTGTGGAAACACCAACCCCCGCCATGACAGCCATGATATACATTAAACTGATTTGACCGGGTTGTAAGAAAAAGAGTCCAGCAGCTGCAATTATCCATAGACTCATACCCAGAAAGTAAACTAATTTTTTGCCGATTTTTTTACTTACAGATGTCCAAACAAATAACATGAGTAAAGCCGTTCCTTGAACTGCAATCATGGTTGTAGGTACATCTGCTTCTGGGAGAGACATACAGTTAATCACGAAGTAAGGAATAATGCTAGCGGTGATTTGTACTGCTAGCCAAGAACACAGATATATACCAATGACGAATAAGAAGGGACGGTTGGTAAATACTATTTTAAGTTGTTGGAGAAAGGGGAGAGATTCAGGTTCTTCAAGTTGAATGCGTTTAGCTTCAAAAGCCAGGACGCGATCGCGCACTCCAAAAACGCACCAATATAATGATATCACCGAGATGACAGTACAAATTGCCGCTAAAACTAAATATTGTTGTTGGCGGTCAGGAATGCGGGAAAAAACTATCTGTGCCAGAATTAAAGATAAAATACTCCCACCAATAGAAAAAGCAAACCGAAAACTATTCAGACTGGTACGCTCATCATAATCTTGGGTGAGTTCTGGGGTGAGTGCGGTGTAAGGCAAATTCACCACAGTGTAAAACACCTGGGAAATCAACCCAATCACCACATAATACCAAAACAAAGCCCAAACATTACTACTCTGGTTGCTACTAAATCGGGGTACAATCCATTGTAAGAAAAAGAAAATACCAAAAGGAATAGCCCCATACAACATCCAAGGCAGACGACGACCCCAACGACGGGATTGAGTTTTATCTGTCAGTACCCCCACTACGGGGTCATTAACTGCATCCCAAATTTTGCCAATTAATAAAACACTACCAGCCAAACCCGCCGGAATACCAGCGACATTGGTAAAAAAAAGTAACAGAAAAAATATGGATACATTAGCGGTAATTGCGGGGCCTAAATCACCAGCACCATAAGCCAACTTAGTTTGTAAGTTTAGTTTTTGGGTGACTTGAGCCGTTTGGGGATAATCATCACTAGCAGAATCACTCATAATGTCTTGCGCTCATACTACAATATAGAGTTTGCGATCGCCTTCAGTATCTCCTAAAATATACTTACCTTATGCCAGACCTTTACGTTTCTTGGTCAGAATATCACTATAAAATCGAACAATTAGCGACTCAGATTTATCACTCTGGTTGGGAATTTAATCAAATTATCTGTTTAGCCAGAGGCGGACTACGAGTAGGTGATATACTGTCCCGCATATATCAACAACCTTTGGCAATTTTAGCAACATCATCTTACAGTGGCCCTGGCAAACAAGAAAGAAGTAACTTAACCTTTTCCCGTCATCTCACCACGACCACAGAAAAACTAGGTTCACACATTTTACTTGTAGACGACCTAGTAGACTCTGGAATCACCCTAAAAGAAACAATTCCGTGGCTCAAAGAAAACATCAACAGCCCAATAGCAGAAATTCGCAGCGCAGTAATTTGGTATAAAGCTTGCTCAGTCATCGCACCCAACTATTACATAGATTACTTACCAGATAATCCCTGGATACATCAACCATTTGAACATTATGAACATCTAACACCCGCCGAATTAGCAGCAAAACACAGTTAAAAACGAGACAAAAACTGGTTGACGGTTGACTGTTAACGGTTAACTGTCAACAATGCTGGAATATTGCGTAACTCCTCCCAATAAAACCTCCGCGCTCCTTTGCGTTTCCTCCGCGCTCCTTTGCGTTTAAAAAACCCTCCCTTTCCTCCCTCAAAATAACCACAACCACATAGGCAAAGTCACCAACAAAAGCATAACTCCCACAGCCAAAGTTGACACAGCGAGATTACGGTCAAGATTAAAAGTTTCCGCAATCACCAAAGAAGCGAAAGCGGGAGGCATAGCCATTTGTAATATAATGACCTTAGCAGCAGACCCGGTAACACCCCAAAATGGCAAAGTCCAGCCTAAAATAACAGGAACAATCAGCATTTTAATCATTAAGCTGATGCCCACCTGGGGCAAGTTAACCGAAGTATTAAGTTTTGCCAAGCGCATCCCCATTAATACTAAAGATAAAGCAACTGTAGTCCAAGCTAATTTATCTAAAGTGAATGCGACTGCATCAGGAATTGCCACTTGGCGCAGTAGCAAACCCACGCCGAAACTCCAGATAGCGGGGTTAATCAAGATAGCTTTAGCGACTTGAGTAATTTGACTTTGTTGGCCATTGTCACCAAAACGCGCACCTAAAGCCACACCCAAAGCATAAGCACCGGGAAAAGAACCGAGTAAATCGTAAAATAAAGCCCAAGCAAAGTATTCTTTACCTACCATTGCTAAGGTGACGGGAAAGCCGAGATAACCGGTATTACCAATCATGGCGGCTAATAGCAGACTACCTTGAGTGGATTTTTCCGGGCTAGTTTTGTTGTAGTATGTTTGGACTTTGATTCCTAGCCATGCTAACAATGCTCCTAGTAGGATAGCAAGATGAGCGATCGCCGGAGCAATCCAAATTTGCCCTGATAAGTCAGCTTGACGTAAGAAAGCAATAATACTGATAGGGACTCCCACCCAGAAAAGGTATTGAGCTAAACGGGTAGGTACTGTATTGGGTAACTTTCGTCCCAACGTAAATCCTACTAAGACTAATCCCACAAGTTTGACGTATAGTTCTAGGAGATTTATCAATGTTGTGTCTGAAGATATAAATGTAAAATGCTACCCAATAAGTTTATTTCTATTCAGTTTAAAATCTGTTATGAATTGTGAACATCAGCAGGAGTTGACCTGTGAATAAAGCTGGATATTCTGGAAAACCGGAAAACTCATGGAGTGAACCTAATGATGATATTCCAGCAGCTTTACGCGATACTCCCGATGTCGCGCCTAAATCAAAGTTGCAACCCTGGGTTTTGCTGGGTGGGGGAGTAACAATCTTTGTGCTGCTGGCTATTATTAGCGGTTTTTTATTTTCCCTGACTACACCCAAACCAACCGCCGAGTCTGAAACTGCACCAGCTAATCCTAGCCCTACACCTATGGCGACTAATTCCCCCAATAATAGTGAGGTAGTATTAGGACATTTAGCATACCCAGAAGCACCTGAGTCGGAATTAGTACCAATTACCGCCGATAGACGCGTCAGACTGCGAAAAGTTGCCGCCGAAAGGTATCAGGCGATGGCTCAAGCGGCACGGAGTGAGGGGGTGATTTTAGTCCCAATTTCTGGCTTTCGTGCTGTGAAAGAACAGGAACAGTTATTTTTTAACATTGGCGCGCAACGCAATCAAACCCCAGCCCAAAGAGCAGCTTTGAGTGCGCCACCTGGGTATAGTGAACATCATACCGGTTACGCTGTGGATATTGGGGATGGAGCCGCACCCGCGACGAATCTACAAGTTATCTTTGAAAATACCAGAGCTTTTAAATGGCTACAAGCGAATGCTGCCCGCTTTGGCTTTGAGATGTCTTTTACGAAAGATAATTCCCAAGGGGTAAGTTATGAACCTTGGCACTGGCGTTTTGTAGGCGATCGCGATAGCTTAGAAACATTCTATAAAGCCAGAAATATCAAACCAGCTAAAATATCTCCATAACATTCGTATATATTGTTCAATCGTTGATGTACCACTAGAAGCCCAACTGCTCAGAGCTATTGGGCTTCTCATCTTGTAAACTCGTAATACAAAGAATCACATACAACCTGAAAGTCTGCATGCTGATGACAAAGTTATCTGAGACACTGAATAAATACTAAAATGCTTAATCATCTGAGTGAGAAGCACCGAAAAATTTATAAATAATGATAATCATTTAAGGTAGAGGTGGTAAAGAGTTAATCTTTGACTCTCTTATCCACTTACTTAATCATTATTGTCTTGTACTTTACAGAAGTTTTATCAAAATAAATGACAAGCCTGTGGTAATGTAAAACACATCAAGTAAAATAGTTGATACTACCGAAAGTTGGTATACCAAAAACTTGTCCTTATATTCCCAAGAGGAAATGAGGGAATAGTAAAACTTTGGGAAACCTTTTCGGTATACTGACATTAGATACTTACAGAGTAGTAAACAATCAAACAATCAACTCTGTTCAGCATCAAATACATATTGAGTTGCTTTGGAAACCAAAGCAATCAATATGTTCATGTCCGTACTCATGTTGACTATCAAACTACTAAAATTACAAGCCAAATATTAGTTGAGTTGATTTTAGGATAACCTCAAGCCTATGAAATCACATACTCCCTTAGTTTCGGTGATTATCCCTGCCTATAATGCCGAGAAATTTATAGGCAAAACCTTACATTCTGTGTTATCTCAAACATACAAAAATATTGAGGTTTTAGTAGTTGATGATGGTTCTCTTGATCAAACGGCTGAAATTGTGGAATCTTTTGCTCAAACTGATCATCGTGTCATCTTACTAAAACAGCAAAATCAAGGAGTTGCCATTGCGCGCAACTTAGCAATTACTAAGTCTGAGGGAGAATATATTGCGCCTATTGATGCTGATGATATATGGTATTCTCAAAAACTCGAAAAACAAGTACAATGCCTATTAAATGCTGATGATTCTGTAGGATTAGTCTATGCTTGGTCAGCATTCATTGATGAAGATGATGCTATTATTGGCAAATATAACTTTTGGTATTATCGACATATAAATAGTATAGAAGGAGAGGTGTACAAACAACTTTTGTACACAAATTTTATAGGTAATGCTAGTGTACCATTAATCCGGCGAGAGTGTTTTGACAAAGTTGGTTACTATAATAGTGAACTAAAACGGCAGAATGCTCAAGGCTGTGAAGATTGGGACATTTATCTCCGAATAGCTGAACATTATAAATTCCGTGTAGTGCGAGAATTTTTAGTGGGCTATCGTCAGGTAAATGGAAGTATGTCTAGGTCATATCTATCAATGGAGAAATCTTATAACTTAGTCATGCAAGATTCCCAAAAAAAACACCCAGAGATTCCAAATAATATATTTAATTGGTCTGCTAGCTATTTTCAATACTATTTAGCACAGCAAACTCTCAAGTGTGATGACTATGGGAATGCTCTACTATTGTTGTACAAAGCAGTTAGGTTAGATGTGATGTTGCTCTTGCATCCTGGCGTGTATAAATGTATATTAAATATTATAATTCAGCAGTTGAAAACTTTAATTAAAGAAAAATCTCATTCTAGGTTAGAAGCAAGTAAACCTTTGAGTGCTAACTATCAAATAACTGATATCAATCAAATCAAAATCCAACAACAAAAAACATGGAAAATATATGACATGATTTTGTCTCAAAGATTAGAAATGATGTCGCAAAAAACATAATTTTTACGTGCATTTTCTATTGTAAATTTAAAATACGCTATAATCTCGCATAAAAAATAATGAAAAAAAAACATGTATATAGCAATATATTATTTATTTTAAAAGGTTATTATTGGGCGATTCCTGTAATTGTCTTACTGGGAACTCTCTCATCTTTTTTTGAAGGGATAGGTATTAGCTTATTTATTCCATTATTGCAAAGCTTAGAACAGGCAGATTTACAAACAGGAAATAGCAATTTTTTAGTTGATTGGCTCAATCGCTTATTTGTGGATATTACTCCGAATAACCGTTTAATAGTTATTGCTGTTTGTATTCTCGGCAGTATTTTTTTAAAAAACCTGCTAATTTATAGTAATAGTGTTTTATTTGCTTGGTTTAATTCACGCATCAGCCATGATTTGCGTTCCAAAATTTTCAGGCAACTTTTAAGCATTAGCTATAGTTTTTTAGAAGGGAATGAATCAGGGAAATTGATGAATACTTTGGCGGCTGAAACTTGGCGGACTGGTCAGGCTTTATCAGCATTTGTGAGTATCATCATCAATTGTTGTACGATATTTGTGTTTATAATTTTGCTGCTGTTGCTTTCTTGGCAACTAACTATATTAGTGGCTATTTTGATGGCGTTAATATCTGTGATTATCCAGCTAGTTACACGCCAAGTCAAAAACTTAGGTCAGCAAGCAGTAGAAACTAATTCTGGACTGGCTAACCGGATGTGGGAAGGATTAGCTGGAATGAAAGTAATTCGCGCCTTTGGGCGTGAAGATTACGAACAAGAACGTTTTGATAGGGTGTCTAGAAAGGTACGTAATATATTTTTCCAGCTTGATACACTCACCGGAATTGTTAATCCGATTTCTGAGGTTTTATCGGCAATTTTATTAGTGTGTATTTTAGTCATTACGTTACTGCAAGACCAAACATCTCTACCAAGACTACTTACATTTATTTTTATTCTCTACCGCTTGCAGCCTCAAGTAAAGCAACTAGATGGGGCTAGGGTAAATCTGATTGCTTTGTCTAGTGCTGTAGAAGATGTAATATATTTGTTAAATAGCGATGATAAACCTTATATTCGTTCAGGTAAGATTAACTTTAACAGTTTAAAGCAAGGAATTTATTTTGAATCAGTTAACTTTGCTTACAACGTAGCAGAAAAACCTGCGCTGCAAGATATTTCAATTTTTATTCCTCAAGGTAAAACCACGGCTATAGTAGGCCCTTCAGGTGCGGGTAAATCTACACTGATTGGCTTAATATGTCGGTTTTATAATCTAGAATCAGGACAAATATATGTTGATGATTATCCGCTTAGAGAACTCAACTTAACTGACTGGCGCAATCAAATTGCAATTGTTAGCCAAGATGTGCATATGTTTAGCACCACAGTTTTAGAAAATATCGCTTATGGTCGTTTAGATGCAACAGAAAATGAAATTATAGAGGCGGCAAAACTAGCAAATGCTCATAAATTTATTAGTGAATTGCCTCAAGGTTATGATACAAAAGTAGGCGATCGCGGCGTGCGCTTATCGGGAGGACAAAGACAACGCATTGCTTTAGCTAGGGCGATAGTCCGCAATCCAGAGATTCTGATTCTGGATGAAGCCACAAATGCGCTTGATAGTATTTCGGAACATTTAATTCAAGAAGCTCTCAATACTCTCAGTGAAAATCGCACAGTAATTGTAATCGCCCATCGCCTAGCTACTATCGAACAAGCAGATAAAATAATTGTGCTAAATGAGGGAAAAGTAGTTGAGCAAGGTAATATTCAAGATTTACTCCAATTACAAGGATTATTTGCCCAACTTTATAATTTGCAACACCGTAACGCTAATATCTAAAATAATTTAAGTAAATTTTTATGCCTTATAAGATTCAAGAAATCGAGTTGACAGAACCCTTACCCACGGTATCACTATCCCCTGATGAGACGGGTATTGCTTTAATTGTCCGCCGCCAAGATAAACCGATTGGGTTTGTTATACAAGCATTACCAGCAAAAACTGTACTGGATGGCGAAGCAATAGGTAAATTAATTGCTCCAGAAATTAGCACTAAACTGATTCAAGAATATCTCCAAGCAGAATTAAATGTTGGTGTTAATCAAACTCCCTTCCCCTCAATAACTATTGCCATTTGTACCAAAGACCGCCCGGACAATTTAGCACGTTGTTTAGAATCTTTACAGGAATTCGCCAAACAAACTGCTCGATTAGAAGTTTTAGTTGTAGATAATGCACCCTCAGATGATCGCACTCAAAAATTGGTTGAGTCATTACCTTGGGTGCGTTATGTGCGAGAACCGAAACCAGGGCTAGATTTTGCCAGAAATAAAGCTTTGCAATCAGCAAATGGTGAAATCCTCGCCTTTCTAGATGATGATGTGGTTGTAGATCGCAGATGGTTGTTAGGACTGATCACAGCATGGCGAGAAAATCCTGATGCGGCAGCTTTTACGGGTTTAGTATTGCCTTATGAATTAGAGACAGAAGCGCAAATTTTGTTTGAAAGTCGAGGCGGATTTCGTCGGGGTTTTGAAAAAATTCGCTATGGTCAAATTGTCACAGGTAATCCTTTATATCCCTGTGGCGCGGGAATATTTGGGGCAGGATGTAATATGGCATTTCGGCGAGAAATTTTATTAAAAATCGGGGGATTTGATGAAGCCCTAGATACAGGCGCGCCCTTACCGGGTGGGGGAGATTTAGATATTTTTTACCGTGTAATTCGGGCTGGTTATACCTTAGTGTATGAACCTGAATATTTAATCTATCATCAACACCGTCGGGAATACGAAAAATTGCATCGTCAATACTGGAGTTGGGGTTTAGGATTTATGGCTTTTGTGATGAAAGCTTATCAAACTGATCCGACTCAACGTTCTCGTTTACGCAGTTTAATATTGTGGTGGATTAAGGATCAACTCAAGCAATTAAGAGATAGTTGGCGAGGTCGCCATGTTTTACCCTCAAATATGATATGGGCAGAACTTTGGGGTGGTATTATGGGATTTTTTGGGGAATATCGCCGTTCTTTAAAACGAATTGAAATGATTCGGAGGAAATTTTCATGAGTAATTTTACTCCTTGGAAAGTTTTGCATATTGACTTGAGTAAAGGTATACCAGAACTGCAACCTAAACCAAAGTATCAGGGGATATATGCTGTGTTTTGGTGGCGGGGTATTCCCCTGGGCGATCGCGAGATTTTTACAGCAGATTTACCCATCCCTCCAAGCGCACTGCGAAATCTAGCATTGTCAGCGATTACACCAGCTGTAGGCGATCGCCTGTTAGAAAACGGTTTCAACGCACCTCTACCCGTGGTTTATCCCGATCCAGCATGGGATAAACCACCAGATTTTCAGGCTTTGTTGGCTTTGCAGCAACCCTTGGAGCAACTGCAACAAACTTACAACCAGCCAGTCAACAATAGCATCTCTGTAGTAATTTGTACACGCAACCGTCCCGAACAACTGGCGCGATGCTTGCGATCGCTGCTGAATTTATCCCAACCTCCGCAACAAATTATCGTCGTCGATAACGCACCTGCAGACGATAGCACACGCCAGATAGTTGCACAAATGCCTGAGATTGAGTATGTCTTAGAACCACGACCAGGACTAAGCGTAGCGCGTAATACAGGTATTCGCCATTGTACCGGAGAAATTATTGCTTTTACAGATGATGATGTAGAAGTTCACCCAGACTGGTGTGTGCGTTTACAGCAAGCTTTTGTTAACCCGAAAGTCCTCGCTGTGACTGGACTGATGTTACCGGCTGAACTCGAAACAGAAGCGCAATACATTTTCCATAAAGGTTCAGCAGATTCCAGTTGGGAATACCGCGCTACAAACTTTGGGATGGAGTTCTTTGAAAATATGAAGCATCGTGGTGTCCCTGTGTGGCGAATTGGAGCAGGTGCTAACATGGCCTTTCGTCGTCAAGCTTTTGAAATCGTGGGATACTTCGACGAACGACTAGGAGCAGGTGCATCTGGATGTAGTGAAGATTCAGAAATATGGTACAGAATCCTGGCGGAAGGTTGGCTATGTCGCTATGAACCAACAGCAGTAGTTTTTCACTATCATCGCCGTGATTTTGATGCTTTCCAAGACCAAGCTTATCAATATATGCGCGGTCATGTAACAGCCTTGTTAGTACAATTTGCTAATTACAAACATTGGGGAAATTTACGCCGTTTGTACCTCACATTGCCCAAATATTATCTGACATCAATTTTGCGAACAGTCAAAAATGGTTTTGAGTCAAAATCTAGTTATATATTTGTACAGATTGCTGGTTGTTTAGCGGGAATTAAGTTTTACATAAATCATCGAAAAAAACCAGCGTGGACAGATAAAATTAGCTAGAAAATATTTCATAACTAACATCAACTGAGCTAATTAAAATCACTTAATCGGAAATCACCACCATCAAATATGCTGACAGCATCTACCAAACTAGATAATTATAAACTGCCTTTATCGCAATTTTTAGCCTGTAATCCTTTTCCAGAACCTCTGACTCAAGGATTTTTTTATCGGGAAAAAATGCGTGCTATTCATCATATTGCACCCAACCAACCATTACAAACAATTCTAGAGGTAGGTGGTGGTCAAAGTGGATTAACAGCTTTACTATATCCCCAATCCAAAATTACTAATATAGACTTTAATCCTGAATATGCCAAAGCTGCTTGCAACCAGCAAGAGCGAGTCAACTTTGTTTGTGGAGATGCGACAGCTTTACCTTTTGCGGATGAATCCTTTGATGCAGTGACAATGTTCGACCTATTAGAACACGTCCCAGATGATCAAAAAGCAGTATCAGAGGCGTTACGAGTATTGCGTCCCAATGGTTTCCTGTTAATTAGTACGCCTAATGAAAATTGGCGGTTTCCCTACTATCAATTTATGAAATCTCTTTGTCCCAGTGAAGCCGCAGTGATGGCGGAATGGGGTCACGTAAGACGTGGTTACACATTAGCAGAATTAAAAGATTTAATCAAGTTACCTTGTGAGAAATATGCTACTTTTATTAATCCTGTGACTGTTCTATGTCATGATGTCGCATTCTCTAACTTATCCCATCGTCGTCGGCGCATTTTGTGTACGATGCTCAGTCCTGTAACATGGTTGAGTTATTATCTGCACCAACCACAAGCATTAGGAACAGAAACAGCTTACGTTTGGCAGAAAAATTAGAGCAATAATTATTATGAAAAGTCTCCTGAAAAATTTAGTTAAAAGTTCATTTCACTGGAAACAAACTCTGCATATAAAAGATAAACTGCAAAAAGACTGGGTGACTTATGAACCAGACTTAATTCCACCCTTGGCTTTGATGCGTCAGGAAGGTATTAGTGTACTCGAAGAATGGTTTCGTTGGGCGGAAGAATGGAGTATGTTCCTCAGAGTTTATGGAGGAATTACCAACAACAGTGCTGTATTAGAAATAGGCTGTGGATTAGGTCGCACAGCTTTTCCTCTCCGCTATATTTTGTCTGCTGATGGTTCTTACGATGGTTTTGAAATCTGCCAAAACAAAATCAAATTTCTAGAGCAGACTTTTCACAAAGCCTATCCTAACTTTCGTTTCATCTGGGCTAACATCCATAATACCTTTTACAATCCTGATGGAGAAATCCGTGCAAGTGATTATCGCTTCCCCTACGCGGATGATTCCTTTGATATTGTCTACGCTGCTTCTGTGTTTACCCATCTGCTCCCGGAAATAGCAGCGCATTACTTCCAAGAGACGGCGCGGGTGTTGAAACCAGAAGGACGTTGTTTGTTTAGTTTTTTTCTACTTGACAATTATCAACCTGGAAAACCAAGACCTTTGGGATTTAATCGCCCTGACTTCAACTTTGACTATCAATATGGTAGTTATGGTAGCGATTTTGCCCTGGTGAAACCAGACAACCCTGAATATATGACAGCATACAGTCTGCGCTTGCTGGAACAGTTTGCTACACAAGCAGGTTTAGAGTTTGTCCAAGCACCCGTAACAGGACTGTGGTCTGGTAGTGCTTCAAGTTGGGTAGGCGCACAAGACCTAGTAATTTTAAAAAAGTCTAAGTAAGTAGGCTTAATTAATTGTTAGATAGTGGAACAGGCTTCTAGCCTGTTGACGGGCAAGACTTGTACTAAGCGTTCGACTGAGCTCACGCCGAAGTCTTGTCGAAGTATGCCCATACCACATTTTATATTTAATTGCAACCAGCTACTTATTCACAATCAATCGGCTCAAGTTTGAGCAATGAAAATACAACGTTTTTCTCCTTAGTCAAAAATAATCTTCATCATCTCATGAGCAACCAAGCAGAATTTACCATTGCCCTTTTACATTGGGGTGATTTAATTGAAGATTTTTTGGACACCATCGGAGTTAGCTTCGAGGCTTTTTGCAATGAGATGACGGGCGGTTGGATGTTCGGCTATATCGATGCTTTAAAGCTGGCTAATGTGCGGACGGTGTTGTTTTGCATTTCCGCACGGGTGACTACAACTGTGCGCTATACCCATAAGCCGACAGGTGCAACTATCTGTGTTTTACCTGCGCCTAAACTGTATCAAGTTGTGCGTCGTCCCATGTTAAACCCTTATGGTTGGAATATTACTGAGGTATTTGGGGATGTGCATGGAATTCGTCGTCATCTTTTGGCAGTGGTGAAAGATGCTGCATCTTATTTAGCCACACCATTGATTGCACTGGGGCGTGAACTGCGGCGCGAAGGATGCCAAGCTATTTTGTGTCAAGAGTATGAATATGCTCGCTTTGATAGTTGCATATTATTGGGTAAAATCATCGGTCTACCTGTGTTTGCCACTTTTCAAGGCGGAGACTTTCAACTGTCGCGTTGGGAAGGTTTGCTACGTCCGCTTACACTATCAGCCTGTGCTGGTTTAATAGTCGCCACCCAAACCGAGGTGGAGAGGTTAGAGTCTCGCTACAAATTACCTCTGGGAAAAATAGCACGGATTTTTAACCCAATGGATGTGGCGAATTGGCACGCTAGCGATCGCACTCAAGCAAGGAAGGTTTTGGGTATCCCCTTAGATGCTCAGGTGGTAGTGTATCATGGTCGTATAGAAATATACCGCAAAGGCTTAGATATTCTAGTTGATGCTTGGGAAAAAGTATGTCGCGATCGCCCAGGGAGAAATTTGTGTTTACTGCTTGTCGGTACAGGTTCGGATGCCGAGAAGTTCAAACAACTGATTACTCAGAAGCAGCTACCCGGCATAATTTGGAAAAACGAATACGTGCGCGATCGCACGGTTATTCAACGTTACTTGTCGGCGGCGGATGTCTATACTCTCCCATCTCGCCACGAAGGTTTTCCTGTCGCACCCATCGAAGCCATGTCTTGCGGTTTACCCGTTGTTGCCACTGATGCCCCTGGTGTTCCTGATATTTTGGCAGACAACGAGTTATCTGGGGGTATTATAGTACCCCGTGAAGACAGTACAGCCTTAGCTCAAGCCCTGGGTACTATCCTAGATAACCAGCCTTGGGGGTATGAATTGGGTAAACGCGCCCGCGATCGCGCAGAACAATGTTTTTCTCTAGCTGCTATTGGGCAGCAACTACGTGAGTTGATTGTGACGAAAAGTTACTAATTTTTTGCTGGAACGAACACAGACTTTTACCAATTTATTTAAACCAATTTAGACAACATTTATGGGTGAATCTGTCATTTTAAATCATCAAACATTATTATCCAAAACATCTCATAATTTCCCATTAGTTTCTGTAATTATTCCAGCTTATAATGCAGCAGCTTTTATAGAAAGAACCTTGAAGTCTGTGTTGAATCAAACCTACACAAATATTGAAGTGATAGTTGTAGACGATGGTTCTCGTGATCAGACAACTGATATCGTGCAATCAATTGTCCAGAAAGATGCTCGTGTCCGCTTATTACAACAACCTAATTCTGGTGTAGCTGCGGCTCGTAACTTAGCCATCAAATATGCACAAGGAGAATTTATCGCCCCGATTGATGCTGATGACATTTGGTATCCTGAAAATCTCGAAAAACAAGTTAAATGTTTTCAAGAATCTGATTCATCTGTCGGTTTAGTTTATGCTTGGTCAATTGTAATTGATGAGAATGATGCCCCTAGTGGTGATTTTCATGTCTCTGAATATCAAGGTGAAGTTTATATGGCATTGCTATATAGTAACTTTTTAGGAAATGCCAGTTCCAGCTTAATTCGCCGTAGTTGTTTGCAAAGGGTAGGCGGTTATGACAGTGAATTGAAAGCTAAAGGCTGTCAAGGTTGTGAGGATTGGGAGCTTTATTTGCGAATTGCCGAACATTATCAGGTAAGAGTTGTACCTGAATTTCTCATTGGCTACCGCCAAACTATTAATAGTATGTCTCACAATTATACTTCAATGATAAATTCGCAGCAATTTGTCTTAACTGCTGTTCAGAAAAAACATCCTGAAATTCCTCATGCTATTTACCGATGGTCTCGTAGTCTTTTTTATATTTATATAGCTCGTAAAAGTAGCGTATCTGGCAAATCTTTAGAAACTTTATATTATTTATACAAGAGTTTAGAACAAGATTTTTTTATGACCTTGTTACGACATGATTTATATACACAACTTTTGAAAATTTCAATAGCTGCATTCACATCGTTTATCTATTATATATTTCCCTATTTATCCAAATATTTGGACTCAAATCAAAATAGTCACCGTCAAGAGCTAACAATTAATGATTCTCAAACTTTCATGAAAATACAAAAAATATTGCCGTCAACAATTTATAAAAATATGAGAATTCATTGGTTGTCTAAGAGGGTGCTAATCAATAAAGGATAACTTATATTTTTTATCAGTTGGTTTATGATCCACAATTAGGGAACTCCCAAACATAAAAACAACCGCTTAAAGTTCCTGACTGTTAACTGTTAACAGTCAACAGTCAACAGTCAACAATGATATGATATTCTGTTAATCATTGTTTGCCGTAGGGGTAGAAGCCTCTGATGATGACGGTTGAGATGGAGATGGCTGACGAGAACGACGTAAAGCATTCCGTAATCTACTGGCACTAGAAGATGAGTTTTCTTGTTTCTCAATCCTGCGCCGTCGCCGAGTTGCAGTTGGTTGTGCTGGGGGTGATGATTGGGTAGCTGTACGTTCACGTCGCACCCTACGTAAAGAATTTCTGACGCTTCTTTGATTGTTGGATGTTCTCGTGTTGCTGCTTGATGCTGTTGATGGTTGAGATTTCGGGGTATTTGAAGATGATGTTGGGGTTATTCGTCTACGTCTGACGCGAGTTTCTGCATTTCTGCTGACGGCAGCTTCTGTATTATTTGATGTATTTGATGTTCTGGAACTTTGCCGACTACTAGATGCTGCTTCTGTGGTTGATTGTTTTCTTGCTTGTGCTTGTCTTCTGCGTTCTTGTAGTTCGCGGTAACGTCGAGAACCTGTAATAGCATATTCAGTAGCTATAGACACACCCTGTCTACCAGAATTAGAAGGTTTTAATTTCCAGTTACGTGCTTGTCTGAGGGTTGCCTCATCTAATTCACGATTACCACTGGAGTTCACAATCCTGACATTAGTAACATTACCTTTTTCATCAGTATCAACTGCTACTTCAACTTTGCCTTCTATGCCTCTTCTTCTAGCTGCTTCAGGGTACTTAGTGCCGCACTCACGACAAGCTGCACGCCCATTTCCTGGGCTGGCAGGTTTACTATTATCACTATCACCAGTTTGAGGGATTTCTATTCGTCTACGTCTTGGCCCTGTAGCTATGATGCCACGACTTTCTCTGGTATTACCAGTTGCCGCACCAGCATTATTACCAGTCCCAGCATTATTACCAGTTCCTGTGCCAGTGCCAAGACTCACGCCATTGCCGGAACCGACAAGAACGTTAGAACTTGCGCTGCCAGCAGTATTACTGTTGTTTCCTTGACTGGCTCTAGTATCTCTGAGTCCACTCAACAAGCTTCTTAATTTTTCACTGCTTTCTCCTCCAGCTTGCGGTGTAGTTGGCTGTGGATTAACAGGTTGAGATTTTGTTACTTGGCTGGGTTGTGTTGTTGGCTGTGGTTTTTCGGGTGTGACGCTAGTTTTTTCGGGTTGCTGTTGAACAGGGGGAGTTTTCAGGTTACTAGAAAACTTTTGTACTGGCTCAGGTTTTAATTTTAGAGGAGCGATCGCCACGGGAGCGACTGGAGTAGGTGGTGGAGATACTAATGCAATTTCTCTGTTATTGCTGACATCTGCTTTAACTGGGCGTGAAGGAGTTTCTGGTTCAGGTTTTGGTTCTGGTTTAATTTCTTGTGGTGTTGGTTCTGTTTCTTCAATCGGAGAATCAAGTATTGTTACCTCTAGAGGTTCAACTTCAACTTCAGAAGTTCTACGCAATAACGTACTTATACCTATAGTTACTATACCAATATGCAACGCTACCGAGCCAATTAGACTGTAAACCAGAAAAGACCTGAGAGCGTTAGTTTCTTTGGAACGCTGTTCAACAGCTATGCCCGAAAAGGTCATGATTTATTGCGAGTCAATATTACTAACTTAGACATAGTAGAATGCTCAGATAGAAATATCAAGTAATTAGTTTGTTAAGATTTTAGCTGTATAAAATGGCTATAAAATAGTTATAGAGGGTTTTTTAGCGATTTTTTAGTGAAAATTCTTCCCAAATAATTGCAAAAAAATTTGCAGATTTCTTGAAACTATCTTGACAATATCTCTCAACTTAGCTGAGGATGCTAGTAGTTTTTGTGTGTTTGGGATTACGAGGCTTTGCATGGTAATTCAGAATCTGTTCACGGCTGGCGGCATAGTCATGTGGCCGCTATTGGGATTTTCTATATTGGCAGTGGCGTTAATTATTGAACGTATTAAGTTTTGGTTGAGAATCCATAACCGTCAAAGCCGTGTGATTAAAGAGGTATTGAAACTCTATCGATTAGACAATTTAGTGGGTGCAATGGATAAACTGCAAAAAAATGCAGATTTGCCGCTTGCACGGATTTTTTTAGCAGCGTTGGAATTAGAAGAACCCACGCCGGAAGAATTTCGTTTAGCTTTAGAAAGTGAAGCACAAGCTGAGATACCTATACTCAAACGCTTTCAAAATATTTTTGACACCATCATTGGTTTAGCCCCATTATTAGGTCTACTTGGGACTGTATTAGGTTTGATTACGTCTTTTGCTTCTTTGGATATTGGTGATGTCGGAGGTACGAAAACCGCAGGTGTGACTGCTGGGATTAGTGAAGCTTTGGTGTCTACAGCCGCCGGGTTAGTGGTTGCTATATTTACACTGTTGTTCTCCAACTCCTTCCGGGGACTTTATAGCCGACAGATGGCTTTGTTTCAGGAATACGGAGGACAGTTAGAATTACTCTATCGTCGTCGCTATGAACGAGGAGAAAAAGCCCATGCGTCTGCAAGATGAACCGGATCTGCCAGCACAAATCAATATTGTGCCGATGATTGATGTAATTTTTGCGATTTTGACATTTTTTATTATGTCAACGCTATTTTTAACTAGGTCAGAAGGATTACCAGTTAATTTACCAAAGGCAGCTACAGCCAATCAACAGCAAGTACCTGAAAAAGTTACAATCACGGTGGACGAAAAAGGAGAAGTTAGCCTAAATCGTCAACCAATTTTAGTGAATTCTCTAGCCGAACAGATACGTAATTTAGCTGGTTCTAACTCAGAGGTTGTGGTAATTATTAATGCTGATGAAAGAGTAGGACACGGTAAAGTTGTAGCCGTGATGGATCAGGTAAGACAAGTCAAGGGGGCAAAACTAGCGATCGCCACTCAAAAGCAGTAATCAGGGAGTGGGGAATGGGAGCAGGGGAGGCAGGGGAAGCGGAGGGAGAATAACTTTTACCCATTCAACCGTCAACCTTCCCCAATGACTAATGACTAATGACTAATGACTAATGACTAATTACTTGCTGGTTTTTGATACTTGCCAGGGTACTTGCGTTGGAAATAGTCTTCCATAATTTGGAGAATCATCGGGGCGGCAACGCTACCGCCACCACCACCGGAATGTTCAGCAAAGGCGACAATAAGGATTTCTGGCTGATCAGCAGGAGCATAAGCACCGAACCAAGCATGATTTTGTTTGATCCGACCCTTCCATGCTTCAGCTGTGCCACTTTTACCTGCGACTGGGGGAACTGTGGGTTTATTTAAAACTTTGCCAGTCCCTTCAGTGATTACCTTACGCAACCCCTCACGCAGAAGTTTGATAGTAGATGGCTTCATCTTGACAGCTTCTCGCCAACTTCTGGCTTCTTCATTGTCTTTAAGTAAATGTGGTTGGACGCGATAACCACCATTAGCAGGTACAGCAAACATGACAGCCACTTGCAAAGGTGTGGCAAGTAAAGCACCTTGACCAATAGACATATTAATCGTATCGCCTACAGTCCAAGGCATCTTCCAGGCTTTCTGTTTCCATTTGTCATCGGGGACTAAACCTCTGGATTCTTCTGAGACAAACTCAAAGCCTGTTTTCTTGCCAAAACCATACTTGCGAGTCCATTCAATCAAAGTAGGGCCGCCGATGGCTTTACCAACTTGATAGAAGAAAGTATCACTACTCCACTGCATTGCTCCCACAAAACCTAATGGGCCGAAACCAGCATGATTCCATTCACCAAATCGAGTTCCACCAATAGTTAAAGAACCGTAGGTTTGTAGGACTGTGTTGGGAGAAAACTTCCCGGACTCCAGCCCTGCGGTTTTGGTGACAATTTTAAAGGTGCTGGCGGGTGGAAAGGCACTGAGGGCGCGATTAACTAGAGGATGTTCTTCGCCTTGTACAGATTGCCAGTCTTTTTGTGAGAGTTTTTGCTTGGAGAAAATATTGGGATCAAAGGTGGGATGAGACACCATTGCTAAGACTGCACCATTTTTGGGGTCAAGGGCGACAATTGCACCATTGCGAGTTCCCAAGGCTTTCTCTGCTGCCAGTTGTACATTTAAATCTATGGTGAGGCGAATATCATTACCAGCTTTGGCTTGTTTTTCTCCCAATACCCGCAATGGTCGCCCAGCCCCATCTACTTCTACTTGCTGACCTCCCCATTCTCCTCTCAGTAAGGTTTCATAGGCTTTCTCTACCCCCATTTGCCCAATCACATCTCCCAAACGATAGCCCTCTTTTCTCTTTTCTTTGAGTTGTTCGGGAGTTAATTCTCGTGTATATCCCAATACATGAGCTAATTCTCGACCGTGGGGATAATAGCGCACGGCTTCTGTATGTATTTCTACATCTGGGAGTTCGTTTTCATACTCTTTCATGGCTGTGATTTGGGCTTCATTTAAATCACGAGCAATCCGAATCAATGAAGAGGAGTTAGCACCAGCTTCTTCGAGTTTCTTTTCGATTTCTGCTTGGGGGATATCCAAAACCTGGGATAGACGCGGCCCGACGACAGCCCAAGCGGGTTTAGTATGTGCCATTGGCCATAAATATACAGAATGGGGATAACGTGTACTGGCGAGAAGTTTGCCATTTCGGTCAAAAATATTACCTCTTTCTGGTTGTTTAGGCAGTGTCCGAATCCGATTAGCTTCGGCTCGCTTGCGGTGGTATTCTCCTTCCACAATTTGTAAATATGCCAAGCGGACACCGATCCCAGTCGTCATTAACAGGGTAAAGATAATCAAAAATATAGATTGATAACTACGTCCGACTGTACGGGTATTTTTTTGTCCGCCAAGTGGAGAAAGTGGTTGTAACAAAGTCATAAGAGAGAATTTATTAGTTATTACGATTTGGGTAAGATGCTGTTAACATCCTGTCAATTATTGATAATCAAAGAAATTGCGATCGCTCTGCCCTAGGATTTTACTCAAAATTATGGCTCAATTGATGATGCCAAATCAGGAATTGCCTTTATTCCACAAGTCTATCAACTGAGAGATGAGCTAAATCTAATAATTGTGAGCCTAGTATTGCAAAACATGACTCAGAGGTAAAGTCAACCACAAAAGACAGCACAAGTGATCACTATTCTTTGTATAGAGTTCCTAGAAACTGCCATATCCTGTTGAGTGTGACACAATTGGGAACATTCTTTGATGCACAGTGGTTTTCGGCAGATACAATAAACCCAAGTGTGATTTTTGTTCTACTTAATAGGCTACATTAGGTGACAAATTCACGTAAACTCGTGGCATTCTACTGAAGATTATGGCTCAAACTGTGACCCAGCACCAGAAAGGAATTTTGGCTTTTCAGCCGCTTGATGTGGAATTGCGTAATGTGTTCAAGTTTTTCAAGCAAGAACCAGCAGTACACGGTGTAGATTTGGACATCAGACAGGGGGAGTTTTTTAGTATTTTGGGCCCTTCTGGGTGCGGGAAAACAACCACACTGCGTCTGATTGCTGGGTTTGAAACAGTTGATGCGGGTAAGTTATTGATTCAGGGTCAGCCGATGACTAATGTACCTGCTTACCGTCGCCCCGTGAATACAGTATTTCAGAGTTATGCTTTGTTTAACCATTTGAATGTGTGGGATAACATCGCCTTTGGACTACGCTTAAAAAAATTCCGTAAGGCAGAAATTGAAAGTCGCGTCAAGGAAGCTTTACAACTCGTAAAAATGGAAAGTTTGCGATCGCGCTTTCCTGGTCAACTGTCTGGGGGTCAACAGCAAAGGGTAGCATTGGCCAGGGCTATAGTCAATCGTCCGGCTGTGCTGCTGTTAGATGAGCCTTTGGGGGCGTTAGATTTAAAACTACGCAAGGAAATGCAGGTTGAATTATCTAATTTACACAAAAACCTGGGTTTAACTTTCATTATGGTGACGCATGACCAAGAAGAGGCTTTATCATTAAGCGATCGCATCGCTGTCATGAATCAAGGTAAAATTGAGCAAATTGGTACTCCCTGCGAAATTTACGAACGTCCCAAAACCTCTTTTGTCGCTGATTTTATTGGCGATACCAATTTATTTAGTGGTGAAATTACATCTGTAGAAGCCTCAACAGTGCAAGTTGTGACAAAAACTGGACTCACTATTGCAGTGCATCGTACTGAAGATACACCCACAGAATTATTAAAAGTTGTAGCAGTAAGTGTACGTCCAGAAAAAATTCAGCTTTCCTTATATCAGCCTAGCACAGTCAACAATTGCTTTGAGGGAAGGCTAGTAAATGTGATGTATTTAGGAACTCACGTTAATTATGTTGTGGAATTAATTAACGGTATCAATATTAATGTTTTACAACCCAATACTTTTGGCAGTTTACCAGACCGTGACACCCCCATTTATGCTTGGTGGGCAAAAGAAGATTGTTTAGCAATTAGTCATTAGTCATTAGTCATTGGTCATTAATTATGGGTTAAGCTGGAAAATGCCGCATGGGAGGTTTTAAGAGTTACGAGTTTATCAATTGGCAGAAAAATTAGCTGATAATATCTGGAAAATTGTCAATGAGTGGGAGTCATTACCGAAAGATACAATAGGTAGACAAATTATTCGATCAGCAGATAGCATTGGTGCAAATATTGCTGAAGGAGTAGGTCGAGGTAGTTATCAAGATAATAGAAGATTTGTCAGAATGGCAAGAGGTTCTTTGTATGAGACACAACACTGGCTAAGAAGAGCATATAGACGTAATCTGTTAACATCTGAACAAATAAAAGCACTAAGTCTAATCATTAATGATTTAGCACCTCAATTAAACGCCTATCTAAAATCTATCGGCAATATTCCAGATGACTAATGACTAATGACTAATAACTAATGACTAATAACTAATGACTAAAAGACGTAATTTTATCCAAGGAGTAACAGCACTTTCTACTTTATCTTTAGCTGGTTGTGGCTGGAGGTTGGCTGATGTGCGGGCTTCTACTAACTCTGGGCGCACCGATCAATTATATATATACACTTGGACACAATATTCTGATCAAAAACTATTACAAACCTTCACTACTCAAACGGGGCTGAAGGTATTAGTAGATGTTTATGACTCTAATGAAGTGATGTTAGCAAAATTGTTAGCGGGAGGTGGTGGTACTTATAGCCTGATTTACCCATCTGACTATATGGTGCAGAAGATGGTAGACAGGAATTTATTAATAGAGTTACAACATGATCGCCTAATTGGTTTAGAGAATTTATTTCCTCAGTTTCAAAATCCTAGTTATGACTCTAACAACCGTTACAGCATCCCGTTTAATTGGGGAACAACTGGGTTACTTTATAACTCGGAAGTTTTGCCACAAGCACCTGAAGATTGGGATTATCTTTGGCAAAATAAAGATATCCTCAATAAACGCATGACATTATTAAATGATGTGCGGGAAGTTATGGGTGCTGTATTGCGAATGTTGGGTTATTCGTATAACTCACAAAATGAAAATGAAATCAAACAAGCTTATGAAAAATTAACAGAATTAAAACCTGCGATCGCAGCTTTTGATACTGACGCTTGGCAAAATCAAATCTTGGCAGGTGATTTAATGATCGCAATGTGTTATTCCGCAGATGCCATCAGAGTGAGTAAGGAAAACCCCAAGCTAAAATATGTAATTCCTCGCAGTGGTTCGTCATTATGGACTGACACAATGGTAATTCTAAAATCAGCACCAAATATAGATGGTGCTTATGCTTGGATTAACTTTATGTTACAGCCAGAAATAGCAGCTAGCATCAGCCAAAGATTAAAAATTGCTACACCTAATCAAGCAGGGTTTGAACTATTGCCAAATAACATTAAAAATAATGTGAATTTTTTTCCTCCCGATGCAATTTTAGAAAAGTGTGAACGCATTAGCCCCTTGGGTAATTTTGAAGAAGTTTATGAGCGATATTGGACTCAATTAACTAGCAGTTAAAGTTAGTCATTAGTCATTAGTCATTAGTCATTAGTCATTAGTCATTAGTCATTAGTCATTAGTTTCTAAAAATCGTGTCTACTGAAATTCGTAATTTTGACAAGAACGAACTAAATCGCCCCCGATTTAATTGGCTACAACCTTTGATATTACTTGCGCCGGCTGGTGTTTGGTTGTTACTTTTGTTGGTGTTACCAACACTGATAATTTTGCAATTAAGTTTAGTCCCAAATATTCGACCAGGTGATATAGTTAACCCTAGTGGTTTTGATAATTATATCCGTATAATTGACCCTTTATACTTACAGGTGATTGTGCGATCGCTTGGGTTGGCAGTTGGTACAACTATCATCTGTTTAGTGTTGGGTTTCCCTGTCGCCTATTGGATAGCTCAAATAGCACCGCAACGGTGGCGCAACTTGCTATTATTGGGTTTTGTTTTACCTTTGTGGACTTCTTCCCTACTGCGTGCCTACGCTTGGATTACAATTTTACGCCCTACTGGGTTACTAAATAGTTTGCTTAGTAGTGTAGGCTTACCTACGCTAGAATTACTCAACAGAGTGCCGGCTGTATTAATTGGCATGAGTTACAGCTTGTTACCCTACATGGTGTTAATTTTATATGCTTCCCTGGAAAAGTTAGACAAGCGTTTATTAGAAGCAGCAGCCGATTTAGGTGCAAATCCAGTACAGAGTTTTTGGAAAGTGACGATTCCGCAAATTTTCCCAGGAATTGCGGCTGGTTCTTTGCTAGTCTTGATCACAGGATTAGGAGATTTTATCGATCCAGAATTATTAGGTGGTGCTGCTAGTATGACGGCGGCGCGATTAGTTTATAATCAATTTCTGGGCGTGACTCAAAACTGGGGGTTTGGTTCAGCTTTGAGTATGACGTTAATTTTAGCTGTCAGTATTGCGATCGCTCTCCTCATTAGACTTGGTGAAGCCACACCAAAGGCATAAGTTTGTAGTAGAGACTATCTACAAAATGTAGAGACGTTGCATGCAACGTCTCTACATAATTCACAGAGTAACTAACTGATGGTGTTTCTGTTGTTCTGTATGCAGTAATTTCTCAATCATAGCTAACAATTCATGTTCTAAATAAGGCTTGGTTAAGTAACCCTTAGCACCCAATTCTTCAGCTAGTTGGCGATGTTTTTCTGCACTGCGAGAAGTCAGAATAACTATAGGTAGTTGGGATAGGTTGGGGTTTTTCCGAATATTACTTAATAATTCAAATCCATTCATCCGTGGCATTTCTAAATCCGAGATGATAACTTGAATTTCGGGATGTCGTTGTAACTGTTCTAAAGCTTCTATCCCATGCTGTGCTGCTATAACTTGATACCCAGATTTTTGCAGCGTTAAAGAAAGAGTTTGGCGCAGACTAATAGCATCATCTACTACTAAAATTACTGGTGGTGTTTTCTGCGGTGCTTCTATCGATTGGTTGGGAGGTTCTTTGATAGTATTTGTCGGTTGAGAAGCACTCAATAGTGGTATTGGTTTTAGGTTAGACTCTGACTGTGGTAAGGCTTGCTCATCGGCAGGATTCGCTGCTGGTAATGCGCCTACATCTAGTGTGGCTTGCATCTCAATAGATTGTAGCAACAAAGCACCATCAATTACTAAGATGAGAGTACCATTAGCCAAACTACTACAACCATAAATGTATTTGGGAGGTGCGATCGCATTTCCTAAAGGTCTAATAACTAATTCTTGTTCGCCGATAATTTGGTCAACTTCTAAAGCAAAAATACCATGATTTCGCCGCAACACTAACACAGGATTATTCATAACTTCTGTGTTATTCTCACTCAGTAAATAGCGATTATTTACATTGTAATCAAAAGAATTATTATAAGACATCAACTCTGATAGTTGATAGAGGCTGACCATATTTTCATCATCCCCTGTATGGTAGTGCAGAACTTTTTTACCTTCAAATTCTTTGATTTGTTGCGGGAAGGGAATGACAATTTTGTCGATACTATCTAATAGTAAAGCGTAAATAGTACCACCAGCTTGGACTAACATTAATTGGTCGGTAGTCATAGAAAAAGGAATTTTCAGGATAAATGTTGTTCCTTGATTGGGTAAGGATTGAACTGCAATTGAGCCGTTAAGAGTTTGCATTTGAGAACGCACAATATCTAACCCCATTCCCCGCCCAGAAATTTCACTCACCTGTTCAGCAGTGGAAAATCCGGGCGCAAACATCACATCTAATAAATCTGCTTCATGCCAGTGTTCATTGTCTGGGTTAAAATTCAGTTCATTAGCTTTTTTGCGAATCTTTTCTAAACTCAATCCTTGTCCATCATCTCGAACTTCAATCACTGTTTGACTACCTTGATGGTAGGCGCAGATTTCAATCACACCTTGTTCTGGTTTACCACGTTCCCGGCGTAGTTGCGGCGATTCGATCCCGTGGTCAAAAGCATTACGCACTAATTGTACAATCGGATCGTAAAGTTTTTCCGCGATCGCCTTATCTACCAGTAACCCTGTACCAGTCAGGCGCAATTCCACTGATTTTTGATAAACATTCCCCAATTTCTGCACCATCTGAGGAAGGCGATTCAAAATATTACCTAAAGGTAACATCCTAGCTTCGACTAAATTATCAATCATTGTCAAAGCTAAATTTTGTTGCTTGTCGTTGATTTGGCTAGCTTGTTTGAGAAGTAAATCAATTGATTCTGTAGTTTCTTGTAATTGTAGTGTCTCTTCTATCGCTTCGTGTAATGTCAACTGAAATTCTGTATAAGCATCCATTTCTAATGCGTCAAATTTCACCGATGCAAAATCTTGGCTATATTGTCCATTGAGACTTTGCATCTGTAACGGTAAATCCCGTAATTTATTTAAAGTTTCTTGATGTCTGCTCAGACGTTGCAACAATCCCTCTAAAATGTCTTGAGTTTGTTCATCATTTAAAGTACGTCGTTTTTGATAAATTAATGATTCACCAGCTAAGTAATTCAGGCGTTGCAGTCCGTCTACATCAACACGAATAAATGTATGCTGTTGATTTTTCCTATTTTGATAAGACAGAGATTTATCTTCTGATGGTTCATTCACAACATCAATTGCTGTTTCTGTCATCTCTGTAGTGGTGGGTTCACTCACCACTAAAGCTGTTTGCTCATTGTTATCTTGATTAACTGGCTCATCTGCTAAGTTTTCCTCAGTTTCTCCTCCCCATAGTTCTTCTAGGAGTTGATCATTTGCAATAGATTCAGGCTTTGATATGGGTTGAAAAACTAATAGTGTTTGTAACTTAGGACTATCAGACCAATTTTTATCTTCAGCATTTACAGGCGGATGTTTTTTATATTCTGCTGCTAGTAAACTAATTTTATTTTGTAATGCTTGAATAAAAGGAATAATATACTCAGATTTTTTAGTTGAATAGTGAAATTTAGCAACTGCTAGCAGAATAATAGCAATCATTCCGTGGCGATAAAGACAAAGACTATCACTATCATCATCACTACGAATATACTCTAAAAATTGACTCAGCCAGCTATCAACATAACTCAGCAAATTTTCGCCTTCAGGATTGGTAATCAACATCTCCAGCGATAATTCTGATTCTGGTATTGCCCTTTCATGATTAAACCAGCCCAGCATACAGCGCACAACTTTTAAATAAAATTTAGCGGTTGTGGGTTGAATGCACTCCTGCTTATTTTTGCCGGATGTTGTTAAAAATTGATAAAATTCTGCTTCCCTATCGCAAGATTGAGGATTGACAGCCTGTGTAGTTAATGTGAGTTGTTGTAACGCCGTAGATGGTTCACCGCCACGGGTGCGATCGCCTGCTAAAATTGCTTGTTGTGCCTCCTGCAAATTAACCAGAGCAATCTTAGCTATCTGCTCTACTTGCTCAGGATTAGTTTGTAAAGCTAACAGCATTGTTTGAGCAATTTCCCCAAACCCTGGTAAATTTAAAGATTCTGCCAAGCCAATAAATACTTCAGCTTGTTCAGTTAACAACTCGCTGAATTCAGTTGGACTTAAACTATGTTCAATAGCTTCAGCAATATTTTCTAACCGTTGTTTAACACCAGTCTCAAATATAGATTGGACAATATCAAAACCCAATTCTTCGGAAGTAGGAATATGATGCTCATCACCAAAAGCATCACCTAATTTAGCCTGAATTTTGGCAAATACTGAAGCGGCTCTTTCTAAAATTTCCTCATGATTAATCACGCTACCAGTGATTTCTGCGGTTAAGGCTAAATGCAAGCATTCATAACCTTGATGTAAAAATGTTTGTAGTTCCGAATCTATCAATACATCTGGATTATATAGAGATTTAAATATATCTTCTAAGGAGTGGGCTATGGTCTTAATTACTTCTAAGCCAACAGTAGCAGCACCACCTTTAATCGTATGGGTAGCGCGCATTAAGTTATGCACTGTCCCCTTGTTATAACTTGTCGATAAATTTAATAATTCCTGTTCAATAGTTTCCAATAATTCAGGGGCTTCTGCTATGAAATAAATATAGCCCTGCTCACGAATTTCAGTATCTGTAATCATAATCTGGGACTGGGTATTGGGGACTGGGTATTGGGGACTGGGTATTGGAGAGTTGCGAATGGGAACAGGGGATTGGGGATTGGGGACTGGGTAAAAATTCTTCTTCCTCCGCTTCCTCCGCTTCCCCTGCTTCCTCCGCTTCCTCCGCTCCCCTATTCCCTACTCCCCACTCCCTGATTGTTAATTCACTTTGAACTTACTGACAGTTGTTAACAACTCTTGCGCCATATCTGATAAATCTTGGAATACAGCCGCAATTTCTTGGGATTCGCCAAAGGTTTTGTTAGCAATGTCTGCAACATCTTTCATGGAATTAGTTACTGAAACAGATTGCGCCATTTGTTTTTGGGTTGCGTCAGTAATACGTTGAATTAGCTGGCTAATTTCCGCAGTTGCAGACACAATGGCATTTAAGTTTTGACGGGTGTCATTAACAAAGTTTGTGCCTTCTACTACCTGCTGAATTCCTGTTTCCATTGCTACCGCAACTTCCCCAGTTTCCTCTTGAATCTCCTGAACTAATTTTTCAATCTCAATTGTCGCTGCTGCTGATTGGCGAGACAAAGAACGCACTTCATCAGCTACGACTGCAAAGCCTTTACCGTATTCTCCGGCGCGTGTGGCTTCAATGGCAGCGTTCAAAGCCAGTACGTTTGTCTGGGTAGCAAAGCTACTAATCAAATTCACTACTTTAGAGATTTTTTGTGAGGATTCACCGAGGCGTTTAATCTTTTTGCTAGTTTGCGCTACGGTTTCTCGAATCGCTTGAATGGCTTGTACAGTCTTGTTCATGGCTGCATCGCCAGATTCAACGGTTTGGTTGGCTTGTTTGACTGATTCTTGTACCAAATCTGCACTATTAACTACAGCTTGGGTAGCGTTTACCATTTGTTGAATCTCACCCAAAGCGATGTTAATCTCATCCGACTGTTGTTTGGCAAGGTTATTTAGTTCTGCCAAGGAAGCATTACTGTCGCTAGAAGTTTGGGCAACTTTTTGAGATGATGACTGTACCTGCAATACAATCTGGCGCAATGCTTGCAGGGTGTTGTTGTAAGCATCGGCGATAGTGCCTAATTCATCTTCTGTAATCGGCGCACGTACTGTTAAATCCCCCTGTAAAGCTGGTCTAACCGCCATCAGCAGTTGAATAGAACGTTGTTGTAATAACTCTTTGGCGGCTTTATCCCGTGCGGCGGCTTCTGCTAGTTGGGTTGATTGTGTTTGCAGTTTTTGCAGGTATTCCGTCTGTTGTAATGCTAGTCCTAATTGGTCGCCAATTCTGGATAACAGGGTGACTTGTGACTCTTCCCAATCACGCACGCCGGAATTTTGATAAGCTGCTAATAGTCCCCACAATTGTTCACCGAAAAAGATGGGAACAATCATGTAAGCTTTGATTTCAAATTGTTCTAAAATCTCAATGTGGCACTGAAAATGACCAGCTTTGTAGATATCATTAACTACGAAGCTTTCACCTTTAGCATAGCGACCGCCTTGGGTTTCTTGCAGGTGGGTATCTTCCCAGACGGTTTTGATATCTGGCCCGACTAATTTCACCCACAGATGACCAACTGATTCGGCAATAAATTCGCCACTCCAATCAGGGTTGAAACGATAGACAGCCACGCGATCGCATCTTAATAATTGCCGTAAGTCTTGAGTGGTAATCTTGAAGATTTCTTCTATATCTACGGCTTGGCGGATGCGGTTAACTATCTTAGTCAAGGCTTTTTCTTGTTCTGCTATCTGAGCGAGTTTCTCAGATTTGATTCGCACTTCTTCTAGATAGTCTAACTGTGATTTGGCTAAACTAAATTGTGAGGCAATTTGAGTTAAAAAGTTGACTTCCCATGATTGCCATTCCCGTGAGCCAGAATTTTGATACGCTGCTAATAAACCCCAGAGTTGTTCACCAAAAAATATCGGCACTATGATGTAAGCTTTGGCTTCAAATTGCTCCAATATTTCTATATGACAGGGGGCTAAACCTATTTGATAAATATCATTGACTACAAAGTTTTCACCTCTGACATACCGACCGCCTTTAGTATCTTGCAGGTAGGTATCGTCTAGCACGGTTTTGATATCTGGCCCTACTAATTTTGTCCAACCGTTGCCGACTGACTCCGCCACAAACATACCACCCCAGTCTGGTTTGAACTGATAAACAGCCACGCGATCGCATTTTAATGCTGTCCGTACTTCTTGGGTGGTGGTTTTAAAGATATTATCAACATCTTGCGCTTGACGGATGCGGTTAACTATCTTGGTAAAGGCTTTTTCTTGTTCGGCAATTTGCTTTAATTGTTCAGATTGCAAACGCATTTGGTCTAAATATTCGGCGTGAGCGATCGCTACACCAAACTGCAAGCCAATCTGATTTAAAAAGCTCAATTCCCACTCTTGCCAATCACGAGTCCCACTATTTTGATATGCTGCTAATAATCCCCATAATTGTTGACCTGCAAATACAGGAACTATCATGTAAGCTTTGACTTCAAATTGTTCTAAAATCTCAATGTGGCACTGAAAATGACCAGCTTTGTAGATATCATTAACCACAAAGCTTTCACCTTTAGCATATCGACCACCTTGAGTTTCTTGCAGGTGAGTATCTTCCCAAACCATTTTATAGTCGGGAGTCACTATTTTTACCCAACCACTACCAACTGATTCGGCAATAAATTGACCACTCCAATCAGGATTGAAGCGATAAATACCCACGCGATCGCACTTCAATAACTGTCTGATTTCTTGGGTAGTGGTTTGGAAAATTTTCTCGATATCATTTATATGTAAAATCTTATCGATAACTTTGGCTACTGATTGTTTAGCCTGAGTCTGCAATTGCAATTCTTTATGCAGTTCAAAGCTCTGGAGTCTGTAGGTTAATTCTGTGGTAACTTGCGATAGTAAGGTAATTTCTAATTCTTGCCATTGTCTGGCACAAGCACAACTATGTACTGCGAGTAATCCCCAAACTTTCCCTTCTACCACTATCGGTAAACTTAAACTGGCTTTGATTTGAAATTTATCGAACAGTTGTTTTTGATAGGGAGTTACTTGTACTTGCTTCACATCATCAATTGTGACTGGTTCTACATAGTCTTGATTGGTATATAAACCAAATAGAATCCCAGGGAGAATTTCACCTACAGCCGGTGTCCAACCGAGAGTACGCGATTCTGATAATACTGTCCCAGAATCTGATGCTAAAAACTGATAAATTACCGCGCGATCGCAAGTAATTTTTTCTCTAACTTTCGCTACCGTAACCTTTAAGACTGCATCTTTATCTGATGCTAGGCGCATCTGGTTAGTAATGTCTTGTAGTTGCTGTCTCCAAGTTTTAAATTCTTGAGTAATTGCACTAGATACATTATGATGAGAATTATGACTTAAATTCACACCATCTTTAGTTTTTTCTAACGGTTCTACTGTAGAAACTAAATCATCACTTTCATGACTGTTATGATACGCAATTGTCATTTTATAGACCTCTAGCCATTTATTAGTTTAATAATGTTAGTAATGAATTTTTAAAGCCATTACCCAAATCTCAATTATGTGTAGCCCACATCGGGGAATGAATAATAGCATCAGCATCGAGATTGAACATCATTCTCTCTGCGTCGTTAATAAAGTATCCTTGCAAAAAAGGCGATATCGATTGAGAAAATAATTCCGCAGATGGTGCTTTCATTTGCTCCATATCTAGCCATTCAATATCCATCAATTGCCTAACTAATAGCCCTAAATGCTTGCCATTTTTTTCTAATACAATCGTCATCATTTTTGTCATCAGATTTGTGGCTGGTGGCAAAGGCGGATACCCTAACATCTCCTCTAAATCCACTAACCACAGCATTTCATCGCGCCAGTTATAAACACCTAATATACAACTAGGCATCTGAGGCATACTACATACATCACCCAAAGATACCTGCAAAACTTCTGTGATATTCTCTAAAGAAATTACTGCTGTATCTCTGGCTCCTAAATGAAAACTTAAAAACTTTTGCTGACTATCCAAAGCTATTTGTCCTTTGATGTTATCCTTTACTAGAGTGACAACACTGCCTATTTACAGAATTGCTTCAGTGTTAATGCCAACTCTTCTTGATTTATCGGTTTAGAAAGATAAGCCTCTGCTCCTAGCATATTTCCCCACATTTTATCGACATCAGTATTTTTGGTTGAACAAAAAACTACAGGTATTTTGCTCGTATCTGGATTACTTTTTAGTTCTCGACAGATTTCAAATCCACTTTTACCCGGCAGAATGACATCGAGAAAAATTAAATCTGGCTTAGTTCTATCGATTTTGACTTTCGCTTCCTCACTGCTGGTTGCGCTAATTACAGAACAGCCAGCTTGTTGCAAATAACGGCTGATAATCTCCATATCAGTTAAGCCATCTTCAATTACTAAAACAGTAGTCATAGACATTACCTAGAAAAATTATTAGTGGTCAGACAATCAAATCAATAGCCCTTGCATCCAGATGCCAACAGGCTTTTATCTTGTTATATTGTGATTTGTTTCTGCTGAATTTAGTTCAGTAAAAATACTGACTGTTACATTTCTTGATTTAATGCCTATCTCATGAATAATCACCAAAATACTTTGAGAGACACAATGACTCGCATCTCTACAAATGGTTGATTTGGCGCATATTTGTTAAAATATGTCACAGCTTTAAAATTCCGCAACAATTAAAGCTGAAGAAAACATCTCCACAACTCATGAAAATCTTGATTTTTGCCAACCTCAAGCTATACGTTCACGCACAACTCCTAAACCTGAGTTGCTGTTGGCTTGAGATTGCGCCTGTACAGGCAAGTATTTACGAACAATACTCAATACTTTATCTGTAGCTACAGGTTTAGTCAGAAAATCTGTAGAACCGACCACTTTCGCCCTGACTCTATCTAACAGCCCGTCATTGCCAGTTAAGATAATCACAGGCGTATTAGCAAAAGAGGAGATACGCCGCAACTGAGTACAGATTTCGTAACCACTAGCCACAGGCATAACCAAGTCTAAGAAAATTAAGTCTGGTTTCTCTTGGATGAGAGTTGGTAAAGCTTGTACCGCATCTTGAATCTTGATAAACCTCAGTCCGTGGGAAGTGATAATCTCCTCCATGATTTGACAAACTTGAGGACTATCATCCACACAAGCCACCAACGGCAGATGAGATTTTTTGGGTTGTGCAGATATAGACTTGTTGGCAGTTTCTAATATAGCTAAAGGTAAATCAGGTACTTCTATTAATTCGATAATACCTTTGAGAACATAAGGCAGCAATGAACGAGAGATAGCTACAACATTCTGCTTCATTCTGGCGGCTAAGTCTCGCAATGTCTGTTTACCATTAATCAAACTGACAAAGTTTTTGTAAACAGATGGACTAACTAGCTGCTGTAGCTGTTCTGGTCTTCTAATTATTGGTGCTAAGTCAGGGAAAACATTCGCCAAACCAGCCTCTGCCCACGATTGCCATGAATCCTGCATCTGTTTGATTGACAAATCTGCACTGGTGAAACTCATGGGTGTTTCCAGAATCACCTCTTGGTTGCGAGTGCAACTCACAGACACAAAATTTGTCTGTTGGGCTATGTCAAAGAGAACTTCCGACAAAGTGTTCTCTACAATGGTGTTAATCTGTTCTCGTTGAATTTTTTGTCTTTTATACAAAATTTCCAACAGACGATAATCCCAATACTCAGTTACAGTATCTTGTTGACGTAGCTGCATTTTATCCACATCAATCTGTGGACAATGTTGAGCTATATGTCTACGCCATCGCCGAAAAGGATGTTTTCCGCCAGTCGCCCACACTATCCGGCCTAAGCGATAGTAAAAAACCCATCGGTTTCCTTTTGGGCTACTAATCACTAACTGTCCGTTGTACTGTAGTTGAGTACAAGTTTTAAATTCATTCAAAATGTTATTTGATACCATCAGTTCCGGGTGGGTCATACCTTCTACCTTTACTTTGTCCATCAGCCTTTTCAACACCCAACCTAGCCATTTTTTTAAGCAGGATTATTTATCTGTATCGGTTTATTTGGCTAAATATGTTGAATATCAGCCTGTTTATTTTCTTTGACTGGGCATCTAACAGACTTGACTGAAGAGTAAAAATATTCAGTTAACTGTAAATGCCAGACATTAATCCTGCTGATGCCAACAGAATGCAACACTTTTTCTTCAAATAGTGGAAATTACCGTTAAATTTTCTCTATTAAATAAAAAAAAATGTTACACCTTTGTCTAGACTCCAATATACAGATAGATTTATTTGATGTAACTATTGTAGAGATTGTTAATTTAATTTATATCCGTACAAATTCTGATTTTTCTTGAGAAGAAAAATCATATACTTCCGCAATATATATGAGTTTTGGGCAAATGGTTCCAAAAATTCTAACTTAGTTAATATATTTACAATTCTTAATGACAACTATAAATTTTAGTATATTTTCTATAATTAAATAAAAATTACGTGTAAGCAAATTTAAACAGAAAATCAAACCTAATAACGTTAAATTAATTAAAACATCATTTAAATAATCTAATATCAAGCAGATATTTCTTTAAAACTACCGGATGAGCAAGACTGGTTTAAAATACTGCATTCACAAATATCCGTCTGAGCAGTATTTATCGGCTTAGAAATAGACAGTTTTGACACTATATGTTTTTACACGTTTAGTTAAGTTTAAATGCTGCACTATTTGATATTTGCTACGCCACTACTTTTTAATCTTGAAAAATCATGATGTTGCCAGAATAGCAAGCTACCCAAACTTCTCTAGTTTTTGGATCGTAAGTAATGCCGATGGGATTAGCTTCTACATTTACTTTTTGTAACACTTTCATATCCCTAGTCCGAACTTTGCTCACGGTATGTTCTTTGTAGTTAACAACATAAAGGATTTGACCATCATCAGATAACGCCATACTACGCGGAGCATTACCTGTAAAGACTTTATCTATAACCTTTCTTTGGGGTAAACTAATTTTGACAACTTTTCCTTCACCATTTAAAGAAGCATAGAGATATTCACCACTGGGATCTATGTTGAGATGTCTTGGTGAACGACCGATATTTTTGAGCCATTTCACCGAAAAATCTCTGAGAGAGACTTGTGCAATATCATAAGAACCCATGACAGCAACATAGGCTGTTTCGGAATTTCCATCTACGGCAATGCCGCGAGGATATTTACCTAATTTAATGCGTTTGATTTCTTGATTTTTCACCGCATCAACGACGCTCAAATCCCAAGAACACCAATTACTGACTAATATCAGTCGCTCATCGGCTGAGGTTGCTACATATTTGGGGACAGAACCCACTTGAATTACTTGATCAATATCGAGAGTTTCTGTATTAATGCGATATAAAAAACTCTTGTCGGTTTTTTGAGCAGGATAACAGTTATCGCTACCAGGGTTATTAAAACCGGGGCCATACATTTTATAGTTAGACACCCAAGCATACTTGCCATTATGGGAAAAACTCGCCTCAACTGGTGCGCCTCTATATTTCCCTTTGACCTTGCTATAACCGTATTGTGATAAATCTACTGCATCGGAAATTTCTTTAACTAATTCATAGTTGCGGTTGTATACAGTGATGGTGTGGTTGTACATCATGTTTTGGGCAAAAAATAACCCATTACCCGAATAAACCACTGATTTAGGGGAAATATTCCCAGAAATGGTTTTGATGTGCTTCATTCCCTGGGAACGTTTGAAAGTAGTAGCTGTTGGCGGTTTGACTTGCACTTGAGTTTTTGTGGTGACAACAGGTGCAGAGGCTAAGTTGCTAGAGTGGGATTTGAGGGCAGAAAATGTCTGCGGCCCTGCGATACCATCAATAGTCAGCCGCTTTGCTTGCTGAAATTTGATGACTGCGGCTTGTGTTGCTGCGTCAAAGTAACCTGTGATGGGTTGTTTAAAGTATCCGATCGCTTGCAATTGTTGTTGTAGGGAGATGACTTGATCATTTTTGTCGCCTTGTCTGAGCGATCGTTGTGATGTTGGTGGTGATTGTTGCTGCTGGGCGACATCTGGCGAGGTGGTGGGTGGGGAGGAAGATGAGGCTATTTTATCCCACCCAGAACTAGACTCTAGAGCCGCCAGTGTTTTCGGCCCGACAATGCCATCAGGTGTTAAACCTTTGGCTTTCTGAAAATTTCTGACGGCGGTTTCTGTGATTGAGCCAAAATATCCTGTGGGTTTGTGTTGTAAGTATCCAGCAGCTTGTAACTTTTGCTGGAGGGACACCACTTGAGAACTGCTGTCACCTCGTTTGAGTGCCATAGCTTGGTTAGATAAATTCACCGCACCCAAAGCTACAGAAACCGCTAGTATGATTGCTCCACTGTGGTTTTTTATCCAAGCTGGTTGCGGAATGTATAAATCCGAATCAGTAACAGTTGCTGGTTCTGAATTGCTAGAGGCTGCGTAACTCTCGGCGAGATGCAAGTAGGCAAGTGTGTCCATAGTTAAGGAATCACCAAGACCTGGCTAATGAGGAGTAAAATTTAAAACTCATTTTACCATCTGTCAAAGATGTACGGTTATGTGAGCATTTCAGTTGTGGTAGGCATTTTTCCTTGGATGACCATGACTGAGCAAGGTGCATGATGAACTACGTAGTTACTCACACTACCTAAGAAAAACTCACTCAGTCCCGCACGACCGCGACGACCGAGCATAATTAAGTCAGCCGGCCAACTGCGGGCTACTTCACAGATGATCCGCCCAGCATCGCCGACGTTTTGGGTAAAGCCGGTTTTGACACCTGCGCTGATGGCGGTGTTGGTGAGCGATCGCAACCAATCTAGTCTTTGTTGTTTCAGTTTTTCCCATTGCTGCAAATATGTGTCCATCTGTTCAGGTGGTACGGTTGGATATATAGCATCTGGCTGCATGAATATAGGGCTGACATAAGGTTCTTCTAATGGTGAAAGCACATGCAGCAACATCATTTCTGCATTGGTTGCTTTCGCTACAAATATACCTTGCTCAAAAATATACTTTTCTATTTCTGATGGGTCTATCGCTACTAAAATTCTCTGATACATCATTAAGAGTCTCCTCTAATATCGGTAGTAGATATGAGTCAAAGCTAATATAGAGAAAAAGCTGACTCCCATTTATGTAGATAGATTTAATCTGATTTAGATGCTCATTTTAGGATTTGCAATCTATCTTGAGGATGAAAATTATTGCTAAGTGACTTATCAATAATTCGGTAAAGGTTTAATTTGGCAATTCGTTATTCATACTAACAGCTAATTGGTTTGGGCAGTTATTTATAGCTACAGTAAATAAGGAGCATCCTCTAGGTGGAGATTTTTTTAACGCGGAGGGACGCGGAGGAAACGCGGAGGAACGCAAAGGTTTGGTAGTTGCAAAATTAATTGTGGGATGAGGGAATAAAATAGGATTTTTTGCTGCGGTTACTTTCATTTTTTGAGATATTGCCATGAATAAGACACCTTTATCCAATGTTGAAGAGCAAATTGTGATTCTGGAATTAGACAGGATTCATCTGACAGGAGAATTGGTTTTACCTACTGATGCTGAGGGAATTGTGCTGTTTACACATAGCGGTAGCAGCAGTCGATATAGTAGCTATAATCATTATTTGGCTCATGTTTTGCGTCAGGAAGGAAGGTTGGCGACTTTATTAGTTGACCTGCTGACGAAGGAAGAGGAAGCTATTGACCAACGTACTAAACATTTCCGTTGTGATATGGCTTTTCTGGCTGCTCGCATTGTGGGCATCACTGATTGGTTGTTGGAAAATCCTACTACTCACAATCTTAATGTTGGCTACTTTGGCGCAGATACAGGTAGTGGTGCCGCATTATTGGCAGCTACAACCCGTCCAATGGCGGTAAGGGCGATTGTTTCCCGCAGTGGACAAACTGATTTGGTAAGTACGGCACTTTCTTGTGTACAAACTCCCACTTTGTTAATTGTTGGGGAGAATGATTTACCTATTATTGCGATGAATGAAGATGCGATCGCTCAGATTGCTACACAACACAAGCAGTTAGAAGTTATTCCCGGCGCAACTCACCAGTTTGGTGAATCTGGAGCGATGGAAGAAGTAGGACGTTTAGCTAGTCAATGGTTTAAACATTATCTCTCTTCTTTGGCTCCACGAGATTTACATCTACATTCTATGTCTTTGAGGTGAAGCCGGGATGTAGGGCAGGGGAGGCTTTCACAGCCGGGAGCAGGGAGCAAGGGGAGAGGACTTTCCCCTTTTTTCCCAGTCAAGAGTCCCCAACACAGGAGCAATTTACTATGCCTATGAAAACTAATGGCGATCGCAATACTAAAGCACCAGAACCTAGACAGTTTGGGGGTGGTTTTATATTGTGGTTAGCATTTTTAATATTTTTAAATGTCATTCTGTTTAGCTCACCTCGCTATCCCCAAGTACCTTACAGTGATTTTGTCTCTCAGGTGGAAGCTGGTAAGGTGGCTCGTGTTGTTATCGGTTCTGACAAAATTGAATATGAATTAAAACCAGCACCTAATGCTGAGACATCTGAGGACAAAAGCAATCGGGTGTTTACTACTATCCCTCTGCCGACAGATTCGCAATTACCTCAAATTCTCCGACAGCATAATGTTGAGTATTCTGCTCAACCTCCTAGTCGTACTGGTTGGATTTCTACTTTATTCGCTTGGATTTTACCACCATTGATTTTTCTCGGTATTTGGGGCTTTTTGCTCAGTCGCAGTCAAATGAGTGGCCCGGCTGCTTTAAATATTGGTAAAAGTAATGCGCGGATTTATTCCGAAGGCACTACAGGCGTAACTTTCGCTGATGTGGCTGGTGTGGAGGAAGCTAAGGTTGAATTGCAAGAAATTGTAGATTTTCTCAAAAATGCTGCCAAGTATAAGCGATTAGGGGCGAAAATCCCGAAAGGTGTTTTGTTAATCGGCCCCCCAGGTACGGGTAAAACTTTATTAGCCAAGGCGATCGCTGGTGAGGCGGGTGTTCCTTTTTTTAGTATCTCTGGCTCAGAATTTATTGAATTATTTGTGGGGATTGGTGCTGCACGGGTAAGAAATTTATTTGAGCAAGCCAAGCAACAAGCACCTTGCATTGTATTTATTGATGAGTTGGATGCTTTGGGTAAGTCTCGTGCTGGTAGTGGGCCGATGATTGGTAGTAATGATGAGCGCGAACAAACTTTAAATCAATTACTATCGGAAATGGATGGATTTAATCCCAATACTGGGGTGATTCTCCTGGCTGCAACCAACCGTCCAGAGGTTTTAGACCCTGCTTTGCGTCGTCCTGGTCGATTTGACCGCCAAATTATGGTAGATCGTCCCGATAAAAGTGGTCGAGAAGCAATTCTTAAAATCCACGCTAAACAAGTGAAATTAGGGGAAAATGTCGATTTATCTAGGTTAGCTGCCAGAACTCCGGGGTTTGCTGGCGCAGATTTAGCTAACTTGGTTAATGAAGCGGCATTGTTAGCAGCCCGATGCAATCATGAAACGGTGACAATGGCTGATTTTAATGAGGCTATTGAGCGTCTGATTACAGGGTTAGAGAAAAAATCACGGGTGTTGAATGAGACAGAGAAAAAAACCGTTGCCTATCACGAAGTTGGTCACGCCTTAATTGGGGCTTTACTTCCCGGTGCGGGAATTGTCGAAAAAATCTCTGTAGTTCCTCGTGGTGTGGGTGCTTTGGGCTACACCCTCCAGTTACCCGAAGAAGACCGCTTTTTGATGACAGAAGATGAAATCCGGGGGCGAATTGTCGCACTTTTGGGTGGACGTTCCGCAGAGGAGTTAACTTTTGGTAAGGCTTCCACTGGGGCGAGTGATGATATTCAAAAAGCTACTGATTTGGCGGAACGTTTTGTGACACTTTATGGTATGAGTAATAAATTAGGGCCAGTAGCTTTTGAGAAGATACAACAAGAATTTTTGGAAGGTTTGAGCCATCCTCGCCGGGCTGTGAGTCAAAAAATTGCTGAAGCTATTGATATAGAAGTGACAGAAATAGTGGATGGGGCGCACCAGATGGCGTTGAGAATTTTGCAGGTGAATCAAGCACTGTTGCGAGAAACAGCCGAAATTTTGTTAGAGAAAGAAATTTTGGAAGGGGAAGAATTGCGATCGCGTCTTTATCGTGTTCAACGTCCCCCAGAAATGGATCAATGGTTGCAAACAGGAATGATATCGAGTCAAAATTCAAAATACCCTGTGGGTAGGTTTACCCCTCCGCAGCAAAATAAGCTACAAAATTTCAAATGATTGATTTTTGAGCAAGTAGAGGCGTACAGAAGAACGCAAGAGTTATGTTGACTAATTTTTTGAGATATCAGCAAGATTTTAAGGGGTAGGTTCGGCTGATTTCATGCGTTCTTCGCCAACTTCCGCCCTAGCTTCGGCAATGATGTCTTCCCAGGTTTCTCCTAAGTCTGCTATGGTGTGTTTATTATTTTCATAGAAAGCAATGCCTTTTTTGACAATGGCTTTAGCTATTGGTCTACCTGCACTACCTATGACTGGTAACAATACTGGGATGAGAACTATCCCGACAATACCTGTAATTCCTAATCCTTCTACTAAATCGCCCAGGTCGGGTAAAAGTTTAACTGACATAATGTTTTTAACCCCCTGTTTTAGTTGATTTAATTTTAGCTTAACTCTGTTTTTTCAGCTGGAAATCGATGCAGATTTTAATTTTTGTTGTCTAAATTCCAACCGAGTGCTGTGGCGACTTGTCCAGCTAATTCTAACGGATTGAATGGTTTAGCGATCGCTGTCACCATGCCCAGTTGTGAGTAACGCCGGCGATCGCTAGCTTGGATTTTGGCGGTTAATAAAATCACGGGGATGTCTTTGGTATCTGGATTAGCTTGCAGTTGCTCAAAGGTAGTGATACCATCCATGTCTGGCATCATCACATCTAAAAGAATCACATCTGGTTGACAAGCTGCGGCTTGGTTAATCCCTTCTTTACCAGAACTCGCCGTTACTACTTCCCAGCCTGCGACTGTTTCTAAGCAAATTTTGGCGACTTCTTGAATATACTGCTCGTTATCAACTACTAGAATTCGCTTGGTTTTCATGACGGCTTATCTCTTGTGAGTTGTGCGTAATTCGCTGAAGTAGTTCTATGACTCGTTGTTCAAATTCCTGGGTGGTAACACGTCCTTTAGTCAAAAATTCTGTATTTCCTAGCTTAAGCCTTTTCCGTTCTGATTCATCCAAATCTTTGGCTGAATATACTACCAAAGGAATGTTACACAGGTGATTGTGTTGTTGTAGCCAATCTACTACCGCAAAGCCATCACTTTCTGGTAAAATCAAATCCAGAATTAACAAATCTGGTTTCACTTCCTGGCTCAGACGAATCGCTTCTCGTCCGGTTCTAGCTTGGAAGGTTTCAATATCATGGCGTTCAAACAGGGTAGTGAGTAGTTCTGCTAAATCAGGATCATCCTCTACAATCAAAATCCTGGCTCGCTGAGAAGATTTAGTAATCACGCCTCTGAGAGAATCTAACAGATAGCTTTCTTGGACTGGTTTACTCACCCAATCCACAAAATCTGCACTGTTTTGGCTAGTGCTGGTTTGCTTGTAGACACTGCAAATTACAATCGGAATGTCTTTAGTTTCGCTTCGTTCTTTCAATAGTGCCATTGTTTCCCAACCATTCATCCCTGGCATGAGCAAATCTAGTAAAATCACGTCAGGATGTTCCTCAGATGCTAAGGCGATCGCATCTTCACCACTAGCTACAGTCATGACTCGATATCCCCCTGTTTCTAACAGTGTTTGTATTTCCAGGCGAATCACCGGATCATCGTCACAAACTAAGACGAGTGGGGAGTGGGTTGTGGAAAGTGGGGAGTGGGAAGGCAAAGAATCTACTAACTCTACACTGGGGGAAACTGGTAAAATCGGCAGCGTAAAGTAAAAGGTGCTACCTTCACCTACAATACTTTCTACCCAAATCCGCCCGCCATGTTGTTGTACAATACTCTGACAAATCGCCAAACCTAAACCCGTACCATCATGATTACGGGAATCTGAAGAATCTACCTGTTGAAACCGTTCAAAGATAGTATCGAGTTTATCAGACGGAATCCCACGCCCGGTGTCTTTGACTGTCAGTAATACTTCATCGCCGTATGGTTGAGCCACTAACCAAACAGTTTTATCCCGTGCAGAGAACTTAATAGCATTACTCAGCAAATTTGTCAAGGTTTGCACAATGCGGTCTGGATCTACCCATAGTTGTACCGATGGGCTAGAAATCGAGAGTTTTACACCTGCTTTATTCGCCAAGGGTTGCATAATACTGACGGCTGATTCAATCAACTCGGTCAGGTTGCAGGTTTCTCTTTCCATTTTTACCTTACCTGACTCGATGCGTTCAATGTCTAGGATGTCATTAATCAGGCGGACTAAACGCTCTGTACTATCAGTAGCAATTTGCAACAGGCGTTTACCTTGCTCTGAGTCGGCTGGTAATAAACCACTGGTGAGCATTCCCAAGGAGCCATGAATGGAGGTTAGAGGGGTGCGGAGTTCATGACTAACTACAGACACAAACTCATCTTTCATGCGCTCAATTTGTTTGCGTTCTGTAACATCACGCAAAATAACTGTATAAATTAATTCGTTATCTATATGCAGTTTCGAGATAGAAGCCTCGGCGGGGAATTCCGTTCCATCCTGGCGACAACCATAGATTTCTCGCCGTTCTCCCATGCGTCGCGCCAAGCTGGGAGCTTGTCTAAAGCCGGTAACGTGCTGACGGTGAGCCTCGACAAAACGCTGGGGTAAGAGAACATCCAGCCGTTGTCCGATAATTTCTTGAGCCGAGTAGCCAAAGATTTTCTCGGCTCCTTGGTTAAATATAGTAATTTTTTGATTACCATCAATAGAAATGATGGCATCATCGGCAATATCTAAAATCCGGGCGAGTCGGACTTGAGAAATCCGTAATGCTGCTTCTACTCGCTGACGTTCTTCTAGTTCAGAATGCAACTGTTGATTGACGTTGACTAATTCAACAGTCCGTTCTGCTACTCTTAACTCTAGTTCGTTCTTCGCGGTTTGTAGGGCGGCTTCAATTTGTTTACGATTGCTGATATCTCTGGTTGTACCCAGGATGCGTACAGCTGCGCCCTGCTCATTATAGTAGAGTTTGCCAGTACCCTCCAGCCAGTGAATACTGCCATCAGGCCAAACTACGCGAAATTCATGATTAAAATCCGTTTTTTGCTGTTGGGCTGTCTGGAATGCTCGCTCTAAGCCCGGCCAATCTTCTGGAGAAATACAGGCTTTAAAGATTTCATAAGCACCATTAAACTTACCAGGCTCCAACCCAAATAACCGCGCATGACTATCAGAACAGGTGATGTGGTTGGTGGTAAGATTCCAATCCCAAATACCCAGGTTAACGGCTTCGAGAGCCAGGGTTAAACTTTCTTCACTTTCTTGGAGGGCGGCTTCTGCTAATTGGCGATCGCGCTGATTGCGTAATGCTAAAATCCCATAGGCTAAGTCTGCCGTTAACTCTTCTAACAGTTTCACCTCATTGACATCAAAAGCATCGGCTTCATCGGCATAAATATTTAAAGCTCCAAAGGCTTGACCATTAGCCAGCATTGGTAGAGCAATTGCAGCAGCATAACCCCGACTGATGGCTTGACACCGCCAAATCTCATAGCGGCTATCAGTCAAAATGTTCTGAATAATTGTAGTTTTTCCGGTACGGATAGCGGTTCCTGTCGGCCCTTGACCATGAATTGTGTCAGCCCAAGTGAGATTGAGCGATCGCAAATATCCCTCTTCATAACCTGCTTGCGCCACCGGGCGGATACTTTTCATGGTATCATCTTCAGCATAGGCTACCCAGGCCAAACGATAACCCCCAACGTGAACAATAATGTCGCACACCTGATGTAGTAAATCATCCTCGTCTTCAGCCCGAACTAGCACTTGATTACAATTACTCAAGGTTTGCAATGTGCGATAAACTCGCTGTATTTCTGCTTTTACTTGTTTGTAATGAGTAATATCCCGTGTAATTGCTAGTTGGACTAAGCTACCATCGGCGGCGTTATGCAAAGGTACAGCCTGAGTTTCCATCCACCGGCGATGATTTTCACAAGTAATCAACTCAAATTCCAGACTAGCTTGTTGTCCTTGACACACACTTTGATGCAATTGGCGAAAAGCTGGCTGGTACTCCGGCGCAATCAGATTATATATAGATTTACCCACCAATGCGGCGGCGTTATCCGCTTCTAGTATCGCCACACCTGCGGGATTAATTTCTAATAAAGTACCATCAGCCGCCACAATTGTCACACACTCTGGTTGTGTATCAAAAATTGCGCGTCCGTTGGTGAAAAAGGGACTGGGGACTGGGGACTGGGGACTGGGGATTGGGGATTGGGTATGGGATTTTTCCCCTCTGCTCCCTTGCTTCCCTGCTCCTCTGCTCCCCTGCTCCCCTGCTCCATGCCTTTGACTGACTCGCCTTAATAATTTCACTCGTTCTAAACGATTAATAATTCGCGTCACCAATTCCGGGCCGATGATGGGTTTACTCACGAAGTCGTCAGCACCGACGCTATAGACTTGGTTAACTATTTCGGCATCGCTGTGAACTGTGAGGAATAATATAGGTATCTCACCCCACTCAGCATCATTACGCACTACTTGGCATAATTCAATACCATTTGTATGGGGCATTTCTACATCCAGAATTAATAAGTCTGGTGTTTCGGCTTTTAATGTTTCCCAAAACCGCCGGGGATCATCTAAAGTAATGACTTTCAAACCCCAAGGACATAGGAGAGTTTGCAATAGGGCGAGAATTTTGGGGTCGTCGTCTACAGCTAAGACTTTGGCTTCGGCGTGGGGAACTTGTTGTAAAATGTGAGCGATCGCCCCCAATACCTCAGATATCCCTTGGGGTTTCTGTAAAAAGGTGTGTTCCCCATGACGCGCTAGTTGTAGGCGATGTTGAAAACCTGTCTGTTCTGTAAACACTATAACGGGTATAGACGGTTTACATTGGGCTAGTTCTGCTAAGAAACTCAAACTATCTTCTTGATGAGGCGCAACTTGAGGATCAAGCAGCACTACACTTGGATGCTCTTGGTAGAGTATCTTTCTGGCTTGCTTCAGACTGGTGCTAGTAGTCACTTGAAATTCACAGTCAGCAGATGCTTGTGTTAACTGTTCAGCTAAAGTAGCATCCCTATCAACTACCAATACCAAGGGAAGGGAATTAGTCACAGACGGTGAAGATGCTGCGGGTTTTGGCGCTGCAACTTCTTGACGTAATGCTTGCACCCAATTTTGCAACTTGCTAATTTCTCTTGGTGTCCAACTTGTACCAGATTTCAATAGCTGCTCAATTTGGCGTGCTAGTTTTGAGCCTTCCGGTAAACCAAACGTCCCCAAAGAACCGGCTAAAGTATGGGCTTCTTGTCTAGCTTGCGAATATAATTCTAAATCAGGAGCTTCTTGGGTAATTGCTAATGCAGCTTGTTCGATAACTTTAACTTGCTGATCCACCCGTCCATAAAATTTCTGCCAAACTCCCGCTATTGCCGTGAGTGTTGTTTCTGTTTGAGATTTACTATGAGATGTGGGAGATTTTTTCTTCTCTCCTGCTCCCTTATTTCCCTGCTCCCCTGTTCCCTTACTTTCCTCCTGTGGCTTGAGTCGATAGCCAATCCCATAAACAGTTTCAATTAAATCACTAGGCACTCCCACATTTCTCAACTTCATTCGCAATCCTTTAATATGGGTGCGAACTGCATCCTCTCCGGGAGTATCTTCATAAGACCAAAGATGCTCTAAAATCATCGAACAGCTAAACACCCGGCGACGATTGCGTAAAAATAACTCCAATAGCGCATATTCTTTTGGAGTTAAAGAGAGTAACTCTTGTCCATAAGTCACTTCACAACTGCTAGGGTCAAGCCGCAAGTCGCCACATTCTAAAATTGGTTGGGAATTTGTCGCGCCTCGCCGCAACAGCGCACGCACACGCGCCACCAATTCCTCCTCATCAAAGGGTTTCACTACATAGTCATCTGCACCCGCATCTAAACCTATTGCTTTCTCGTGACTACTATCGCAACCTGTTAATAACAGGATAGGCATTTGTTTACCATTTGACCTAATTTGCCGACACAGGCTAATTCCATCCCGCTTTGGCAGCATCACATCTAAAAGAATTAAATCATAGTCATAGGTTTGGACTAAATCCCAAGCTGCATCACCATCAGCCGCTACTTCCACCACATAGTTTTGGTTAGTGAGAACGGCTGTTAGCGCATAAGCGTTTAATTCGTCATCCTCTACTATTAAAATTTTCATATTAAATTAAGATTTAAACAATCATCAACAAATGGTCTAACTGATAACTCTAAATTAGTAATATTTGGTACTTAAACTTATATTAGATGATGGAACTCTTGAATATTAATTTTAATTAACAAATATCAATATTTATCAAACTTTAGAAATAGATTCACACTTAAGATATCAATATCTAACTAGCAGGGTTTTGGCGTTATCCACAAATAAAATCAATACATCTTAATATTAAAAGATTTTTGTTACCTGTTTACGAGCAATATTCACAAACTGTGTAGATATTTTCCAAAAAATCAACATCAATCATCTTTTATAGATGAAATAAGAGTGGCTATTTTCCTCACAAGTTCCTCAAATTTTTGTCTTATAAGCAATAGTGTGAGGCAAATGAGTCTTTGCTGAGTGCTGTTAGTATATTCAGACTATAGCTGATGCTGATTTTCAGTAAAAAATCCTAGCTCATAGACTCTCATATCTAACCTCTAGCCTTTCAGCAGTTCACTAAAACTAACTACTATAGGAATCATATTTGATTTCTGAAAACAACTCAGTACACCCCTGTTCCCTCTTTTCCTGTTCCCTGCTCCCTCTTTCCCTGTTCCCTGTTCCCTGTTCCCTAACTAAACAAGTAATTTCAATAATCAAATCGGATTCCTATAGAAGAACTTAATTTTAAACCAAAAACCTCAATAAATAATAACAGAGGTCTATATGCTCAAAAAAATTTTAGTGGCATTGGATCGCTCGGAAACAGGACAACAGGTTTTTGAGCAAGCATTAACCTTAGCAAAAGCCACACAAGCCAGCTTATTCTTGTTACACGTGTTGTCAGCAGAAGAAGACGGTAGTCCTAATATACCTATGGTAACAAATTATGATTACTATCCAGGAATAAGCGGTCAAACCTTTGAGGTATATCAAAAACAGTGGGATCGCTTTAAAGATGAAGGCTTGAGAATGTTACAAGCTTTCAGTGCTAAAGCCAACACCGCAGATGTATCTACAGAATTTCAACAAATCTTAGGCAGCCCTGGACGCACAATTTGTAAATTCGCGACTACGTGGAATGCGGATTTAATCGTGATGGGACATAGGGGTTTAGCTGGATTTAAAGAATTAGTTATAGGTAGTGTAAGTAACTATGTCCTCCACCATGCCCCCTGTTCAGTTCACATAGTCCATTGTGCAAATCCAGCCAAAACCACTGTCAAAGAAGATACGCAAGAAAGTGTAGGGGTGTAGGAGAGCGGAGGGGCAGGGGGGCAGGGGAGCGGAGGGAGCGGAGGAAGAAAAACTTTTACCCAATCCCCAATCCCCAATCCCCAGTTCCCAATCCCCAGTCCTCATTCCCTAACTAAAAAGCAATAAATACTGTAAAACTATTCACAAAAAAGATGGTTATGCTTATGCCATGTAGAGAATTTGTGAATTGTTCAACTGTCCCAATCACTGTTTTTGTTAACACAAAAATGTGTTCATGGGACGTTTTACAATTCACCTCCCATTCCTCTCACCGCTTTCCTTGTCAGGATAAGCGGGAGTCTCCTGGGAGGTTCTGATGACAACTACAACCAAACCAAACCAAACTCATCCTAGTGGGGATAAACGATTGAAGATGCTAGATGCAACTATCAAGCGTCATCAATATCAACAAGATGCCCTGATTGAAATTCTGCATAAAGCTCAAGAAATCTTTGGCTACTTGGAAACGGATTTATTACTGTATATCGCCCATAGCTTGAAACTACCACCTAGTAGGGTTTATGGGGTAGCAACTTTTTATCATTTATTTTCTTTAGCACCACAGGGTAAGCATACTTGTGTGGTATGTACAGGTACAGCTTGTTATGTCAAAGGCGCGCAAGCCATCTTAACAAATTTGGAAAAATCTACCTGCATTCACCCTGGTGAAACTACTGCTGATGGTGAATTATCACTACTCACGGCACGCTGTTTAGGTGCTTGTGGCATTGCGCCGGCGGTGGTGTTTGATGGTGCGGTTTTAGGTAATCAAACCCCGGAAACAGTAGAGCAACATATACAAGGATGGTTAACAGCAATTCAAAATTCGGAACAGTAGACATGATAAGGGTTCTCAGGTTGACATCTGTTGACCGAAGAAAACAAGGATCTGAGCCGCCTAAATTGATTTATGGAGAAGAAAAAAAGTGAAACAACATTAATTCAAGCCCCCGGATTTATCCGTGGGGGTATTGAATGCAAGAATTTTGTAGGCGTAAGCCTTCCCTACGGGACGCTACGCGATGCCGTAGGCTATGCAAGAATTCGGAGCGCAGCGACGTGACCGCTTTTGAAGAGTTGGTATAAAACATGGAACTAACTGAATTATTAGAAATATCTCGACAAGAACGTTCTCAAGCCAAACCAGTACAAATACGTTGCTGTACGGCGGCTGGTTGTCTTTCTTCTAACTCTCAAGCGGTGAAACAACAACTAGAAGCAGCTGTAAAAGCAGAAGGTTTGGAGAAGGAAGTACAAGTTTCAGGCGTGGGTTGTATGCGCTTGTGCTGTCAGGGGCCTTTAGTGGAAGTTGAGAAAGTGGGGAGTGGAGAGTCGAAAGGCGAGACTCAAGAAACTCTGTATGAAAAAGTGACTCCTGAAGATGCAACATCAATTATTGGGACGCTGAAAGGAAAAGAGTCTCATCTGTCGGTGGTGAAGCTAGAGCAGCCCTTTTTTACATATCAGAAGCCGATAGTGTTAGAAAACAGTGGCAAAGTTGACCCAGAAAGGATTCAGTCTTATATTGCTACTGGGGGTTATCAGGCTCTTTATCATGTCCTGCGGGAGATGACATCGGCGGAAGTTGTCGATACAGTTAGCCGCAGTGGTTTGCGGGGACGGGGTGGTGCTGGTTATCCCACAGGTTTGAAATGGGCGACAGTTGCTAAGGCGAAAGGACAGCGCAAATTTGTCATCTGTAATGCCGATGAGGGAGATCCTGGTGCATTCATGGATCGGAGTGTGTTGGAGAGTGATCCCCACCGGGTATTAGAAGGAATGGCGATCGCTGCCTATGCGGTGGGTGCAAGTCAAGGTTATATTTATGTCCGGGCAGAATATCCCATTGCCATCAAACGCTTACAAACTGCCATACATCAAGCCCAACGCCTCGGTCTTTTAGGCAGTCAAATCTTTGACTCTCCCTTTGATTTTAAAATTGATATCCGCATCGGTGCAGGGGCTTATGTTTGCGGTGAAGAAACAGCGTTAATGGCTTCTATCGAAGGTAAACGTGGTCTTCCTAGCCCTCGTCCCCCCTATCCGGCGGAATCTGGTTTATGGGGACATCCGACCTTAATTAACAATGTAGAAACTTTTGCCAATATTGCGCCGATTATCCGTAAAGGTGCGGAGTGGTTTGCTAGTGTCGGCACTGGCAAAAGCAAAGGCACAAAAGTATTTGCTCTAGCTGGCAAAATCCGCAACACAGGTTTAATCGAAGTGCCAATGGGGACATCCTTAAGGCAAATAGTAGAAGAAATGGGTGGCGGTATTCCCGATGGTGGTATTGCCAAAGCAGTACAAACAGGAGGCCCTTCTGGGGGATGTATTCCCGCCTCCGCGTTTGATACTCCTGTAGATTATGAATCCTTAACCAGTCTGGGTTCGATGATGGGTTCCGGTGGGATGATCGTCATGGATCAAACTACTAACATGGTAGATGTCGCCCGCTTCTTTATGGAATTTTGCATGGATGAATCCTGTGGTAAGTGTATTCCTTGCCGAGTCGGAACTGTGCAGTTACATGGATTATTAACCAAGATTAGCGAAGGTAAAGCATCACAGGCTGATTTACAACTCCTAGAAGAACTGTGCGACATGGTGAAGCACACCAGCTTATGCGGTTTAGGCCAGTCTGCACCCAATCCTGTCTTTAGTACCTTGCGCTACTTCCGTGATGAATATTTGGCTTTGGTTCGGGAGTAGGGGAGATGAGGGAGATGAGCGGGATGAGGGAGATGAGGGGGATGAGAGAGAGGATATTTTCCCAGTCAACAGTCAACAGTCCCTTCCAGTCCCCAGTCCCCAATGCCCAAGTTTTAATGGATATTTATTATGACCGTAAAAACACTAACAATTGATGGTCAGATGGTGAGTGCGCGCGAGGAAGACACCGTACTACAGGCGGCACAAGAAGCAGGTATTCATATTCCTACGCTGTGTCATTTAGAAGGTGTGGGAGATGTGGGTGCGTGTCGTCTGTGTTTGGTAGAAATCGCGGGGATGAATAGATTACTTCCGGCTTGTGTGACGAAAGTTACAGAGAGTATGGAGGTGAAGACTAAGAGCGATCGCCTGCAAAGTTATCGGCGTACAATTATCGAAATGCTGTTTGCAGAGGGAAATCACATCTGCTCGGTGTGTGTAGCTAACGGTAACTGTGAACTGCAAGACCTAGCCATTGAAATGGGGATGGATCATGTACGTTTAGCCTACCATTTCCCCGACCGCAAAGTTGATTTATCTCATGAGCGTTACGGCTTAGACCATAACCGTTGTGTACTTTGTACTCGTTGCGTCCGTGTTTGTGATGAAATAGAAGGCGCACATACCTGGGATATGGCAGGACGGGGAACAAATTCCCATGTTATCACTGACTTGAGCCAACCTTGGGGAACTTCCCAAACTTGTACATCCTGCGGTAAATGCGTAAGTGCTTGTCCTACAGGTGCGCTATTTTACCAAGGTTCCAGCGTCGGCGAAATGAAACACGATCGCGCCAAACTCGATTTCTTAGTTACCGCACGGGAAAAACAGCAATGGAATCTATAGTGGGGATTAGTCATTAGTCATTAGTCATTAGTTATTAGTTATTAGTCATTGGTCATTAGTTTTTCTCCTCCGCTCCTCCACTCCCTCATCCCATTCTTACGCACACTAGGAGGTAAATCTGATGATGAAAATCAGACGCAAAGCGAACCAGTACACAAGGAACCGGAAAAATTTACCCAGGTTTTCTGTGTGTCTGTCACCAACTTCTATCAAAAGTGTATTTTGGTGGCTACTGTTGTTGGGGATATTGACGTTTTTTATGTTCCTGGGTTTAGGAAGCTTGTCTACAGAAACGGTAATTGCGGCTGTTGAGCAACAACAAACAGCAACAGCAGAACTTCTTTATCGCTCACAAACACGATTAGATGATCAATCAGGCAAGGTTTGGCAGGTGATACTGTTTAAACAAGTTTATCCCGGTGAAGGCGAAACTTTAAACCTGCGGCTGGTGGGGTTTCCTGGTTCCGCCGAACTCATTCATCCCCAACCATTAAAAATTACCACTGCTACAGGTAAAGTCTTGTCTGCGGCTGATGTTTTCTTAGATGAAGCACCAGCACCCACCATCGGTCAGTATGACTTTCAAGATATTTTGCCAAAATTACCAACAGAACCTCTAGTCTTAAGCATACCTCAACCGGGCGATCGCTCCATTAACATCTCCGTCCCCTTGCGCGTCGTCCAAGAATGGCAACGAGTAGGGAGTGGAGAGGGTTGAGGAAGCAGGGAAGCGGAGGGGAAAAGCTAATGACTAATGACTAATGACTAATGACTAATAACTAATGACCAATGCCCACATTATAAATTACAAAATTCTTATGTCTCGATTGAAATTAGCAACAGTATGGTTAGGTGGCTGCTCTGGCTGTCACATGTCTTTTTTGGATTTAGACGAATGGCTGATTGATTTAGCCTCTCTGGCAGATGTCGTATTTAGTCCCTTTGCGGATATTAAAAAATATCCAGAGGATGTAGACGTGGTATTGGTAGAAGGTGCGATCGCTAATGAAGAACACTTGGAAACAATCCAGACTGTCCGAGAGCGTTCTCAAATATTAATTTCTTTTGGTGACTGTGCTGTAACTGGTAATGTTACCGCCTTACGTAATCCCGTCGGTAGTGCTGAACCAGTTCTACAACGTTCTTACATCCAAACAGCTGATCTTTATGCTCAGATTCCCCAAGAACCGGGTATCGTCCCCCCGTTAATAGATCAAGTGACACCTGTACACGCTATCGTACCAGTTGACATTTATTTACCCGGTTGTCCACCCTCAGCTACACGCATTCGCGCCGCATTAGAACCATTATTAAAAGGAGAAAAACCACACCTAGAAGGGCGTGAGTTGATTAAGTTTGGGTAATGGGGGATATAAATTCAAAATTCAAAATTCAAAATTCAAAAATTCTGGAATTTTTGAATAAATCTCCCTCATCTCCCTCATCTCCCCCACTCCCCACTCCCGTAAATTTTGAATTCTCCTGTCGGGGTAATTATGTTAAAAGCAGCAGATGTGATGACAAAAGATGTGGCAACGATTCGCAGTTCCGCCACTGTAGCCGAAGCGGTGAATTTAATGCGTGCTAGAGACTGGCGAGCATTAATTGTAGATCGTCGCCACGAACAAGACGCTTATGGCATTATTAGCGAAAGCGATATTGTGTATAAAGTTATCGCCTATGGGAAAGACCCTGGTAAAGTCCGAGTCTACGAAGTCATGACTAAGCCTTGCATAGCCGTCAATCCTGACCTGGGTTTAGAATACGTAGCCCGATTATTTGCTGACTATAATTTACACCGCGCTCCTGTGATTCAAGGGGAGTTGTTAGGGATAATTTCTCTGACAGACATCCTGGCTCAAAGTAAATTTTTGGAACTACCCCGAACAGTTGTGCTAGAGCAACAACTACAAGACGAAATTAAAAAAGCCCGTGCTGTCTGCGCTCAAAAAGGTGTGCGTTCCGAAGAATGCGCCGCCGCTTGGGATGTTATCGAAGAAATCCAATCAGAACTCGCCCACCAAAAAGCAGAGAAAATTAGCAAAACCGCCTTTGATGAGTATTGCGACGAATAC
>NZ_CAWMSA010000040.1:88125-108790 GCF_963870205.1 Anabaena sp. CA = ATCC 33047 | reverse complement strand
GTTACCCGTATTGAGGGACACGCTAAAATTAGTATCTATCTGGACGATAGTGGACAAGTTAGCGATGCTCGGTTTCACGTTACAGAATTTCGCGGCTTTGAAAAGTTTTGCGAAGGTCGTCCTTTGTGGGAAATGCCGGGAATTACGGCGCGTGTCTGTGGTATTTGTCCGGTAAGTCATTTATTGGCTTCAGCAAAAGCGGGCGATCGCATCTTATCTGTCACCATACCCCCAGTTGCGGCTAAACTGCGTCGTCTGATGAATTGGGGGCAAATTATCCAATCTCATGCTTTGAGTTTCTTTCACCTCTCCGCCCCAGACTTATTACTGGGAATGGACAGCAACCCAGAAAAACGCAATGTTTTTGGCTTAATCGCCGCTAACCCAGAATTAGCCCGTGGTGGTATCCGTCTACGTCAATTTGGGCAAGAAATTATTGAATTGTTGGGAGGGACAAAAATTCACCCGGCTTGGGCTGTTCCTGGGGGAGTCAGAGAACCCCTCACACCAGAAGCACGCACCCACATTCAGCAACGCATCCCGGAAGCTAAAGCTACTACTTTAAATGCTTTGGCAATATTCAAAGGTTTGCTCACAGACTATCAAAAAGAAGTACAAACTTTTGGCAATTTTCCTAGTTTGTTTATGGGTTTAGTTACCCCTGATGGTTTATGGGAAACCTACGACGGATATATCCGCTTTGTTGATAGTAAAGGTAATATCATCGCTGATCAACTTGACCCTACTCGCTATCAAGAATTTATTGGTGAAGCAGTCCAACCAGATTCTTATTTAAAATCACCTTATTATCGTCCTTTGGGATATCCAGAAAATAACGGTCATAGTGGTTTAAATAGTGGAATGTATCGAGTCGGGCCGTTAGCAAGATTAAATATTTGTAATGCTATCGGTACGCCTTTAGCAGATCAAGAATTGCGGGAATTTCGTCAACTCGCTCAAGGTGCTGTCACATCCTCATTTTTCTATCACTATGCCCGTTTAATTGAGATTTTAGCCTGTATTGAATACGTGGAAATCTTTCTTGATCACTCAGATATCCTATCCAGTCGATTGCGTGCAGAAGCAGGTATTAATCAATTAGAAGGAGTCGGTGTTAGTGAAGCACCACGCGGTACATTATTTCATCATTATCAAGTTGATGAAAATGGCTTATTGCAAAAAGTTAATTTAGTCATTGCTACGGGACAAAATAACCTGGCAATGAATCGCGCCGTTGCCCAAATTGCTAAACATTTTATTCAAGGTGCAGAAATTCCTGAAGGAATGTTAAATCGTGTCGAGGCGGGAATTCGTGCCTTTGATCCTTGTCTGAGTTGTTCAACTCACGCCGCCGGACAAATGCCGTTACAAATTCAGTTAGTCGCCGCCGATGGTAGTTTGCTTGATCAAGTTTTTCGTAATTGACACACTGTAGGGGCGTAATGTCTGATGCCCCTACTAATTATCAATGTGTTGCACAAATTACGATAGTTACCTAATTATTATTAGCTTTAATCTGCTGCAATTGTTTGTATGCCTCCATCCGACTCTGATGATTGTAAGATACAGAGGTAAATTTATCCCGTTGGCGTTGAGTAGGCACTGAAATGTCAGCAACAATCGCAAATGGTGCTACACCAGGGTAATCATCCATACGCACCGCTACCTGTGCATTTGTCCCTAAATCAGAAATAGAATACCTACTACCTCTGGTGGTGACACATTCTTCGTCAGTTTCACCTACTTTAATGTTGCGTTCGTAGGTGTCTGGCTCAGTATCCACAACCGCACCTGTTTTATTGAGCAGTACCAAATCCCATTCTGTGGCTAAGTTGCCGTCATTTCTGACTTTGACACATACCTTGAGTTCGTCATCACTAAAACGGTCATAGATGCGGTTAGCTCTGACACTGACAACTTTCAGGCTGTGAATAGCTTGATTACCCAAGGCTTTCTCACCAAATTGGCTCACTGCCCAAGAAGCATAATCTGCCTGACGCTTACAAGGCCCAGTCATGCCCACCCCTCCCCACAGCTTGGGGTTTGTCACTAAGCCAAACAAATCTTGACTGACTTTTTGCCACAAAGAACGGTCTTCACAGACTTTGTAGAGATTCTTACGAAATTCTGTTTCGCACTGTTCTTTAGTTTTACCTGATTGTCTCAATGTGGCATAACAACTATCGTGTTGCTCACAGGCAGGATTAAAAGTTTGGTTATAGGGAAATAAGAAAAACTTCGTTGCGGCTCGTGCTGCCTGACTGTTATCTGGGCCACAGTAGTCGGTTGCAGCCTGAGCCGATTGGAGTTTGACCCCTTGCTGGCTGATTGACAAGTTAGAAATGTAGCTGACTGTAGTCAAGCTGAGAGCTAAGGTAGCAATTTTTGTTACTTTGAAGTTGAACATTCTTTTTCTCGGAAATAGTATAAGCAAGACGATTTAGTTACACCCGATGCTGTAAACTCACAGGATTCAGGGATGTAGTTATGCTGATTTAATATAGTATTCAACCAGACTAAACAAAATTACGCATACTTATACAACTGTTACGAATATCAGTTAACAGTAGAGCGATCGCCAAGCTACAAGACTACAGATAGCAATAACTCACCACCATTCACAGTTAATGTAATAATTTGTGCTTTAAGTAAAGCTTCACTACTTAATACTGCCCCATTCCCTGAGTTCATTGCATAGGCTGGATAACAGGCTACACTCAAACTCAAACGCAAACAGTTTCCTTGAGTTATTCTGATAAAACTTGGTTGTAATTTTACTTGTCTAGTAACAGTATTTTTACTGTCTTGGCAATGTAAATAACCTTGGGTAATGTTGTACACTCTGCCATCAGGATACACCTGGGATAATACGGCAGATAAATCATAACTATCTTGGTCAGATTGACAGGATATTTCGACTAAAATATCCCCTAGCAGCGATAAATCTGCGGTTAACGGTGCGCTCGTGTATGTCAAAACATCAGAACGGCAATCAATAGGCGATCGCTCAAACACTCCCCCCGGCATCGCTGCATGACCACCCACCGACGGCACTGGTCGCCACGGGTCATGTACTAATATGTCTTGGGGATTGGGGACTGGGGACTGCGGATTGGGGATTGGGGACTGGGCATCGGGTATGAGACTTCCGGCATCTTCTCTAATATTTCCTAGTCCGGTGCTTGACAACAAGTAAGATTTCTGGTTTGATGTAAATATATTGGGGAAATAGTGCCACATATTACTACCCATTTCAAACAGGCGCACAGGTAACTCATCTAATAAACCTGTATCTACACCTTTGAGAAATTGATTAAACCAACGAATCTGCATTTCATCGACTGGGCTAGCTGCAAGCTTACCAAAATCAGCTTCGCCGACTTTGCGTCCCCAAGGTAGATGCGCCCAAGGGCCGATTAATAAATGTTGGGGTGTGGTGGCGCGGTTTGTCATATCTTGATATAGATGCAGCGTACCCCGCAGGTAAGTATCAAACCATCCGCCAATATGAAACATCGGCAAGTCAACGTTTTGGAAGTGGCTTTTGGGTGAGAGTTGTTGCCAATAGCTATCCGGTTCGGGATGGGCTACCCAGTCGTGATAAAAAGATTCTGGTGCAAGTTGCTGAAGAATTTCGGGATTATTTACAGGTAAATTGCGAGAGGCGGCATATAAAGCTTGATAAGCTGGCAAATCACCACGTAAACGGGCGGTTTCCGTTGCTAGTTGAATTGCCCAAGCTAAATTAGTTTGTAAACAAAATGCGCCTCCTTCATAAGCCCAATCAGTATATAAATCATAGCCAATCATTGCCGGACAAATAGTTGTTAAGGCTGGTGGTTGAGCTATGGCAGCATATAATTGCGTCATTCCCTGATAGGAAAAACCATACATTCCCACCTTGCCATTACTACCAGGAAGACTTGCAGCCCAGTTGACTGTATCTGCACCATCATTGATTTCGTGAGCAAATAACTGAAATTCGCCTTCCGAAGTACCACGCCCGCGCACATCTTGAATTACAACAATATAACCTTGGGCAGCGTACCAACTAGGATGAGCATAGACAACAGTAGAAGCGATCGCTCTACCATAGGGTTGTCGCATTAATAATACCGGAAACTCTCCCACTGCATCCGGGCGGTAGATATCCGCATCTAAACGTACACCATCACGGGTGTACATCGAAACGGTTTGTTTGGGAAGGACTTTGAGCATAGAATAGAAATTCATCCGCGTTTATCTGCGTTTATCTGCGTTCAAATATTTTTCCTGTACCGCACCGAGGAGAACCCACCCCTACTGAGCCACAAAATCAAAAAGCTGATGTGCCATTTGCAATTTAGAACAAGGGGGAATTTCTAGTTTTCGCCCTTGACTATCTATCAATATGGCTTGGTTGTTGTCACTGCCAAAACCGCTATGAGGTTGATCAATGGGATTAGCTACAATTGCATCTAATTGCTTTGTCTGTAATTTTGCCATTGCTGGCGTGACAATATCCCCAGTTTGCGCCGCAAAACCAATTAATACTTGATGGGGTTGTTTGTGCTGGGCTAATTGAGCCACTATATCTGGGACTGGTTCTAATGGTAAACTTTGGGGAAGCGATCGCTTGGGTAATTTCTCTGCACTATAATCTCTCGGCTTCACATCCGCCACAGCCGCCGACATAATAATTACATCAGCACTCGGCAAATATTCTAACATTACCTGCTGCATTTCCGCCGCCGTCATCACCGGAATTGCTTGCACACCCAAGGGTGCATTCCAACTAGCTGCGCCGTGTACTAACGTCACATTCGCGCCTCGGTGTAAAGCGGCTTGTGCTAAAGCTAACCCCATTTTACCTGTTGAGGGATTGCCAATAAATCGCACTGGGTCAAAATACTCGCGTGTTCCCCCAGCACTGATTAAAACCCGCTTGCCGGCTAAATCTTGACTGCCTTTGGTATGTAACAATGATTGAATATGAGTGACAATTTCGGCAGGTTCAGCCATTCTCCCAGCACCGATGCGATCGCAAGCTAACAAACCTGATGCCGTACTCATGCCATGATAGCGATTATCTTGTAAAAGTTGCTGCCAATTGCGCTGCACCGTTAGCTGTTCCCACATATCAGTATTCATCGCCGGGGCTAACAACACCGGGCTGGCAGAAGCTAACACAGTATTAGTCAGCAAATTATCCGCCATACCAGAGTTCAACTTGGCTAATGTATTCGCCGTTAGCGGTGCAATGACTAATAAATCAGCCCATTCCCCTAATTCAATATGCAATGGGCGCGGATGATTTGCTTGCCAAAAATCATCATCTGTGTATGCGGGATGACGCGAGAGAGTAGCTAAAGTTAGAGGTGTAATAAATTTTTGTGCGGAATTGGTGAGAATGACGCGAACTTCCACACCTGTTTTAAACAAAGTTGAAACCACCTCACAAACTTTATAGGCAGCTATTCCGCCACCAACAGCGATGACTACCTTGCTGCGTTGATTTGTCGTGAGATTGGGGGAATGAGACATAACAAAAACAGAAGATAAAAGAGTTAGGTATTTTAACTCCTAACTCCTGATGGTAAAATAATTATGCCTCGTCGTAGGGTTCCAAATCCAAGAGATGGATGTATGGTTCTACTAACTCAGGACGCTGGAAAGCGATCGCTCGTAGTAGATGCCAATCATTTAACCCTTCAAAAGCATTGCTGTAATTATCCATTTCTAGACGAGAAGCCAGTTCTTCTACCTCTGCTGCGGTCATGGCAGCAATTTCGTTCTTGGAAATGCTTAGAGTTTTCATAATGCTTGCCCCTCCCTTATGCAGCATTTGCAACCAGCACAGGTCAAATCGCGCTCAATAGAGCTACCCAATCTATATTACTCATTAGAGGGCATGGAATCTCTAAAGTTTGTCAGAATTTTTACTATAATTTAGCAAAAATTTGTATCTCTGACTAACCAACGGCATTAATAATAAATTTTCGTGCCACCTCTAACATTTGCAAATTAATTTCATGCCCAGTATCAAACTCATGATACTGCACATCCACCCCCAAGGATGCTAGAGTTTCTCGTGCTTTAATCGCAGCTTGCAGAGGCACAACCTGATCAAGTGTACCGTGCATAATTAAAGTTGGTGGAACATGATTGTTATTGGTTGCGATCGCATCTGGATGTAAATAGCCACTCATCACCACTAACCCAGCTAGGGGTAACTTAGAGCCAACATCTAACGTCATCGCCCCACCTTGAGAAAATCCACTTAAAATAGTTCTGGATAAAGGCACGCCATAACTAGCTTCTAAAGACAGCAAAAAATCTAATAGTAGTTGCCGACTTTCCGCTAATCCTTGATAAGTATTCTCATTTCTTAACTCATACCATGCCCTACCCACAGTCGAATGTGGGTGAGGATAGGGTGCATTAGGAAGTACAAATTGGTAATTGGGTAAGTTAAAGTAAGACGCTAAAGATTCCACATCAAGCGCATTAGCACCCCAACCATGTAAGGTGACAACTAACCCAGTGGGGGGTTGAGAATTGCTTGGGGGAATGGTAATCAATTCTAAAGACAGAAGCCTACTCCTAGGATTTAACTCTCCTAGTTCATCTTATAGGAAAGGTGAGGGAGTGGGGGATGAGGGGAGATTTTTCCCCAGAATTCTTGAATTTTGAATGAAAGAATTTTGAATTTATTTCTCCCCACTCCTTGCTTCAATTCCTCTGACAACAACATCTACACAAGTATCAATATATTCGTCTCTGCTATAGCTGTTGTGCTTGAGTTTGGCATTCCGGCAAAGCATCCCCGCTAGCAGCATTCCTGTAAACATATCAACGGCTGGCAGGGGATTGATATCAGTTCTGACAGTTCCTCTTTTCTGACATGATTGTAAGTAAGCCACGAGTTTTTCTGCCAATGGCTTAACGGCTTCTTCGATGACTTGCTTGGCTGCTTCAGGATGACGTTTGGCTTCACCAATAAAAGTCCGTATCAAGTCTTCTTGGGCTTCCAGCATGGTATTATAAAGCTCGGCATAGTGCTTTAAGTCTGTTCGTAAATCCTGTGTCCATGCTTCTGGGTGGGCGAGGGCTTCGGTTTGCAGTCTCAAGGCATTTTCAATGACGGCTTTTAACAGTTGTTCTTTGCTCGCAAAGTGACGAAATAACGTCACCTCGTTGACACCAGCAACACGGGCTATCTCGCGGGTAGTTGCCCCTTGAACTCCTAAACGAGCAAATACCTGAGAAGCGGCTTCTATCAACCGTGTACGGGTAACAGCAGCAGAACGGATAGTTTTCAGGCTAATTTGATTTTTGGGATGTGCTGGCATTATAGATTTTTCTTAAACACAAGTTGTAATTGAATGTAATTATTACAGAGAAAGTTCCTTAAAATTTTATTAAAAAATAGTGAACTAACAATTTAATGTGTTATTGAAAATATAAATTAAATATCACTAAACCGTATCTCCTATTTTAATTCTTTCGTCATTTCGATCACGGGAACTATTAACCCTTTTCCTAAGTGATGAGGTACTGTGTTGATGGGAGTAAATCCCAGTCGTAAATAAAAACCTTCTGCATACAGGCTAGCGGTGGTAAATACTCTGTCTACACCTTGTTGTTTTGCGCTGTGGAAAAAATGCTCTACTAAAGTCCGTCCAATTCCTTGACTTTGATAATGAGGATGAACATATAAAGCAATTAATTCGTCTGCAATATAACTAGCAAATCCTGTGATATTTTCCTGTGCTATGGCTACCCAAATAGTTGGTAATTTCAGATGCTTCAAGATACTAGCACCATCTGGGTGATTGCGGTAATTGCGCCAAGCTAAAAGTTCTTGGCGGTTGTAAAATGTGGTAGGTAAGGCTTTAATTGCTGCAATGTGAATTGCACTTAACACCCATGCGTCTGTTTCTTGTGCTGGACGAAGTAATATAGGCTGAGAACTCATAGTAGCGTATAATATTAATTACTTAAGATAAAGCAATAAGTTCAAGCCGGGAATGGTGCGGGAAAGCGTCCATAAAACTAGGGTGATGTAGAGTAGTCCTAAACTCCACTGATACCAAGCTAGGGTAGATATGATTCCTGGTAGGTGTTCGTCTCTGAGGCGAATGTCGTTAAATCCTAATTTGACGAGGTTGTTGAGACTAAAGTCATAATAGTTGAGCCAGTTCCAACGGCGATCGCATAATAAAGGCATATATCTTTCCCGAAATGTTTGATTTCTGGGAATGACTGGTAAACGTCCTATGAGTAATCTTAATTGGCGAAAGGTTCCGTCTTCGGTAAAGTAAGAAACATTCATTAAGTCGTGATAGCGTCCTTGTTGATAGAGACGGATTAATAATATCAAAGGTACTGGTACAATAATAATTAACAGACATCCCAATGTCAGCCAAGGTTGGGCAGCATTGCGGAAGATGGCTAATAAACTCAAAAATGTTATACAGCTAAAACTGATGAGTATGGCTGTGGTTTCGGAGGCTGTGGGGATGATGGGGAGAGGATGCAGACGACGACATCTATCTACTAACCAAAATAGTAAGCCAAAGTAAGCGATCGCTACTCCTCCCACGCCGAATACTAGCCAAAAATTCGTACCATAGCCGCTTAACAATAATAATACACTCAAGGCTAACCAAGTCCAAGCGGTGAGCAACCAATTACTGATAGCTAAAGGTGCAGCAAAAACTAGGCGATCGCTCAGTTGATTATATGTGGTTAAATCAATATCTGCTAGTGTTAATAATTCGTTGCTATTCAGGAATAATTTCACTTTTCGACGTTGAGCGATCGCATCCGCTTGGATACTCGAAAAACCCAATTTCATCAAACTTTTTTCACTCGCATTATTGATATTAATTCCAACTAACTCCCGGCTTAATTCCTCCAGACGTAATTGTTGTTTAATGTAATCTAATTGATTAGCATCAGCCACTTGTTGCTGTTGACGGAAATTCTGCCCTAAATTTCGCAAAACGTTTTGATTACCTTGTAATGTCGGGACAAGAAAAACCTTACCAATCTCCCCAGGATTCCCTAAAATTTTCGCTTGATTAGAATTAAATGTTAGTCCAGGGATATTTAAAAAAGCGTCTGGAGAAAATAAAGCATCACTAAAATCAGCCTGATTGATAATGCTAGCACCCCGCATGTCCACAGGTTGATTAAATAGCACCTCCCGAAAAATAGCAGCTTGCTCAAAAGTTGTTTCTTTTAAAAACAGGAATTGATTAAAAATAGCCTTAGTAAACTTAGCTTGATTACTAAAACGCACCCCAGAAAAATCAGCGTTTTCTTGCCAATCTACACTATTAAACTTAGCTAATTGCTTAAAAACTGCTTGGTTGAAGTTGGCAGTATGCACAAAAATACTACCATGAAAATCAACAAGTTCTTCAAATTGAGTTTGTTTAAAATTAGCTTTATTAAAAAAAACGCTACCTGGAAAATTACTTGCTTGCCGAAATTTAGCATTATTAAAACTCACAGCACGGCTAAATCTAGTTTCATTCCAGTTAGTTGGTTGTAAAAAAGTAGCATTTTCAGCGTCTACAGGTTGCAGAAAAAATGTATTATTAAATCGAACTTCTCCATTAAAGCGAGTATTTTCTAAAGTCAAAGCCCCCCGAAAAACTGTCACCTCACTAGAAACATTTAACTGAGTATCTAAAAGTGAGCGACAATCTTTAGAATTAATCAAACTCACAGTTAAAGATTGCAAGCAAACTGAACGCAACCGTTCTAACTGTTGTTGTTCTGATGCTGTAAAAATTGGGGCAATACCTTGAGCATACAAAGGAGTTCTTAACCCTAAATCGCTGCCAACAAAATCGCCTTGAATCAGAGAATAACTCAAATCTAAACCTAAAGGTTTAGCCCCAGTTTTTTGCAGTTCTTTGCGGAGCATTTGATAAAAAGCATCACGAAAACTCGCATTTTCGGGACGTAAATCAATCACCATACGCCGCAAATCAACAGTTAAATTACCCTCACGTAGCGTTGGTGTATGTAGACGTTCTTGTAACAGTTCTACAGTTAAAGATGTGCGTTCTGGTTGCGTTGGTGTAGCCCAGGTTGGTAGGGGAAGTAATAAGATAAATAATGCACACAAACTAATGAATAACTTAGCTTGTTTATACCAAAGTTTCAATTGAATACAGTCAGAGCTTTCCAAGAAATCAATTATCCCGCATAAAGTTGCTGACCGTTAACAGTCAACCGTCAACCGTCAACCATCAGCAGAACTATTTTACCTGTAATAGTCACATTACAGATATCTTGTAGGGTGCGTCAGACTGTTTAAATGCTGTCAATAAAACTATTTTTGATATCTGACGCACCCCACTAATATGCCAGTTGCATAAGTCCTGTTATTCATTGCTAATTAGCAGAACTATTTTACCTGTAATCGCACCAGCTTCCAGTAAAGTATGAGCTTTCACCGCTTCTTCTAAAGGAAATTGATGATTAACGCAGACGTTGAGCTTACCTTGGTCAAACAACTGAGCGCACTCTGTTAAAATTTCTGCATGATGTTGTTGTGCCTCCGTCAAACCGAGTAACATCGGTGTCAGCATTAATTCTAAACCGATGCGGAGGTTGCGATTTCTGGCAACTTTCCAGACAGTATTGGCATTAGGTTCTAAAATTGTGACGATATCGCCGTAAATTCGCACAGACGGGAAAGTTTTATGCAAAGTTTCACCGCCAACGGTGTCAAAAGCTAAATCTACACCTTCGCCATTAGTCCAGTCTAAAGCAGCTTGCACAAAGTCGGTTTGTTTGTAAAAAATTACATAATCAGCACCCAATTGTTTGACAAAACGCGCCTTGTCTTCCGAACTGACAGTAGTAGCGACACTCGCACCTTTAAGTTTAGCTAATTGAATTGCTACGTGACCAACCCCACCAGCACCACCATGAATTAAAACTTTGTCTCCTGGTGCAAGTCTTCCCCGTTCATATAAAGCTTCCCAAGCGGTGATAAGTACCAAAGGTGCTGCTGCTGCTTGTGCAAAACTTAAAGAATCAGGTTTATGGGCGGCAAAGCGTTCATCAACTACAGTATACTCTGCATAATTGCCATAACTTCCGCCTAAACCACCATTGCAGAAATAGACAGCATCACCAGGGCGAAATTTTTGCACACCAGCACCCACAGCTTCAACAATTCCCGCACCATCACATCCTAAAATAGCCGGCATTTGCTCAGGGTAAAAAGTCCCACGCTGACGTAGTTTGGTATCTATGGGGTTAACCCCAGCTGCTATTAACCGGACTAAAACTTCGGTATTACTCAAAATGCTGGGTTTTGGAACTTCCCGTAATTGTAAGACTTCAGGACTACCGGGTGCTGTCATTAAGACTGCTTTCACTATTTTCTCCTCCAAGTTGCAGCTAGATGCACGATATTTGCCAATTTATACCAATTCTCTAGGAAGTTGCACCAAAAAATGATGTAGAGACGTTGCATGCAACGTCTCTACTCTCAAGAAAAACATTGCGTTGAGTCAGAAATGGGGATGAGTTCTAAACCAAAAACTAAAGCTTTTTTCTTGAGAGATGTAAGATAACCAAGGAAAAAACCGCGAAACTATCTCATATAGTTTCACGGCTTTTGGTGTGGTGTGAGGAGCTTAACTAAATATCATCATAGAACAACTGCCCAGTAGTGACACACTCGTAACAGTTTTGGTAACAGAATTTTTTTCGCATAATACTATTGTTATGACACCAAAGAACCGCCACAACTAGAACCACACCCAGCCGTACAACCATAGCAATAGTCAGCAGTTTTAACCTCATCAATTAAGTCTAAACTACCAGCCTCTAGAAATTTAGCCACGGTGAGGGGTTCACCTTTAACTGTTGTGGCTGGTAAATTCATCATCTGATTAAAATCACAATCATAAATGTTTCCTAAATAGTCTACTGACAGCAAATCCCGACACATTAGATGCTCAACTGTACTAGAATTAAAACTAGACTCTAAAAAATGTAAGTAGCTGTCATAAAGTTTTTTCCGTTCTAAGTGTAATTTAGTTCTGCCAACAGGTAAATTAGTAATCGTCAACAGATTGTTAAACACAATATCAAAATGTTCTTGCAAAAACCTTTTATAATCTCGTTCTAGTTTACCCTGTTCTGGCGGTAAAGAAAACTTTTCACTTGTAGGTAACTGGGGATTATAAACCAAATCCACAATTAAATCTGGACTTGTACCATAACCCAGTTGATTCAGCCATTGCAAAGCTTGAATAGAAGCATCAAAAACACCAGTTCCCCGCATTTTATCAACATTATCTGCGAGGTAGCAAGGCAGAGAAGCCACAACTCGCAATTGATGTTTAGCAAAGTATGCAGGTAAATCACCAAACCCATCTACAAAATAGATAGTTAAATTAGAACGGACAATTACCTGTTTACCATGCTTTCGTGCAGCTTCTACCAGTGGTTTAAAACCATAATTCATTTCTGGCGCGCCACCAGTCAAATCAACAATTTTAATTTCAGGAAAATTATCAATTAAATCAATTAATTGTCCACAAATTTCTGGGGATAATTCTTCTGTACGTTTCGGACTAGCTTCAACATGACAATGACTACAGGCTAAATTACAACGTTTACCTAAATTAACTTGTAAAACCTTGATGCTTTGTTTAGTCAAAGGTTGACTGAGTTTCGCTGTAAATGGTGTGAAGTTTGTATCTAGATGATTAACTAATTTATTTATCATTGCTGACTACTCCTGAAATATGAAAAAATATGTAACACACATCTCTATTTTTTTATTCCTTGCATGAATTGTTGTCTAGCCTCAATAATTGAAGGCATTAAAACACAACTTGCTAATAACTCTACATCCAAATCTGGCAATAATTCACTTCGAGCAATTGGCTCATAGTTATCATTTTTTAGTCGATATAGATAAAATTGATTATTTTCCCAAAACCAAACTTCAGTAATATTAAAGCGTTTGTATTTTTCTAATTTATTAATACTGCCACTGGTGATATTAACTTCAATTGCTAAATCAGGATTTTCTTTTTTTTCTCCTATATAATAAGATTCATCCGGTTCAAAGGAAGCACTCTTTTCTTTGGCGCGACGAGTAGCACTACCTACGGGGATAAAATTTATACCTTTTTCAAAAAAGTATAATGCTAATAATATAGCAATTGCGCTTTTAATCATTTCGTGTTGTTCGCCAAGTGTCATAAACTCAATGCACCCATCAAGATAAGTTATCCGCAAACCTGCTGCATCTGCGGTTAATTTTTCTATTGTCTCTAATTGTTCCCAGGTGTAATGACCGGGTAGGAGAAATTTTTGCTCGGCAATTGTGGTAGTTTTATCTAAGATTTCGATAGTCATAGTTAAATGATGTTTATGACTTTATTTTGATGATAACTCATCATCAAAGCTCCTCTAACACACATCTTGCACCTGTTCCTTGATGATAATTTTTGTAGGGTGGGCATTGCTTGCAACTTGCTGAACGCCTTAGTTTTACGTTGTGGGCAATTCCCACCTTACGCTTATTGATAATGCTACAAGATATAAGAATTGGAATGATTAGATTGTTGGGTATTCTCAACTATGATTAATTGTGGTTTAAACCCAGATATCGCCGCAGAATATTTTGCGCTTGTTCTAGTAATTCTGCTTCTAATTCTCCTAATTGTTGAGTTAAACGGATTTTGTCAAATGTCATCGGTTCAACGCAGATTAAAAGACTATCTACAGAAAGTCCGTTTTGTGCTGAGGCGGGTACTTCTACTACTGCTGGTGAAATACGGGGGTTATTAAGTTTTGCAGATGTAAAAGGTAAAACCGTGACTTTGCTGCGTTGGTTGTTAAACAAAGTCCCAGAAATTATCAGTGCTGGACGAGTTTTTTGAATTTCTGTACCTACGGATGGGTCAAATGTTACTATCCAGATGCTTCCCATTCGGTAATCGCTATGTTTTGCCATTCACTTTCCCAACCTAATTCTAATTCATCAACCAAGGCGCAAGCTGCCGCTAGTGCTTCATCTTGTTGTTTTTCTTGCCATTGTTTCAACAGACTTTCAATTAGCGCACTACGGTTATCAACTTTTTGGTCAATGTAATTTAGTAGTTCATCTGGCAATGAAATTGAGATTTTAGCCATATCCTACCCAGAGTCATACTATCAGTAGTATAGCCTAATTTGATATTTTTAGTGTTTATGAGTTTTTTGATTAATTCTTTCCCGCACTGCTTGACGGATATCTTCCCAGTCTTGTGCTGTCATTTGTCGTCAAGATCCCCGACTTCTTATGAATATTTCTCAATGATACAGATAATTGATCTAAGAAGTCGGGGATCTGTTCACTTGCGCTACTATTCTACGTAAGCTCATAAGGTGTCAGGTAAGGAAATATTCATACTTTTCATATTGTAAAAAATCTTGAAATTCTGTTTATTATACTGTTAAGAGAATACCAATTTTTCGACGGGCAAAATAGTAGCCATCTAAGAATGATTGGAGGCTAAAAATAGAGGTTTTACCTCAATACATTGCTGGTATTTTTTGGATTTTTGCAGTAGTTTATAGAGATTATCCATTATTTATATATCTCACTTCGATGTCCCACTCTGTCAATAAAAATAATTCTTTGGTCAGGGTCAAATTCATAAATTACTCGATAATCTCCAACTCTCAGTTTAAAGAAACCGGATAAGTCAGCAGTCAAGGGTTGGGGTGTAATTTGGTCGAAGTTTTCAGCTAACCAGTTAATTTTATTAACTATTCTTTGACAAAGTGATTTTGTCAATTTTGCTAAGTCAGCTAGTGCTTCCGGTTCATACTCAACTAGGTAATTCATCTGTTTTCTAAACCTAGTCTTTCCATAACTTCTGCGGTAGAAATACCTCTAACTCCTGTTTCTCTGCGCTTCCGAATTGCTAATAATTCTTGTTTAAAATTATCTTTGATAGTTTGGTTTGTATCTGGGTCTGTTAGCAGTTCTTCTATGGTTTCTCTAACTGTTTCTCGAATGAGGTCTTTAAGTTGCTCAATAGTGAGTTCGTTAACTTGCATGGTGGTAACTGAGTTAAGGGTTATTTCTCAATTTTAGTTTATCCCGGACTGCTTGACGGATATCTTCCCAGTCTTGTGCTGTTATTTCTGTTGCTTCTCCAGAGTTAAACCCTTCTAAAAGCATGGTTTGTAGTCGTTTTTTTGCTCTGGTGTTTCTGGTCTTGTCGCACTAATTCCCGAAAATATTCGCTGACACTGCTGTAACCACCTTGCGCTACTATTCTACGTAACTTCTCATGGTGTCAGGTAAGGAAATATTGATACTTTTCATCAGGGTTAGTTCCTCAATCTGCTTTTCTATATCATGGCGGTTTTTGTCATTTTTTGCTATTGGGAGAAAACACTATTAACCCAAGTTGCGGGTAATAGAAGATAAAAGAGGATAGGGTTCGTGTAGGCATGGTAAATGAGGGGTTGTGCGAACTCCAACCACCATGAAAATGCAACGCTGGAATGTTCAGTATAGTTGAAAAGAAAGAAGCATTTACAACTTAGTCAATAAAAGCTTGTTTCAGAGTATAGGCAAAAATAAAAGCTTGTACCTTCAGTAAAAACCCTTCATAAGTTACCGCATGAATTGATTTTTGGAAATAACTTGTAATGCCACTAAACACGGTTTCAATGTAATGACGAATAGACTGTTTAATGTATTGAATCCAAGGAGGGTCTTGGCGTTTAGAGTTACTTTTTCGGATGACTTGCATTGAGATTTGCTCAGTTTCGAGCAAAACATCCTCCACAGTGTAATCAAGATAGGCACAATCAGCATAAACTTGACTTCCTGGGGGTAAATTCAATGGTAAAGCACTCAATCCCCGGATATCGGTCGCACTTGCTGGCAGGAACACAAATTCAACGGGAGTACCTGTTTTGGTAGTTAATAACTGTACTCTTACTCCATAAAAATAACGTTTCTTAGATGCGATATAACCCCGATATTCTGGTGATTGGATGAGATGGGCATTAAAGATGCGAATGTTATCACAGATCGGTACAGGAAACGAGTCTAAAAGATATTCCGTATTTTCACTAATTTCTTTCAGTGCCATTCCCACTTGATGAAATAAATCGTTCATTAACATTGCTACATGATGTAATCGCCGATTAAATCGTGATTTTTCTAACATTCTTGGCATCAATTTATGGTCTTTCATGTAGCTGCAAGCCTGACTATGATTACCACCAAAGTACATAGCCGCGATTATTGCCGTTGTGATAATTTCTGCATCACTCATTTCACAACGAATATCCTCTTTATGGCCGATCGCCTTTAATAAGTCATCTATGACAGAATAGATCGTAACTATTTCATTTAACATCTGTCCCTCCTCTTTGTCTTGTCTGGAGGGATTTTCTTGTTTCTCTACCTTTATGTCATCTCTCTTTGAGACTAACTAGCAACTTGGGTTATTAGTGATGGTTGGGCGGTTTGGGTGATGTTGGGTTTATTTGTGTCAATCTAAGCTACTTACTTTAGTTGTAATAAAAATAATTAACTTATCTATATAAAACTGAAAATGATTGCTATAATAAAAACATCAATCAGATTTATTAACTGTGATGACTATCAAGGAATTACTCTTGCAAGAGATTGATAACACACCCAACGAACTTTTAGAAGATGTGCTTGGTTTTTTGCAGTCACTCAAAACAGCACCACAAAAACCCCAAGCTACCTATCAAGAATTGTTAGAAAGAATAGATTACTTAGAAACAATAGTAGGTATTCGTAAAGGGTTAGATGAATTTGAGCGCGGTGAAGGTATTCCTGCTGATCAAGCTTTGGCAACCTTGCAAATAAAATATAATATTCCTCCTCGCTCATGAATTATCAAGTTATTATTCAACCTACTGCATTTCAAGAAATTTAAAGTTCTTACCGTTAGATGTGTGATAATTTAAGTGCTGAAGTAGCGAACAATTGGTATTATCAACTTGAAGATACTATTGCATCACTAAAAAAATTTCCTAACCGATGTAGTATAGCTCCAGAATCAACAAAAATTGGTCGTGAAATTCGCCAACTATGGGTAGGAAAACAAAGAAAATATCGAGTTTTGTTTGTTGTTGAAGACGATATTGTAGCTATTGTTCATGTTCGTCACAGTCGTCAATCTTATCTAGATGAAGAGTCTGAATGACATTGAGTTTGTGAAGATTGCTTGCTTTCTGTTTCTGGTCTTGTCGTACTAATTCCTGAAAATATTCACGCTTCGCTGCTGTAACCACCTTGCGCTACTATTCTACATAAGCTCATAAGGTGTCAGGTAAGGAAATATTCATACTTTTCATCAGGCGATTTTCTGAATGTTGTTTTCTATATCATGGCGGTTTTTGTTATTTTCTGCTATTGGGAGAAAAAACTATTCGTGATGGTTGGGTGGTTTGGGTGATGTTGGGTTAAGCTAACTTACTACTATTTAATGAACCACGAAGACACGAAGTACACGAAGGAAGAGAGGAATAGATTTGATTTTTATATCATTATTTGTTATACACTAAAATTAATAAACTATGAATGCACCAGGAAAGCCAGTGTCAGATAGTGGGGCTAAGTTTTTAAATCCTCAATCTTTGAGAAGTAACTTAATTGCTGCTTCAATATTCTTGGCAGCTTATGAAACACTTTGTACTTCAGCTATTGATCGTATTCGTAATTTCTTTGCGTATGAATTTGATGAAAATGGCCTAGGTATTGAGAGTGAAGATTATAAAAAGAAAGTTTTATCACTAGATAAAATTCGTCTTCGAGCATCTCTGTTATGGTTGAAAGAAATGTCTGCTATTAGCGATGCTGACATTATTTTAGTTGACGAAATTCGTAGACATCGAAATAATTTAGCCCATGAATTACCTAGATTTCTAACTGATGCTGATGCTGAAATTAATATTAACTTTTTGCTAGATATTTACGAGTTGGTAACTAAAATAGATCGTTGGTGGATTAAAGAGGTAGATATTCCAACAAATTCAGATTTTGATGGACAGAATATTGCTGACTGCGATATCAAATCTGGATCTATGATTTTTATTCAAATGATGCTTAAAATTGCAACAGGTGAAGATTCTTCAGTATTTTGGGATGAGTTTCAAAAACAAACCTCTAGTTTCTGGAATTAGCTAGTATTGTAAGGTGCGTTACGCGATCGCTAACACACCCTACTGGCGTGACAAGCTTAAAATGTTGCATTAAAACTCTCTTGTGGGATAAGCTCTCTAGCCCGTCCGGTGCAGGCTAGAAGCCCGCACCACAAAAACTATATTTTTGCACTACTTTAGCCTTGCCACGCCACTACACAAATATGATATTAATGCACTAACTCAATAGCCCGCTTAGTCAAAGCTTCAGCAGTCAACCCATTAAACGCCATCAACTCACCTGCACTAGCGGTAGTCTCCCCACGCTTCCAGGCGAATGTATCGCGCTTGCTGTTACTGCGTAACATGATGGGTTCTAACATCGACGCTGCACCACCAGTTACACCAATGAGTGCATCACCATCAAATAATTCGGCAAATTTTGCATCATCAATGAAACCACCATCTGCTTCTGAACAGGTGTCCCAAGCTACATCATGAGGACGATACAAACGCCGGGGGTTAATTACAGAAACTATCTTGACTCCAATACCTTCTGTTTCTAAGAAAGCTGCTGCTTCAAAGACTGGAATTAATGTCATGTCTCCAATAACTGCAAACACAACTTTCTTACCGCCAGGAATTTCATGCAGCACTACTGCACCTTCTTCTAAACCTTGACGGGTTTGTGCAAAGGTGGTGCGAATTGGTAAGGGTGACTTACTTGCTGTGATGACTATTCCTTTATTTTTGGTTGTCAACGCCCAGTCATAACAAGCTTGGATACTGTTTGCGTCGGGGGGAAATACAGGAAAAACGTTACCATTCCGCATCATCGAAGCAAAATAAGCTTCAATTTCTGGACGTTGGTGTGTCCAACCGTTGCGCCCTTGTTCTAATGCGCCAGCTGTAAATAAGGTGATGGTTGAGGGTGTCTGACGGCGTAATTCTGCCATTGCTTGGGTGACGGTTTGCCAAATTGGTAAACCGTTTATGGCAAAAGATTCATAGGAACACCACAAACTTCTTGCACCCATCAAGCATAACCCAGCCGCTAATCCTGCACAAGCGTCTTCACTCAAGGGTTCGTAAACTTGTCCGTTGGGTGCTTGGTTATATAATTCGTCGCTGGTGGGGTGGATAATTTTTAATGCTTGGTTGATGTTACCAATTCCTGATGCTTCGTTACCGTCGGCGTTGGTGACTAGGAAATTTTGGTCTTTCTGTCCGACTATACCGACGAGTCGCCCCATTGCTGTTGTAGAAACTTTCGGTTCTCCACCTACTGCATATTCTTCTAAGGGCAATGTACCTAATTCTGATAATGGTAACTCAAATTCTGTGACTACTGTCTTAGCTGCGGGGCCGCCTCCGGCGCGTTCGGCGTTGGTTCTGACTATTTGCCACGCTTCTGGGGATAATGCACGGGTTTGTAAGGCACTGACTATATGGGGTGCGTCTAGGGTATCTTTCGGATAGAGGTTGTGTGATTTTGCACCTCTGGCGTGAACTCCTGCGCCTTTGAGTTGTTTGATAATAAACACCGTTAGCTTGCCACTCATGGCGGAACGGGCGGCTTTATCTACTGCTACAAGTACGGCTTTGGTAAAGGCGAGGCGTTGCTCAAAGGAAAAGGCGGTACTATCTACATAGTCCCCTGGTTGGTTCTGGTCGTCAAATTCTTTGGCATCGACTAGGATGACTTCCTCAAAACCGTTTCCTTGCCAATAGGCTGTCATCTGTTCGTTGGTTTTCAGGGAAACCATGCTGTGATGTTCTTGGCTGTAACCGTTCCAGACTAGGACGGGTAAGAAGTTGGTGACGTGGGGATAGGCGGTGTTAAAGTGCGCCATTGAACTCATGATGTAGGGTTCTCCTAGTCCACCGTCGCCCAGGGTGAAGGGGAAGAGTTTGTCTCGGTGGAGGAGTGCGGCGGCCATGGCAAAGTGCTGTCCTTGTCCCAAGGGGCCTGCGGGGGCGAGAATACCGGGGATGTAACCGGAAAGGTGTCCTAAGAGTCCATGTTTTTCCCGGAAGCGATCGCGCAATTGTTGTACTGTAAAAATGCCCATGTCCTCTAGCGACCGATCTAGAAACATGGCACTATAAAACCCTGGTGCGTGATGTCCGACTTCGGTAAGTATATTTTTATGCCCCAGCATGACTAAAGCTGCATAGGCTTCTGCTTGGCTAGCGAAGCCGCCAGGATGCCCAGATGCCTTACTACCAGTGACTTGTACTGTCAAGTAGCGCAGGGCATCAGCCGCTAGTAAGGTTTGATACACAGCTTTAGCGTCTGTCGGGTCGGTGATCGCTACTTGTCCCGATTCTATCGCAGGTGTCGCACCATAAGTTTCAAAACCTGGTAGCACTTCCCCAAAATATTGTATTCCTTCACAAAATTCTGGAAGTGCTGAAGATGCCTTTGGTGTGAATGCAGTCATGCTGAGTACCTTGTAAGGATGACGTGAAACTATTGATGCTCGTTGAATTTAACAAAAATTTTACC
>NZ_CAWMSA010000040.1:63527-87989 GCF_963870205.1 Anabaena sp. CA = ATCC 33047 | reverse complement strand
AACCCGCCTACAGAACTTTTCGCAAAATTCAAAATTCAAAATTCAATAATTTTTCCCCAGAATTCTTCACTATGTGACGCTGACGCGAAGGCTTTTGACTTGTTTGATGAGCAGTCCCTTCCAGTCCCCAACGCGCAACAATATAAGTAAAAATAACAATATACATTCACACTAATTTTTATGCACCTACCTAAAACTCCAAACACCCCAGCAGTTTTACAAATGCTCAATTGGGTTGTTCGTCCTATGCCTTACATGGAGGAGTGTACTAAACGCTATGGCGACGTTTTCGCCCTTAAGTTGGATAAAAAACTGCCTCCGATAGTCTTTATCAGCAACCCCCAAGACTTACAGCAGGTTTTGAGTCACGATACCAAGGAACTAGAAGCACCAGGAGATTTAAATAGTCTATTTGAAGGTTTGCTGGGCAAGCGTTCTTTAATTAGTCTCAGTGGTGCAGAACACCAGCGTCAACGGCAGTTACTCATGCCGCCTTTGCATGGTGAAAGAATGCGTGGCTACAGTGAAACCATTAACGACGTTACTGCTCAAGTTATCAGCCAATACGCAGTAGGTCAACCTTTTAATATTCGTACTGTTAGCCAAGCTATTACCCTGCGGGTAATTATGCAAGCTGTGTTTGGTCTGGATAAAGGAGTCCGCGCCGAAAAACTCCAACAACTTTTAGGGGAAATTTTGGAAACTGGTAGTTCTTTATGGCGTGTGGCTGCGCTGTATTTCCCTGCTTTACAAAGAGATTTTGGGCCGATAAAAGTCTGGGGAGAACAACAACAACTCCAGCAACAAGCCGACCAACTCATGTATGAAGAAATTCAAGAACGTCGAGAACATCCAGACGCATCTCGTACAGATATCCTCAGTTTACTTATGGATGCTAGGGATACAGAAGGTCAACCGATGACCGACCAAGAATTAAGAGATGAACTGATGACTCTGTTGGTAGCAGGTCATGAAACTACAGCCACAGGTATCGCTTGGGCTATGTACTGGATTCATAAATTACCACAAGTTAAGGAAAAACTTCTACAAGAATTGGATAGTTTAGGGGATAACCCAGACGCAAATACGATTTTTAAATTACCTTATCTGACTGCGGTTTGCTCGGAAACTTTGCGAATTTACCCTGTGGGGATGCTCACTTTTCCTAGAAGAGTGAAAACACCTATCACTGTCGGTGGTTATGAATTGCCATCAGGTACACCAGTTATGGGTTCTATTTACTTAACTCACCAACGGGAAGATTTATACCCAGAACCAAAGCAATTTAAACCAGAACGCTTTTTAGAAAGACAGTTTTCACCCTACGAATACTTGCCTTTTGGCGGAGGTGCGAGACGGTGTATTGGTTTAGCCTTTGCCCAATGGGAAATGAAACTGGCGATCGCTCAAATTTTAACGATGCGAGAATTAGATTTAGCTGATCACTCAGAAGTTAAACCCCAGCGTCGTGGTTTAGTCACCGGGCCAAACCGTCCTATTCAGATGGTAGTTAAGAGCGAGCGTTTCATCAAGTCTCGGAGTTTAGAAACTACGACTGTTTAGGTATGGGGCATGGGGTATGGGGCATTAGTCATTAGTCAGTAGGGGCGGGTTTACCAAATAATTTGTAGAGTCATGAGAATTCTTAGTAAACCCGCCCGTACATTAGTCATTGGTAAAAGTTTTTCTCCCCCAGTCCCTAGTCCCCAGTCCCCAACCCTAATTAACAGGGCTGGCAGTAGAGTTAGAGTAACTACGTTTGAGCATGAAGACAGCTAAGATAATACCTAAAATTGCTAATGCTGTCGTCGGATAGAAGAAAACTGTGTAACTGCCGAAGATATCTCTAATTCTGCCAGCTAGCAAAGTGCCGCCTAAAGCACCTGCACCGTAAGCTGTAAAGACGATACCGTAATTTTTGGCATAGTCGGCGGCGGAAAATAAGATTAAGGTAGTGGTGGGTGCGATCGCTAACCATCCCCCAAAAGAAAAGTAAAATAGGGAAAACGCCACTAAATAACTAGCTACAGCACCTGCCCCAGCCTTGAGCATGATTAACGAAGCAATTAATACTAATGTATAGGAGACAATTGCCCCCAGTTTAGGACTAAAGCGGTCAGTTAGCCACCCAAAAAATAACCGTCCTACAGCATTAAACACTGCAAATAAGGAAACTGTACTTGCTGCTGTTGCCTCATCTAGTTTAATAATTTCTTGAGCTAAAGGGCTAGAAATCCCAATTGCAGCCAGTCCTGAGAATGTGCCAAGGGTGTAGCATAGCCACAAACCGTAAAATGCTGGAGTTTGCAGTATTGGTGTTTGAGTGTTAATAGATGTATTTCTCTGGGCTGAAACTTCAGAGTTCAAACCTGCTGGTTTCCAGTCTTTTGGGGGTGTTTTTAATAAGGTGGCGATCGCTAAAATGATAACTGTAAAAGCTATACCTAAAATCACAAAAGTTTGCCGCACTCCATAACTATCAATAAGTGATTTTGCCAAAGGTGCTGTAATTAACGGCGAAAGACCAAAACCAATGACAGTTAAACCAACCGCAACACCTTTCTGATCAGGAAACCATTGAGCTACAACTGCTAAAGGTACTCCGTAAGCTATACCCACGCCCACACCTGTTATCACGCCGTAGGTAAAAGTCAGCATTTGTAAATTGCCATTCAGACTAGACAAAATATAACCCAGTCCCATAATTCCACCACCAACAGCCGTGACTACACGACTACCGAAGCGGTTGATGTAAAAGCCAGTAATTGGCATGAATATGGCATAAAACACTAACAACACCGTAAACGGTAACAGGCTTTCTGTAGCATTAATGTCCAGTAATGTTTCCAGGGGTTTTCTAAAAATACTCCAGGAGTACACAGTACCAAGGCAGAGTAAAACAGTTGCACCCAGGGGAATAAGCAACCATCTGCCCTTTTCTGCTGACATACCAAAAAGTTGCATCTTTTGCATCAACTAATAGAAATATTTTTTTATCAGTATCTCACCTTTTAGATTCTAAAATAATTTGATCAATATTTCGCCAGGTTAATGTCAACTTCTCAGCATGAACAGCCACAGATAGTTGACTGTTTCAACAATTCAGGAATAATTATTAACATAAAGGCAGATTGAAAAAGCGCATTAAATATTAATGATGACCTCGGTGAACCTGCCCCTACTAACACTAAATATTCAGATATATACCATGTTATAGATTCGCTCAGAGATAGTTACCGTTTACAGTTACTAATAATAGTAAATTGGAAAACTATGTATTCATGTCAGACCAACCAAGTTTAGACAAGCAAATTATCTCACAAGTAGCTGAAAGAAGTATATCTAATCAGCTAGAAGAGGCAGAACAAATTGATATTTATGTAGAAACTGATATTTTAAAAATAGTGCAAGGACAAGCCGATGCTATGACATTTGCTGGACAAGGATTAGTAACTAAACAGAATATTCGTGTCCAAGAAATCAAACTACAAACAGATAGTATTGATATTAATCCATTGCCAGCTATTTTTGGGCAGATTAAACTTAACAAACCTGTAAATTTCATCGCTCGTGTTACCCTGACAGCTTCTGATATTAACAATGCCCTAAATTCCCCATTTTCTCGGAAGTTAGTGCAGAATTTTCAGTTAGATGTGGCAGGAAAACCTGTAAATTTTACTTTGCACCAAATGCAGATAATTTTACCTGGTAATGGTCAAATTGAATTGCAGGGGAAAGTGCAACTACAAGAAAATCACAATAGTCGCCCATTGGGATTTACAGCCATGTTTCGACCCCGCACTCCCTCCCATCCCATTAGGTTAGAAAGATTTAACTGTACTGAAGGGGAAGGTGTTTCTCTAGCCTTCATTGTGTCTTTGATGCAAAAATTCCAAGAACTGACAAACTTACCTTATTTGCAATGGGAAGATACGAAATTAAGTATCAAAAGCCTGGAAGCGAAAAAAGAAACTTTAATTCTTTTAGTAGCAGCAAATGTGAATCAAGTACCTGATTCTGTGACGGAATTAGCTAATTAATTATATCATTATTATTTATGGTGAACTCATTTTTTAACTAATTCTCCAGGTTGTAATTTCGGCTGACGCTTTGTAAGATTATCAAGCCACTCTATTCTAAAATAAAAGATATGCAAGAGTATGATGTAGTAATTATCGGTGCTGGACATAACGGGCTAGTGTGCGCGGCATATTTGCTCAAAGCTGGCTATAGCGTCCTGCTGCTAGAAAAGCGTGCTGTTCCAGGTGGTGCAGCCACGACAGAAGAATGTTTACCAAAAGAAGCACCAGGATTTAAGTTTAACCTGTGCGCCATTGATCACGAATTTATTCATCTAGGCCCAGTGGTGGAAGAATTAGAATTAACCAAATATGGTCTAGAATATTTAGAATGTGATCCGGTTGTTTTCTGTCCCCATCCAGATGGTAAATATTTCTTAGGCCATAAGTCCCTAGAAAAGACCTGTGCAGAGATAGCCCGTTATAGTGAACGCGATGCCCAGAAATACGCCGAATTTACAGAATATTGGCAACGGGCGATAGGTGCAATGATTCCCATGTTTAATGCACCCCCAAAATCAGTGATGGATATCGCGGGTAACTACGACATCACCAAATTAAAAGATTTGTTTTCTGTGATTGGTTCTCCATCCAAGACACTGGACTTTGTACGTAATATGATGACCAGTGCTGAGGATTTACTCAACGAGTGGTTTGATTCGGAATTTCTCAAAGCACCCCTAGCTAGACTAGCATCAGAACTGGGCGCACCACCATCTCAAAAAACTATCGCCATTGGTGCGATTATGATGGCTATGCGTCACAACCCCGGTATGACTAGACCTCGTGGCGGTACTGGCGCATTAGTGCAAGCTTTGGTCAAGCTAGTTACCTCTAAAGGTGGTGTAATTCTCACAGAGCAGCAGGTAGAAAAAGTCTTAATTGATAATGGTAAAGCTGTGGGTGTAAGAGTGGCTGGTGGGACTGAATATCGGGCTAAATATGGAGTAATATCTAATATTGATGCCAAGCGGTTGTTTTTACAAATGACAGATAAAAGCGATGTTGATGCAGCCGACCCCAATTTATGGGAAAGATTGGAACGCCGTATCGTTAATAATAACGAAACCATCCTGAAAATTGACTTGGCTTTAAATGAACCTCTGCGTTTTCCCTACCACGCCCACAAAGATGAGTATTTAGTGGGGTCAATTTTAATTGCAGATTCCGTAGCCCATGTTGAACAAGCACACAGTAAATGTACCTTGGGAGAGATTCCTGACTCAGACCCATCGATGTATGTAGTCATGCCCAGTTTCCTTGACCCCACTTTAGCACCTCCAGGTAAACATACTGTATGGATTGAATTTTTTGCCCCCTATCAAATTGCTGGCGCAGAAGGTACGGGTTTAAAAGGTACTGGTTGGACGGATGAATTAAAAAATCAAGTTGCAGACAGAGTTGTGGATAAGTTAGCAACTTATGCCCCTAATGTGAAAACAGCCACCATTGCCCGGCGTGTGGAAAGTCCCGCAGAATTAGGTGAAAGACTAGGCGCGTACAAAGGAAATTATTACCACATTGATATGACATTAGATCAAATGGTATTTTTCCGCCCCTTACCAGAAATAGCTAATTACAAAACCCCAATTGATAATCTATTTTTAACGGGTGCAGGAACACATCCAGGTGGTTCAATTTCAGGAATGCCGGGACGCAATTGTGCGCGGGTATTTTTACAGAATAAACACCCCATTACCCAGACACTTAAAGATGCACGGGATTCGATTAAGTCAACGGTCGGGTCTGTGTTTGGTATTGGTTAAGGAGTACCAAAAAATAAATTGTCCAAATTGACTGTTAGTAGGGTGCGTCAGTATGAAGATTTTCTTGGTATGGCTAGGGTTTCTCGTACTGACGCACCCTACTTTTAAGTATCTTATACCAATTTGAAAAAAGAATGCGACAGATAGACACGCGCAAACCCTTGTGATATCTATATTTCTTAATTTTGAATTTTGAATTTTGAATTGGTATTACCTCTCCCTAGCATAATCAATAGCCAAGTCATACTTGTAACTGATGTCAACGTGCCAAAAAACTGGTCAAATAGAGGTATTGTTGCTCATAGTGGAGTGATGACAGACCGCGTATTAATTCTTGGAGGACGAGGGCGGATAGGTAGGAGTGTCGCCCAGGATATCGCTACCCACACGTCAGCAAAAATTACTATCACGGGACGTTCCCCAGAGACGGATAGGGAGTTGGGCTTGCCGTTTCTGGTGTTAGACTTGGCTGAGGTTGACAAGTTGCGGCAGGCGATCGCCAACTCTGATTTAGTCATCCATTGTGCTGGGCCGTTTCATTACCGTGATGCTAATGTTCTCAAACTCTGCATTGAACAAGGCGTTAATTATTTAGATGTAAGTGACCATCGTTCATTTACTACTAAGGCTTTAAATTATCATGAACAAGCTGTAAATGCTGGGGTAACAGCTATTATCAATACGGGAATTTTTCCTGGTATTTCTAACAGCATGGTGCGCCAAGGTGTGGAACAATTTGACCAAGCAGAAAAGATACATTTAAGTTATTTGGTTGGTGGTTCTGGTGGTGCTGGCGTTACAGTCATGCGGACTACTTTTTTAGGCTTACAATATCCTTTCCAAGCTTGGATTAATAATCAATGGCAATTTGTCAAGCCCTATAGTGATCGAGAAGTGATTAATTTTCCCGCACCCTACAACCGCAGTGGTGTTTACTGGTTTGATATGCCAGAAACTTTTACATTACCCCAAGCCTTCCCCAGCGTCAAAACTGTAGTAACTAAGTTTGGCTCAATTCCAGATTTTTATAATCATTTGACTTGGATGGCTGCCCATCTTTTTCCCAAGTGGTTGATGCAGCGTCACAGCACAATTGAATTTTTATCTCATGTTAGCCATCTGATGACAGATGTAACTAATAATTTTAGTGGTATTGGGGTGGCAGTACGTTCAGAAGTCACAGGAATTAAAGATGGTGAAACCGCGATTTACTGTGCAAATTTAGTGCATGAAAATACTGCGATCGCTTCTGGTATTGGTACAGGTAGTTTAGCCCAATTGTTACTATCAGGTAAGCTGAAAAAACCAGGAGTTTGGCCTGTAGAATCAGCATTACCAACTGATTTATTTGTACAATCTATGTCAAGTAGAGGTATTGCAATTGCATATAATTGGTTGTAGGAGTTTTTGGATATTGCAGAACAGTTCGTAGTAAGGACTTTAGTCCTTACCTTTCTATTTTTCTATACTCAAACACATTATTCTACTTCACTCAGAGTAGAAGAAGCCGATTTTTTGCTAGCAATTCTGTGTTCATACCAATTCATTAACGGTGTTGCAGAAATGCCATGCACAATTACAGAAACTACAACCGTGGTATAAGTTATCCACGAAATTCGTTCAGCAGCTTCATCTTTTAAGCCATGACTCAAGGCATAGGCGAGATAATATAAAGAACCTACACCACGAATCCCAAACCAACCAAATAACCAACGAGTTGCCGGGTGAAAGCTGCGGCGTTGTAAGTGTAAAGGGCGTTTAGCAATAGTGCTAATCCAAGCACCTAGGGGTCGAATTATGAAAAATAAGCAAACAATAACTATTAAAGATTGATAGGCATAATTTAGCATTGGTTGCCATAATAATATTGAACCTAACAACAAAATTGTTGCCACTTCCAAGAGTCTTTCTAAACGTTCAATAAACTCTAATTGTGCCAAAGGTTTGTGAGGATTTCTATAACTGTACTGCACAAATAAGCCAGCTACAAATACTGCCAAAAATCCATAGCCATTAACTATTTCTGTGATGGAATAAGTTAATAAAATCGCACTAATAGCGATAAAATCTTCCATAACTGCATCAACAGCCCGCTTTTTTTGCACTTTTTGGTCTATCCAAACCACTGCTTGAGCTATTAAAAAACCCATAATGGTACCAAGTGCGATCGCCCAGATTAAATCTATGAGTAACCAATCTTTAAACCAGTTGTTCCAGTTGCTATCTTTAATTGCATACAGCCCAAAATAAACAAAGGGAAAAGCTAAAGCATCATTTAACCCACCCTCGGAGGTTAAACCAAAGCGTAACTCATCTGTGTCGTTAGTATCTGTTAGTTGAACTTCCGAAGCTAATACCGGATCAGTAGGTGCAAGAATCGCACCTAATAAAATTGCCTCTCCCCAACTCATACCTAAAAATAACTTCCCGACAATTGCCAATCCAAAAATAGAAATTGGCATTAAAAAAGCTATCAGTCTAGCTGTGATATTCCAAACCCTAAATTGCCAGGGACGAATAATTTTTAAGCCACAGCTAAATACAGAAACAATGACGACAAATTCTGTTAACCTTTCCAGTAATTTAGCGTTAAATATCTCATTCTGTCTGAGTTGTATTAGCCCGATACCTTCAGAACCCAGAAAAATACCCACGAATAAATAGATAATCGCAAAAGAAAGGGGTAAGCGAGCAATCCAACCTGAGCTTAGGGTGACAAATAGTAAAAGTAACCCAATAATTAGGAGGTCAAGAATATAAACATCTATCATGTAAATATGTGTAAAGCATCAACATTTTTATGTTAGTTTAGCTGCATTATCCTGGTTGTATAAATTATCTATAGATAGATTTTAGAAAAATATTTCCAATTTTTGAGAATTTTGCTAGCTTAGGAGGAATATTGCTCAGAGGTTATTGGTTATGACACTTCCAGATAGTCCCCAAATGCCAAAATTTATGCAGCTATGGCGGTGGATTTATCAACCACTGCAACTGATGGAAACATCTGGTAAAACTCATGGGGAGTGTTTTACTTTATGGCTAACTAACCAACAGCCAATGGTATTTCTCAGTAACCCCCAAGCAGTCCAAGAGATTTTTACCAAACCTTTAGAACAGATAGATGCTAGAGGTTCAGCCCAAATTTTACAACCGTTGCTAGGGGATAACTCGTTACTATTACTTTCGGGTGAAACGCATCAACGCCAACGACGGTTGTTAACTCCCCCTTTTCATGGCGATCGCATGAAGGCTTACGGTGATATTATTACCAACATCACCAAAGATGTCATCAGTAATTGGCAACTGGGTACAGCTTTTTCGGTGCGTGATGCCATGCAAGAAATCACACTGCGAATAATTTTAAAAGCAGTGTTTGGACTCAATGAAGGTGAACGCTACACACAGTTACAAAAACGTTTGTGTTCTCTCTTAGAATTAAGTTCTTCTGCCTTGCGTTCCACTATATCATTTATCCCAGCATTGCGTGTAGATTTAGGTCGCTGGAGTCCTTGGGGGAATTTCTTACGTCAACGGGAAGAAATTGACAAACTACTGTATGCAGAAATCCAAGAACGCAGAGATAACCCAGACCCATCTCGTACCGATATTCTCTCTTTGATGATGTCAGCACGTGATGAAAATGGCGAACCGATGACTGATGTAGAATTACGTGATGAATTAATGACTTTGTTAGTCGCAGGTCATGAAACTACAGCTTCTGCCTTGACTTGGGCTTTATACTGGATTCATCATCTACCCTCAGTGCGAGAACAACTATTAGCAGAGTTAGATAGTTTTCCCAATGCAGATTTCAATGACATTACTCGCCTTCCTTATCTGACGGCGGTTTGTCAAGAAACACTCCGCATTTATCCCATCGCTATGATTACTATCCCGCGCATTGTTAAGTCACCTATAGAAATTATGGGTCATCAATTTGAGCCGGGAACAATGTTATTAGGTTGCATTTATTTAATTCATCGTCGTCCAGATTTATATCCCCAACCTGAGCAATTTAAGCCAGAACGGTTTTTAGAAAAGCAATATTCAGTTTATGAATATCTACCTTTTGGTGGTGGTAGTCGGCGTTGTTTGGGTATGGCGTTTGCTTTGTTTGAAATGAAGTTGGTATTAGCAACGGTGTTGTCACATCTCGATTTGGCGTTGGTGGAGAATTATCCAGTTAAACCTATCCGTCGAGGTGTGACTTTAGCACCTTCTGGTGGTAGGTGGTTGATTGCAACTGGACAACGGCAAAATGTGAAAAGTCCGGTTGAGGTGTAGAATTTTTGTCGGGTGGGCATTGCTTACGTTGTTGGCTGTGCTTCGCCTGACGTTGAGTGAGATTTTTTGTGTAGTCATTTTTTTATTTTTTTTTAACGCAGAGGTACGCGGAGGGAACGCGGAGGAACGCAGAGGATTATCATATCGACTCTCTGCGCCTCTGTGTGAGAATTCATATTACACATTTTTACTGAGAAAAAAGTCGGAGTATCCAGAGGTGCTGTGAAAAGGGTTATTTTCAGTTTTGTAGGGTGCGTCAGACTGCTTAAATGTTGTCAATAAACTTATGGTTGATATCTGATGCACTCTACTAATATGCCAGTTGCGTGAGTCTTGGCTTAGACAAGTTGATGAATTTTCTTGACTGCGCTGATTAATAGAGATGATGCTGTTTCAATTTCTGCTGGGGTTGTAAATTTACCAATGCTAATTCTTAAGGCTCCCTCGATGATATTCTCAGATAGATTCATCGCTTGTAAAACGTGAGATGGTGCAATCACTCCTGATGAACAAGCTGCACCTGTAGAAATAGCTAATTGGTGGCGAATTCTCGCAATTATGGCACTATTAGGAATGTTGGGGAGAGAAATATGCAAGTTACCTGATAAACGGTTGTTTAAGTCTCCGTTAACTACTAAGTCGGGAATTGCTGCTTGGAGTAGGTTTTGTAGTTGATCTCGCAAAATTGCGATCGCACTTTCATCTCCTTCCATTTCTAATTGTCTCAGTTTGCAAGCTTCCCCTAAACCCGCGATTCCGGGGACATTAAGTGTACCGGATCTGATACCCTGTTGTTGTCCACCACCGTAAATCATCGGTTGAATATCATAGCCTTTTTTCACTACTAATGCACCTACGCCTTTAGGTGCATAGATTTTATGTCCAGAAATAGCTAGATAGGTAATACCCCAGTCTTGAAAGTTTAGGGGAATTTTACCGATGGCTTGGGATGCATCACATAAGTAAGGTATATGGTAGGATGAGGCGATCGCCCCAATTTTTTCGCTTGGGTAAATTGTCCCGACTTCATTGTTAGCCGCCATCACACACAGCAAGGAAGCACCACCAGCGCAGACTTTTTCTAAATGTTCTAAATCAATCTGCGCTTGTTGGTTGACTTTTAACCAAATAATTTCTACCAGTCCTTTTTTAGCTAATGCTTTACAGGTATCTAAAACCGCTTTGTGTTCCACTGGGGAAACTATGATTTTGGCGGGAGTTTGCTGTTGAGCAATATGTCCTTGAATTGTTAAGTTAATGCTTTCTGTCGCGCCAGAAGTAAAGATAATTTCTTTGGGAGAAGCGTTGATTAATTCAGCTATTTGTTGACGGGCTTGTTTAACTGCTTGCGCTGCTGCATCTCCATAAATATGATCTACGCTATTAGCGTTACCAAAACCAGTGGTTATATAATATATGACTTTTTCTGCTACTCTGGGGTCAATGGGTGTGGTAGAATGGTAGTCAAGATAGATGAGTTTTTCTTGTTTAGTCATTTTTCTTTTTTTAAACGCAGAGGCACGCTGAGGCAACGCGGAGGAACGCAGAGTTTTTTTTGAGTTTATCAAAATGTATTATAAACACTCCTGAAATTCTCTGCGTCTCTGCGTGAGAATTAATATCACTCATTCTCTAAGAATCTTCTGGCGACTCTCCCCCAATCAATGCGAGTATCTTGAGCATTATCTTTGAGTTTACCATCTGGTTGTTCATCCTCGTATCTTGCCCATGCCATTAGTAGTAGTTTTAGTCCATCTAATGAGTTCATCAACCGTGAACGTAAAGCATCTATATCGGCTTGATCTACATCTTCTTCTAGTATTTCTACTAAGTTTTGATAAGCGGGATGATTAGTATTTAAGGTGACAATAATTGCTCCACCTCTCGGTTTAACTGAGAAGAAGGCCGGAGTATCTAGAGGTGCTTCAGCGAAGGTATATTTTAAGCCATCATCTACTGTGGTAGCTGCTAATAATTCGGCTTTAGTTTCTGTAACGCCTTCTTCTTTTAATGTTTCTTTAATGGCTTGTTTTCTTTCTTGTTTGGGTAATTCTTCGTCTGCATCACTTTTACCTTTGTAACCCTGAGATTTCCTTTCTTGAGTCACAGTAGTGGCTACTTTTTCGGGTTTATACGGGTCGTGTATATGGCGTTTTTCTGTGGTGCGAGTGCCTTTTGTCTGGGCTTTGATTAAGCGACGAATCAGACTGAGTTGGCTTTTAATTTTATAAGCTAATTCTAATAAAGGTAGTTTTGGATCTTCATCTTGAAGTAATTCTTCTTTTAGTTGCGAGACTGTTTTTCCTTCTTCTAATAAAGATTCGATATTTAATTGTAAAATCTCGCCAAAATTTCGGGCTGATTGTTTGTTATTTGTCACTCCAAAAATATCATCAAGTGATGGCGGAAATTCTACTTCAATCCCCCACCAACGTTCTGTAGGGTCGTAATTATTGACTAGGTTTTGGTCTAATTCTAATTCTCTTCCAGCACGCACTACAGAAACACCTACGTTTTTGGCTGCGTGTTGTCCATGTGGCAAACTGCCGGGATTTTTTCCGGGTTCGGCTTGACGGGCTTCTTCTTTGGCGTAAGAAAATCGCACTTTTACATCATGTTCTTTGTCTTTAAAGTTAATAGTATAAATAGCTTCGTAGGATGTATCTCCCTCCCAAGGTCGGAACATTGCCTGATTATTAAATGGTTGCGGACATGAAGTTTTTTCCATGAGATAACCAGGGTCATTGGGTAGGGCATATTTTTCTAGAATTATGTTATATAAAGCATCTACATCAAATGCTACCATGCGAATTTTGACTCGACCGATATTAATAAATTTGCGGTACATTCTCCCAATCACAAATTCCGAATTATCAATAATTGCTTTCCCGGTTCGCCAAATACAACGGTCTATTTTTGACCAAACTACTAATGTGCCACTGTCACCAAAATTTTGACCGATTTTTGTCCAAATCATCGGCATTGGTTTAGCTGTGGGTTCTGGTACTTCGGTCATCTGACGATTGTTGATTTCTTCTAAGTCTAGATAACTATGCAGTGCATTTTCTATACCATTTTGCCATGACCACACATCAACTCGTTGACATTGGGAAATCGAGGAAGATGGTAAACCCATTCCAAAACGACCAATTCCAATGTGTTTATCTGGATTTAAATATGTACCATTGCCAAATTGCAGGGCTAGACGCAAAACGTTAGCATCCATACCACAACCATTATCTAACACTGCTATCTGTTCAATGCGCGATCGCCTTCTTCCTTCTACTTGTTGTTTTCCTTCACCACACAATAACTCTACCTGTGATGCACCAGCTTGAATTGCATTATCCATTAGTTCGGCGATCGCATAGGCGGCGTTTTTATAGCCGTTATCCCGCATTGCTTGCACTGCCAGGTGAGTCGGTACGATGTCATGGGCGTTATTCATGGGTTTTCCTCCAAACGTCTTCCCAATTGTGAAAGGCTGATGCTACTGAATCAAAACCCGGTAGTTGACTATCTACAACCGTGACAATTTCGGCGGTAGCATTACCCCCAGCTTTGAGTCCGCGAATCGCGCGTCCTACCATTTGGCTGTAGAGAACAAGGGATTTAGTAGGACGGGCGATAACGGCTGCACTGGTTTTTGGTGCGTCGAATCCAGTGGTTAAAACGCCGTAATTACATAAAATCTTGGTTTGCGGTTGTTCGTCTTTAAAACTTTGAATTATACTTTCTCTTTCTGATTTGGGGGTATCTCCTGTCACCGCATCAGCATTCAACCCCCGGAAACGCAAAATTGCAGCAATGAGTCGCGTGTGTTCAACGCAGGTATTAAACACGATAATCCGTTGATGATGTTGGGCGAGTGCTTCTAGTTCTAGAATAATGCGGAGGTTGCGTTGTTCGTCTGCTGCTAACCGATTGAGGATATATTGAGGTATTTCTAATTCTGTATTAATCCGATTCAAGTCTTGGGGAGTTAGTTCAATCCCAGTTTCGTAAAATAAGGAACGATAATTAACTTTAGCTAGGTATTGTTGATCAACGAGATAATCAATTGGGTTGTCATAACCTGGTATTTCTAAAGTAACTTTTTGCCGGGCGAAAAATTTAGCTAGTTGTGCATCGGTGTTAATATCAGCCCAAGTCCTTCCGGGTGTGGCGGTTAAACCTAATAAGGCGGTTTTTTCGTAGGGTATAACTAAAGCATCTAAGACGAGTTTATAGGTTTCGGCTACTGCTTGATGGGCTTCATCGATAATTACCAATGAACAACGCACACCCAATTGATTAATAAAGTGAATACTCTTTTTAGTGGCGTGATAAACTTTCGCTAATCCTGCTACTACTAAGCCATCTTGGGCTTGTGCTAAGTCTAACTCATGGCTACCCCAAAAGCGATAGACTGAGATGGTGCGATCGCCTAAACTATCCCATGCTTTTTGAAATTCTGTAACGGCTTGTTCACAAAGTTCTTCACTATATGCTAACCAAATTACTAAAGTAGGTTCATTGTTTCTCAGGTGGTCTGCAATGATATTCATTGCTGTACGGGTTTTACCTGCACCTGTAGGAAGATGAAGAAGCACACGACGAGGTTCTTTACTAAGATAGTTTTTAACTTGTTTAACTGCGTGGCGTTGGTGTGTAAATAAAGGATATTTGGGAGTATTTTCAATAATTGTCGGTGTTGCAATTGTATTCTGATTTCTAGAGTTAAGGGGTATTTCAAAAAAGTTAAAGAGATATTTTTTACTTTCTGAAACACCGCTTATTTTAATTTTTTTTAATGCCTGATATGGGTCTTGATTTACAGGTGCTTCTAATACAACTGCGAGTATTTTTGCTTGTTCTGGGCTAATTAAATCAAATAATAAATCTCGCTTTTCTTTAGATAACAATAGTTCTTCTGGTGTATGAAGGGTTAAGAGAATTTCTCTGAGTTTACTGGGATGAGCTAAATTAGGTTCTAAGAGTTTAAGCAACTGAAAAGTTGCACTACCCAAAAGTTGTTGTAGTGTTTCTTCATCTGCCTTTGATAGTAAATCATTGAAATTCAATTAACACCTTTCATTTTTTATTAATCTAGAAATGCTTTACCCTTATTAGGTTTCTATTAATTCACTTTCTTCTGTTTCATACAAACTATTATTATAATTACCAACCCATTCTATAGGTGATAGCAAAGAGGCTTTTTGATCCTCAATTGTATCACGATATTTTTGCTTCAAATCTCGCACTTTAGTCTTGATTTTTAATCCTAGAGAATGACTGATAATGGATGCTAACAATTGTCTTTCAAACTTAGTACCCATAATTTTCTGCGTTGAAGGATTCCAAATAACTCGAACCCAAGGAGAGCCATCAATATTCATAGTTACATTAGCCATAATTGCTTCAATTGTGTCTTCCATTGATTTCCCTTGAATTAAAGCTAATTTAATTACTTCAGCAATAATAAATTGACCTATAGGACGAGCAAAAACATTTCCTCCTGATATCGGCTTTCCAGCATCATCTAAAACTAGCATTCCGTCCGAGTCGATACGCTTACGAATATCACCAGGCTTTTTTCTTCCTTTTAAAATAGATTCAAACCCAGGACATTTTTCTAGCATTAGCATCCAAAGATTTTCTAAAAAATTATAGTAAGCATCAAGCTCATCATTAGAAGCTCTGAATTGCTTAAAGTTTTTATCAATCTCTAGACCACCATTATAAGCACTAAGCAAAATTTCATTAGTTTCATAAAAAGCAGCAAGCGTGGTAATATAAGGGTCATGCGATTTAGCTGGGTTTATTTGCTTAGAACCTAAGCTAGTTAAAACTAATCCCTTAAGAACTTCATTTTCTTTAACTAATCTGCGAGTAATAATAGCTACACTATCATCTTCGTCAATAGCAATATTAACGCCTGATGATGTAGGTTTCGCCCGACGATTAAGTGTAGAAAATAACCTTCTTGTTCGCTCTAAACCTTCTTTTGTTTGCTCATGTTTAAGAATAATTACACTAATTTCTTCCTGAGCGAGGTCTGGATTTTTAGCAATCGCTTCTTGTATTGACTTGAGTCTATGCTGACCATCTAAAGCATAGTAAATTTGGCTACCGTCAAAACGTAGTAAACCAAAACCATAGCTAGCTCGATCTCTGTCATCTATTAATTGATGTTCAGCTACTCGAACTGTTGAAAATTCTGGATCTCCCCCATAAACAGCTACAACTAATGCTCCATAAAATCGCTGAGGTTCATTTAAAAGATAAGGAACCATCTCTTTTTTAACTCGATCCTGTATTTCTCTTTGAATTAACTCATCTAAATCTTTGTTGACATGAATTTCTTCTGCAAGCCGGCATTCACGAGCAATTTTACCAAGCTTCATAACTGTTACATAATATTGCCAATCACCCATACGAGCTTTTAATGCGGGAACATAATCTGCCATTATTTTTCTCCTATTTGGAAGTAGTAATTAGTCGAAAGCTATTCCCCAGAAACTTTTATTGGAAGCGAGGTTTAAAACTCATCAAGATATCCTTCTATACTGCATAAACATAAATTTTGATAATTATTAGCAACTAAAAAATAGCTAAATACAGCATTTATTGAAAAAATACTAATTTTGTACTGAACTTAATATATTTCCCGTGGAAAACATTTTTTTACAGTTTAAGCTACTCTAAACTATCACCTATAATTGTTATTAATAATTTTTTATTAAATACTATGTTTGCCATTTAAATTCACTATAAAAATCAAACTATAAATAACACATTAAACAAGGTAATTCATCATCTTCTTGTCCTAAAATCTTTTCTAATGATTCATATAAAGGACGATTAGGAGCAGCCTTTTGTTCTTTAGCCATTGACTTCTCATGTTGAGCAATAATTTCATCTTTACGTGCTAGAAGTTGCAATAAACTTTCCCCATCTGTCCAGGTATAGGTACGCCCATCAGCATGATTAGTTTCATACTCAACAGCCTTTTGAAATAAATCAGGATGTTCCTGCGCTAACATTACCCATTCATACTTGCGTTGGAAGAAACAGAAAAAACACCCAGAGCGACTGCGCCAGCGATAATAGTCAGGGAGTCCAATTCCACTTTCTTCTAAAAGCCGAATAATATCAGCCTTAACTAAACCCCTTTCTTTAAAGGGAAACACGGGTTTAATATTAGGTTTAGTGGAGATATACCCATCACGGTTTTCATCAGCACGAATGCCAATGTAACTAATAGCTTCATCATCTCCCACAAAATCCTCTAAAGGCTTAATTTTCATCTTGGCGGTACACCAACGCCTTTGGGGTGAAGGTAATAAACCGTCATGAATCGCTAGCCAATAGTCAAAGCCTCGTGTTTCACTGAGATAATGAATTTTAATCCCTAAACGTGCTTTAATCCGGTCAAGGTATTCGTAAGTCTCCGGTAATTCTTTATGGGTATCACAAAAAAAGTATTCCATCTCTGGAATTTCCTTATGCAGTAATACCGCTAAAGCTGTGCTATCCTTTCCCCCAGACAGCCCTAAAATGTGTCTAACTTTGCTCTCTACCATCCTTATTAGTTAGTGCTTTTTGGTAAGCGTATTAACAGTGCTAATATCTTAGCAAAGAGCAAAACATAATGTGTAGCCTTTTTAAACAAATATTGCAAAATTCAGTAAAATCACTGCTTTGGTTAGGTTTTTTTAACCTAGCCTATTAAGCTTTTATACATAAATCACTTTCAGCCGCAGCTTAGGTTAAAGAAATTAGGCGCAGTCTTTTAGGTAGGGGAAGCGTACAGTCGCAAGCAATTATCGAGTTGCAAGCGTTACCATTAAATCATCCATACCAAAAAGCAACAAACGTCTCTACAGTACAGAATAAAGTGCATCCTCATCAAGAAACGGTATCTGTAACCACATCTCCCAAATCAGGATTTAAAATCCGTTCACTCAACTTTGCTAAAATCGCTTGTTGTAACTGCTGATCATCAGGTAAATCTGCCATAATTCTATTAACCATCTTCTCAACCTCCGATTCTCTCCCATAATCCACCCATACCGTTTGATGGATTTCCTCGCCATCAGGACGAGTCATGGTGATTCTTCTGGCTTCAAAACCTTCACCTTTAGCGGCTACATCCTTTTGCAAATCTTCCAGATTTTTGAACCGTCGCACCACATCCGCTAATTTCATCTCAAATGCAGTAGCATCATCATCAGTCCATGATTCCGCAGGTTTATCCGCCACAATCATCACTAAAGCTTCTAACCATTGAGAATCGTTTTTAGTTTCATCCGATGCTGCACGAATAAAGCGTTTTAGTAAGGGTTCAATACATTTTCCCGCCAAATAATTCGCCCTCACCCGCAAATCTTCCCTGAGTTTTGTTTCCTGATTTCTGACACCAAAGGCTTCATAAATCAGTTGTAGACAATTACTTAACAAATTATCATAAGCTGTATGAATCTCTCTGAGGGCGTGAACTAATTTAGTACGTAAGATTTTCGCAGTCACGCCATCATCCCCGCCTTCAGTCCCAATGGGGGGTAAATTACAAGCTGCTGGTAAGGCTTTAAACAATAATTCATCTGGTTCAACAGTAGTTTGTAATGCTTTTAAAATCGCTCTGGGTTCTTCTGCAATATTTTTGGTTTGTTGAGTATATTTAGGCAGTTTTTTGACAAATTGATAAAGAGGAGTAACCACCGTTAATAGGGTGGCGTTACGCACTTTAACTAATGTTTTAAATTGAGGATTGCGTAAGATGGTTTCTAATTCTTTGAAAACTTCAGCCCTTAATCCGACTACTGCAAAATACTTGACGGCAAACCGTTCAGGATATTTTACTAATAATTCAAAATGTTCTGTTCCCAATACAGGAATAAATGTCCCGTCTTGATACAGTCCCAAATCATCAGCGTGATACAACAACACCGCCGCTAAAATCACGGGAACAGCACCCTGTTTTATACCATAAGGTGGTACTGCTAAATGTTGATAAAGTAAATCAAAACTTTGGCTTTTTTCGGTGGCTGATAAACAAAAATTCTCAACTGCTTCCCACAGAGAATTTAAGCCAGATTTTTCTAATGGTGGGTAAAAGTCCCAAACATCATCTTCTTGACGGTGAATCCCTGTTTCTTGTAACAGAGAATAATACATACTGACTTCGGGGCCATAGCCTTCTAAGGCTAATTTTTCTTGATGCTGATGTTCCAACATCGCTTGAATCAATTCGCGTCTAGCTTTTACACCTTGAGCCGTTAAATCTCGGCGGTTAATTAATTCGTTCCATAAAATTGGACTACGATGATAGACGCGATCGCAAATCTCAGACAGCTTACTATTAAAATCAGTAATGTTGTTGAGTGTTTCGGTTTCTCCTTGAATCCAACATTGCTGATTTTCCCCTATCCTAAAGCATTGATTCAGGGTTTCATCTAAAAATCCTTCGGCTTCTTGTAACCGATAATTTACTTCTTTTCTCGCTACCCCATCGGTTTGTAATTCTTTGGCGGTTCTTTTAATATTACTTAAAGCCACAAATTCCAGGGTGCGAATTCGCAAAATTTCTAAATTAGCCGCCCTCAATATCACCAATGGTTTACCGTCGCTAGTTGTAGCAGGAACAAAATGAGGAATTTCGTCATCTACCCAATACCCGATCAAACCATCTGCATCTACACTGCTACAAGATAATTGATTTAAATCTTGGGAATTATCTAAATAATGGCGTTCAAAATAACGTAAAGTTCCTGTTTGATAACTGTGACGTTGGGCGACTAACGGTTTAAGAGGACGGTGGAAAGATAACAGCTTAACTAAAGGCGATCGCTCTTGTTCTATATATGTACTTAACTCACCATCAACATTAAAATCAGAACCTTGCCAAATCCGCAATTCATCTAATTGACGACGATGAGTAATCAGATTTTGTTTTAGTAGTTGATCAATAATTTCTTGCCAATAATTAATCTCGGCTGCTGACGGTAAACTGCACATTGCTAAAGATACTAAATTTCTTGTCGCCCTCATTGAACCTGTAACTGTAATTAGGTTCAACACCCCAATAGTTTTTAGTACCCTGATACTATCTTCTTCTAAGCGTTTAGCATCATTAATCAAATCTTGAACTTCTACCCATCTTTGCAAATTCGGACGAGAAGCTAAACCCATCCCCGCAGATTCAATAAAATAATCATAAACTTGATATAATTTCAAACAGGGTAATTCATAATCTTTAACTGTTGCTGCTTCTAAAAAACTCCGAAATGATAAAGGTTCACTACTGGTTAAAAATGTGAATAAAGAACGGTCATTTTGAGCGTATTTATGACAAAGACTTGGTAACACCAAAGCCGATAAAGGATGTAGCGGATAAACTTTCTGTATAACTTGCTCAGTTACTTCTTCATCTATAATTATCGGTTCTAAATACTTACTCCAATCCTGAGAGTAAGTCTGAGTAGCAATCTTGATATTATCTGCTGCTGACGAGTCGATAGCTTCACCAATCAAACTCATCATTTGCCCAGATGATTCATAAAAAGCAATATCTTCAAATCGCCCTTGAATCTTCGCCCATTCGTTGCGTTGAACAGTTGCTAATCTTTGACTATATTCTGTAAAAGCTTGATGTAAAATACCTAAAACATAAATAGGATTTTTACCATCTTTTGGTAATTCCGCTAATTGTTGCAAAAAATATAAATCTTCATCAGCTTGAGCATGAGCAGCATATTCTAAATTCTTACCCAGTTCATCAATAACTAAGAAAATTCCTGTTTGAGATTCCTTGGCTAATTCCAACATCAAATCAAAAATTTTTCTGCTTTTAATTTTTCTCCCAGCATTAATTTCTACTTCTAAATCTGCTAATTCGCTAACAACATTGATTTTATGTTTTTGGCTAGCAGTCCAAAAATTATCAACACCTATTGACAAAGCCCTAATAATTGTATGGCTAATTGGTTCTCTTTGTCCGGTAGCTACAGCCCTAAGTAATCCTTTTGTGTTAATTTTCTCTTGAATTAATTGATAAATATCACTATTTTTTCCTAGTTTCTTTTCAGCTATGGATAAAGCTTTTATGTGCATTTTATTCTGTGAGTTAGCACACAAAGAAATCAAATAGTGAGCAAAAGCAGATTTTCCAGTACCATAAACGCTAGTTAATGTCCAAGCTCTATTTCCTTCATCAGAATCAAAATTTTTCAATATCCGTGTTAGAGAATCAATTGCTCTTTTCGTAAGCACATATCCCTCTAAAGCCGTCACACTATCTACATCTCTTTCTAAATTAATTGAACGAGAATAACGACGTTGGAGACTAAAATAATGGGATAGCTTTTTATTAGTCATAATTTTATCCATTCTATTTAAAATTTATAATATTTATCTAAAATTTCTTCAGATAATATCTTTGGTTGTTGAGGTAAAGATAACTGAATTAACCCGGCGGTGTCAGAAAGAACTAACATCTCAAATTCTTTAGCAACAGTCTCAATAGCCTCACACAAAGTATTTTCCGTCAGTTTAAATACCATTCCCGGACTACCTTCATCATAAAGTAGGTTAGTAATATTAATGGTTTCTCGTCCCTGACTTACCCAACTAGCATATTCTAAACAAGTAGCTACTATAATCTCTGCTGGTAAGTTCGTCTTTGCGCCAATTTTAAAATGATAATTTTTGCCAAAATGTCGAATCAAACCAAGTTCAGTAAAAGGACAATCAAGAGAATCTTCAATTGGGCTATTGTCTCTCATAAAGTCCTCGGTTGCATACATTTTGACAAGACAATTTACATCTTTGATCAAAGAGGATTCAGCAATTTTTTTATTGAAAGTTTTTATATAATATTTTAACCCTGCTAAAATATCTTCTTTTGTAAATTCTAAATCTAGAAAAACATTAAATATATAGTACCATGCAGCCGCTTCACAAGTAGGTTTTAACAAGTTCCAATGTAATAACCATAATGAAGCCGGATTTTCTAAATAAGAATCCCAGCCATTGCTTCCTAAAAGTTGTTCGCCAAATGCTGTTGGTGAGCTATTCTTATCAATAATTTTGAACGCGGTACACCAATATCTAATAGCGCGTACCATATTTTTACCAACACCTAAACGTACAGGGGCATCATCCTGTAAGAAAATACCTGGATTTTTCTTGGCTGCATCAAACCCTTTTTTTAACCACCCAAAACGAGGGTGAAAAGTTTCATGGTTAGCAAATACGGGATTTACTAGATTGATGGAAGTTTCCTGTTTTTTCAGGTTTGACTTAGTTCGGATCACGATAGCATGGATATAAAAGCAACTATTTTGCTTATTATGCCTCAAAAATGGCACAAATTAGTTAAATGCGCTAAAAAATATGACAATTACAGCAAATTAACAATCTGATTTTATTTCCATATATTTACTGAAGTTTCTTGAAAATATTTAGATTAAGTTTGGGAAAAACCAAATATGTACACAAAAAATCAATATAATTACAAAACTTTTGACAATGAAAATTCGTGTTAATTCATATCTTGCACTATTATCAATCAGTGTCGCTCCCTGCACAGCCAACAACATAAAAATAAGCGTCTTAGGAACTTAGCAGCAATGCCCACCCTACAAAAATTTTCATCTGATTAGGTAGGCGCATTTCAAATACCATGACTTTTACCTATCACCCAATGACGGCGGAAAAATCGCGATAAAGCTGACTCATCTAATGATAAATAAATTGGGCGACCGTGGGGACAGGTGCGGGGGTTACGGGTGCGTTGCCAATCATCTAGTAATTTCTGCATTTCTGGTAAACTCATCGGTGTACCGTTACGGATAGCACTGCGACAAGCGACGGCGACTTGGGCGGTTTGTAAGTCTCCTCCCCAACTGAGTTCTAAAATTGCGTCTGCACAATCTTCTCGCTGGTGTAACATGGCGGGAAGGTTGCGTACTGCCCACAGTTGTTCACCAAAGGGTTCGATATCTAAACTGATGCGTTGCAGTTGGGCAATTTGCGCTGGTGATAATTGATATAGAATAATAGGTGGTTCTACAGGGATGAGTTGCCAACGATCGCACAATTGTTCATACAATACTCTCTCATGGGCTATGTGTTGTTCTACTAACCACATTCCCCCAGAATGTTCGGCAACAATGTAGGTGTTGTTGACTTGGGCGACGGCTTTTAAGGCGTGGGGAGTGGGAAGTGAGGAGTTTTTCGGGTTAACGTTATAACTACCTTTGTCTTCTGCGGCTTTGAGTAGTTGACTGACTCTGGTGGTGTGGACTGATTCTTTGATGTTAGCAGAACTTAGACGCAGTGCTTGGTTTATGGCTTGGGTAATTTGTTCTTGCCAATAATTCAACTCGTTGAGGTAAATTTCGCTTTTGGCGGGGTTGCGATTCCAGTTAATTTGATCGGGTGAAATAATTAAATGTAGAAAACAAATAGGGTAGCGATCGCGTGGTAATGTTCTGTGAAATGCTGCCAAAATTGTCTGTTCTAATTCTGGTGATTTTACCATCCTGCCGTTAATCGCTACCCTCACCCAGTCTGGGCGATGGCGATGACATCTGTCTGGTAAGCCTACTACTAATGTGAGTGTTGATTGTTGATTGTTGTCTGGGTTGGGTATTTCTAGGGTTAATTCTTGGATGTCGCCTTGCTTGACTTGTGGTAAGAGTTGTGGTAATAATTGCCCTACTGTGGCAGCTTTGGAGATGGTGAACCATTGACGCTCATCTTGCCAAATTTGCCAAGTGACTTGAGGATGACAAAGGGCGATGTTTTGGATTGTGGCTTGTACAGCTTTCATCTGCTGCGCTGTTGCAGGTAAACCTTGACGACGGGCTGCACAATTGGCGAATAAATTCGAGACTGTTACCACTGTACCAGGAGCGATCGCAGTCGCTTCTACTTGCTTAACTTTCCCCCCTTCGCCATATACTACCCGCCATCCCACATCCCCAGATGAGGCACGGCTGAAAATCTCCACATCTGCTAAAGTTGTTAAACTATGTAACGCCTCACCCCGAAATCCTAAACTGTTAATTTTCCATAAGTCCTCACTACAGCGAATTTTACTGGTGCTGTGAGATGATGCAGCTTGTTGCAAATCATCTAATTTCATCCCGCAACCATTATCTGCGACACGAATACGCCACTGTTGCGGCCATAGAGATACTATAATTCTGGTCGCACCTGCATCTAAAGCATTTTCTACCAATTCCCGCACCACCGCCGCGAAAGAGTCGATAACTTCACCGGCTGTAATTAGATATACGACTTCTTGAGGTAATGCTTGAATGGTAGATGTCATTGGTAGATGA
>NZ_CAWMSA010000040.1:17541-63400 GCF_963870205.1 Anabaena sp. CA = ATCC 33047 | reverse complement strand
CTAACGACTAATGACTAATGACTAATGACTAATGACTAATGACTAATGACTAACGACTAATGACTAATCACAACGGGAATTTTTATTAATTGTGAAGAAAACCGAATTAATCAGAGATTTTTGCTAGATTGCTTCTTAGGATGGAAGCGAGAATTGCTTATGAGTACCGACTTAGTAACTGATGTAGAACATTTAAAGTTACGTTTGGAATGGGGTTCCCCTGGCTTTACAATTGTTGATGTGCGCGATCGCCACACATACAATCACGGACACATCACAGGCGCAATTCAAATTCCCCTCGATGAATTAGCGCAAAAAGCCCACACTGCCTTACATAAAGGTCGTCAAATCTACGTCTATGGCGACAACAAAGAACAATCAACCCGTGCAGTATTTATCCTGCGAGGTGCAGGTTTTCCTGATGCGGTTGAAATTCAGGGTGGTTATCACGCTTGGAAGTCTATAGGCGGTGCTACAGAAGGTGAGGCTGCATAAACTCCCTCTGTAGATTCTCCTGTTAATTGAGTTTCCTGATTGCTTAGTTCTTGATTGTACTGCACATTGTGCAGTACATTTTTCTGTTTGTGAATTTTAAATTATCTAAGGGTACTCGTGTGACACAAATGGGACTGGAACTACTTCACCCTCAGCGTTTCCTACTTGCACTTTTAAACCCACACCACCAGCTTTACTTTTGATATAACCTAATCCAAAGTAACCATCGGGGGTTGTAGTTAAACTGGTGAGTTTACCGACTTTTTCATCTCCTATTTTAATTGTGTCGCCTATTTCTACAGGGTTGTTGAGCCGAATTCCCCACAGATATTGTCTAACACCTTTATATGTATTTAAACGGGCGATGGTTTCTTGACCGATATAGCAACCTTTATTAAAAGATATGGTCTGCCATAAACCCACTTCTAAAGGATTATAATCATCCGTGAGTTCGGCATCTGGGGCTGGTCTACCTTGTAAAATACGTAAATGTTCCCAAGCGCGATCGCTTAATTCTACCGCTCCGAGTTCTAAAATTTGCTGCCATACTTTCTCTTTTTCAGACACAGGCAAAACCAAAGTATATCCCGGTTCAGCCAAGCCACTACCGACAGCTATGATGATATTACCATCTAATAACAGATGATTTCCGTGAGGTTGACCGATAATCGCCCCAGCACCTAATTTTTTGACTACCGCATCACTTTCAGGGCCGATGAGGCTAAAAGTCGCGGTTTCATCGGTGACATCGCTTAATTGTACTTGATCCGCAAAGAAAATATAACGATCCAGCCATTGGATTAAATACTCACGGCGGCTAGGGGAAACTAACAGCAGCACCGCATCATCGAGAACATAAGCCGTAACTAAATCAATGGTGCGGGCGGTAGATGTCAACATGACAGAATCACAGCCTTGTCCGGGTTTCAGGCTTTGCAAATCATTGGTACTCTGATTGTGTAAAAAACGGATTCTATCAGCGTCAGTAACACGGATACGTCCCCAAGCAGAGCGATCGCACACAGCAACCCCTGCTGTTGCGGCTGGGATGGCGATCGCGTCTTGACCGTCAAGTGCAGATGTTGGCATGATATGGAAAGGTGGCTTTATTTCAATGTTTTTGCATTGGCAATCTTAGCAAAGAATCACATACTGCGATCCGTATTATCTCAAGTCTCAACCAACAGGTGAACAGACATTACAAAACCTTGGCATTGCTGAAAACCGCACCCCAAAAGACGGACACTACTACCATTACAAAGATTAAAATTGCTTAATACTTCGTTACACTAGAGACAACGAGAGGGTAAAACAGCCACATCTCGTTGATGAACTCAAAGGAGAACAACATGAATGGCACAATTCGCGTTGGGAGTCTCTTCGGCATTCCCTTTTATATTCATCCGTCTTGGTTTCTAGTTCTCGGTTTGGTAACTTGGACTTATAGCGGCGGACTCATGGCACAATTTCCCCAATTATCCGGGGGGTTGGCGTTACTGCTGGGATTGATGACAGCGTTGTTATTGTTTGCCTCTGTTGTCGCCCACGAGTTAGGACATAGCTTTGTCGCCATTCGCCAAGGAATTAACGTCAACTCAATTACATTGTTTATCTTTGGTGGGTTGGCTAGCTTAGAAGAAGAATCAAAAACCCCTGCGGATGCTTTTTGGGTGGCGATCGCCGGGCCTTTAGTCAGTCTGTTACTATCTGGTATCATCACAGTCATCGGTGTGACTACCAACGTCACTGGCACTTTAGCGGCGATACTTGGTGTTGTAGCCTCTGTAAACTTGGCGTTAGCGTTGTTTAACCTAATTCCTGGCTTACCTTTAGATGGCGGTAATATCCTCAAAGCGATTGTCTGGAAGATTACAGGTAAACCCTATAGAGGTGTCAGCTTTGCCAGTCGAGTTGGACAAATCTTTGGGTGGGTAGCGATCGCGTCTGGTGTAATTCCGTTATTCTTGTTTGGTAGCTTCGCCAACTTCTGGACTTTGTTAATTGGGTTCTTCCTAGTGCGGAATGCTGGTAATGCGGCACAATTTGCCAGAGTGCAAGAAAAACTCACAGGATTAACAGCCGCAGATGCAGTTACAGTTGACAGTCCGATTGTTTCTGCTAATTTGACTCTCAGAGAGTTTGTAGACCAACAAATAGTTTTAGGTAACAACTGGCGACGGTTTTTAGTTACCAACGATGAAGGACAATTAGTTGGTGCGATCGCACGAGATAACCTACGGATTATAGATACCACACTTTGGTCAGAAACACAAGTCAAAGATGTGATGAAACCAATTGAATCTACCACCATCCCATCAAATCAACCATTGCTAGAAGTAGTGCAACTGTTTGAGAAACAACAATTATCTGCATTACCTGTGATTCGTGACAACGGCGTGTTAGTGGGAATATTAGAAAAAACAGCGATTATTCAACTATTGCAAAGCCGCACCGAACCCAGCCCCGCATAGATTTCTCATGGAAAAACGCTCCTTCTCTAACTCCCTCAGAATGTCTGAGGGATTTTTTTGTAGATAATTTTTGTGGGGTGGGCATTGCTGACAAGTTGCTCAAAGTCTTAATTTTACGTTGTTGGGTGTGCATCGACTGAAGCTTATTGAGAATGGTGCAAGATATGACTTCTCTGAAACCCCCAGACATACTGGGGGATTTGTTTATATTTTCTAGAGATTATCTGCGAACTTTTCGTTTTGTTTTGTTGTGCCAATAAACAGTAATAATTTCATGGTTTAACAGTCCTCCTTTACAGATAACTCGTAACCCTCGAAGTTCATCTATAAATTTTACTCAATGCTGTTCAAACCTGGATTAATGAAATTTATTAGATAATCAACCGACAACAAAACCGTATTTGAGAGGATCATTAGCATCGACTACAAACTGTTGAATTCCGGTGATATGAGCATCTCCAGTCAATACGGGATTAACTGCTACCATATCACCTACATTAACTTTAGCAACAAGTTTTCCCTTAAAAGTAGTACCAATAATGCTCTGACTGGTAAAATTTAAACCTAATGGCAGTTGATTTTTACCGTAAAGTGTAGCCATCAAAGCTGAAGTACCAGTACCACAAGGACAACGATCCATTTGACCATTACCAAAAATCACCACACCTTGAGAAAATGGTACAAAAGCTTCAGGTTGTTCATAAATCATTGTGAATTCAACAGTATTAATATGTTGTTCTATGGGATGCTGCACACTAATCTGTTCATTAACTGCTTTTTTTACCAACATTCCTAAACGGATCAGTGTAGAAATATTATCAGGATGAACAGCAACCCCTAAAGCTTGTGCTTGAACTATAGCAAAAAAGTTTCCACCAAAAGACACATCGACTAAAATTTTTCCTATGTCGGGGAGAGTAATTTCTACGTCTTTCGCATACAAAAAAGAAGGAACATTAGCGACGCACACTTGACTTACTTGGCTTTCCTCAATTTTGGCACGACATTCAACTAAACCTGCGGGAGTGTCGAAGCTTACTACTGTTTCTGGTTCTATGATGGGAATCATACCAATTTCAATCAGAGTTGTAGTAGCACCAATAATTCCACTCCCACACATATCGATATAACCGGAATTATCCATAAAGATAATACCGTAATCACTTTGATTAGTAGTTGGCGGCGTAATAATTGCGCCAAACATATCTTTATGTCCTCTAGGTTCTTGCATAAGCAGAGTACGAATATGGTCTAGTTTGTCTTTCATGTACTGCTTCTTCTGTGCCATTGTTTCGCCTATAATTGGTGGAATACCACTCAAAACTATACGGGTAGGTTCTCCATCTGTATGGGTATCAATAGCGGAAATGATTTGCATGAACCTTGCCATAAAATAATGCCTACTTAATTAGTTATTTTGAATAATTTAAAATGTACAATAGCTTTTTGTTGGTAGTGTTCGCGTAGCGTCTCGTAGAGAGCGATTTATCGCTCTCTGGGAATGGGTTAAAGGGCTAAAGCCCTTACTACGAACTTTTCTTTTATTAAGTCCTTCTACTTAATTCATTTTCGGACTTGGCAGTATAGCTATGAATCAGCAAAAAATGCTTGGATATATTCTAGGAAGCATGGCGACTATTATCATGGCTTCTTTAGGAATTTTTGTCCGAAATATTCCCTTAAATCCCCAAATAATTACTTTAGGACGCTTTGGTTTTGGTTTTTATTTTATTTTAATGTATCTCTTAATTACTGGAAAAATTAATCAAGTTAAAATTCTCAAGTTATCCTTTTCTCTGGTTGCTAGTGGAGTTTTTATAACTTTGTGTATTTGGTTATACATCAATGCTATTAATAGTACAACATTAGCTAATGCGGTTTTTCTATTATATATTGCTCCTTTGATTGCATCTGGTTTAGCAATTTTTTTAAACCAAGAAATATTAACTTTAACAAAATCATTATTGCTCGGTTTGGCGTTGATAGGATGCCTATGTATTATTGAATTTAATCTGACGTTCAACAGTTTAAAATCACTAGGCTATTTATGGGGAATTCTCTCAGCGATATTTTACGCACTATTCATAGTTACCAATAAACAGATATCACAGCAAATACCGCCATTAATTCGGTCTTTTTGGCAATTATTCTTTGGTACTATTGCTATTGCGGTTATTATCTACCTAAGCAACACAGAAATTATCATTGATTTCCCCATAGACTTATATTGGTTAATAGCTGTCGGTTTCATCTATGGATTTATTGCCCTAACTCTGACAATATCTGCTATTAAACTGTTAGACACCTATGAATATAGTATTATTTCTTATTTAGAACCTCTCGCTGCCACACTGTTGGGATGGATGATTTATTCAGAAAAAATTTCAGGATTGCAAGCAGTTGGTTGTGTGATTATATTGTTAACTGGTGTTATGCAAATTTTTCTGTCAAGCAAAACTTAAAATGTGATTGTATCAGCAAAATCTCATTAAATAATATCTTGCACTATTCTCCATAAGCTTCAGGCGATGCACAGCCAACAATTAAAAGCTCAGGCTTTGAGCAACTCTCAAGCAATGCCCACCCTACAAAAATGTTAATCAAGCTCATGACTTATTGCTACATCCGCGTTTATCTGCGTTTATCTGCGTTCTCTTCTCACTCTCGTTAAGAACCTCTATATTTGAAAATCACATTCAAAATTGCCTGACAATACTAACTCGTTGCTGGGCGAGTTCCATAGCTGCTTGGCGGGGAAGCATTCCTGTCTGAGCAGATTTTTCTAAAACTAGGGTTGTGTTGTGCAGAATTTTATTAGCAACAGCTGGTAAAGCATCTGCTTGTGTACCACCATCATACTCTACAGCCGCACAAATCACACCCCCTGCATTAGCAATAAAATCAGGTACTACCAGAATATGACGGTCATGACAGATGCTTTCTGCCTCTTCTGTCAAAGGAATATTAGCACCACAAATAATCATCTGAGTATGTAACCGATTAACATTATTAGCATGAATCACATCAGGTCTAGCGGCTGGTATCCAAATTTCACACTCGATATCAATCACCGCATCTCGGTGCAGTTTTTCACCGTCGGCATAGTCAATTACACTGTTACCAGATTCTTTTATGGCTATAAGTTCGTGAACATTGATACCACGGGGGTTAAATATTGTACCTTGAGAATCTGCGGCAGCAATCAATATTGCTCCCTCGGCAGTTAAAAAACGGGCGGCGTGTTTACCGACAGAACCAAAACCTTGAATCACAATTCGCGCCCCGTGCAGGTCAAGGTGACAAAACTTACTAGCGACCTCTGCACAAACACAGATACCAAAACCTGTAGCACCAATTTCATCGAGGGGGATACCGCCCATTGCTCTGGGTAGTCCCACCGCCCGACCAGTTTCTTGTTTCACCCAAGCCATGCACTGCTCATTAGTTCCCATATCCGGGCCGGGAATGTATTCTGTGATGTCTCTTATAGCACGGGCAAAGGTGCGGATTAAGCGTTCTTTAGTGGGTAAGGGTAATTTCGGATCTGCTAAGATTGCAGATTTACCGCCACCGTGGGGTAACTCCGCCGCCGCATTTTTCAAAGTCATGGCTCGCGCTAGACGAAACACCTCTTCTGTGGTGACATCCGCCGCCATGCGAACTCCGCCAATAGCTGCGCCGCAAGCGGTGTTATCAACAACCACAATGGCTTTTAACTTTGTCGTGGGGTCATAAATGTGGATAATTTTAGAAGGGCCGAGGTCATCGGCAAATCGAAAGATAATTTCTGAGTCATTAGTCACGTCGCTGCGCTCCGAATTCAAAATTCAAAATTCAAAATTCAAAATTCTTGCATTAAATACCCTACGGATAAATCCGGGTTATTGAATTAATGTAGTTTCAATTTTTTCTTCTCCATAAATCAATTTAGGCGGCTCAGATTCTTGTTGGCTTGGGGCATTGGGCATTAGTCATCAAAAAAGTCAAAAGTCTTCGCGCCAGCGTCACGCAGTGAAGAATTCTGGGGAAAAATTATTTAATTTTGAATTTTGAATTTTGAATTTTGAATTTATTTGTCTCCTCATCCCTTCAGAGTTTTGGCGAATAGTTTACTTAAGTGTTCCAAGGCTGGTGAGACATCATCTGGAAGCAGTCGCACATCTAAAATACTGAAGGTGTTACTGTCTCGTGCTGTGTGTAAAGCCTGTTGTAATTGTTTACCTGTCTCTATCACGAAACCGTTACCGCCTAAGACTTGGGCTAATTGGGCATAGTCGATAGTGGGAATATTCACAAATGCTGCATTTTGATGACCCATTGCGCGCAGGGAGGCAAAAGAGCCATTATTAATAATGATGACGATGGGATTTAGTCCTAAGCGTTTAGCTGTGAGTAATTCCATTCCGGTCATTTGGAAGGCACCATCACCAACTAAAGCGATCGCTCTCCTGCTATCATCAGCTAATTGCGCTCCTATTACCCCAGGAACTCCAAACCCCATGCTGGCATAAAAAGCCGGACTGAAAAATGATGTTCCTTCCTGAGTCTGAATATCATCGGCTGCAAATAAGGTGTCGCCGACATCTGTCACCAGTAAAGTTTTACTGTCAATAAATTGGTTGAGTTCATAAAGTAATCCACTCATAGAAATCCTACCCTTGGATGGTTGCACACGGGGTTTCATTTTCGGGATGCTGGATAACTCTCTATGCGGTAAATCTGAGCTACTAGACAAACTATCAATAAAATCTTCAAACCTGACATTCGGGTATTCGTGACGCTTAATAGCTATCCTTTCCGAAGTCGCATAAACAGTATGACTGGGGTTGAGTTGGGCGGTAAACATACCCAAATTTAAATCGCTCATGAACACGCCCAACATCAGCACACAGTCTGATTCTTCCACGATTTGCCGCAGATGGGTATCACCTGCTTCACCGTTGTAAATGCCAAGATATTGGGGATGTGCTTCAGGAAAAACTGATTTACCTAATATGGTCGCACAAACAGGTACGCCTAATTTTTCTGCTAATGCTATCACCTGGGGTTGCAAACCAAAACGGTGTACTTCCGCACCAGCCAAAATTACAGGTGATTTAGCTTGGTGCAGCATTTCTAAAGTTTCGTCTAGGGCTTCTTGTAGGGTATCTGCATCAGTGCGCTTGATGGGTGAAGAATAGTTTTCCGCCTCCTCAATGTCTGCATACACCATATCGCGGGGAATTTCTAGGTAAACTGGACGTTTAAAGGTGATGGCGTAGTCTAGGGCGCGATGAATTTTAGTATCGGCTGTTTTTGGATCATTGAGGGTGGTAGCGTAAAGGGTGACTTCTTCGTAAACACGCCTTTGGGTATCAAAGGTTTTGATTTTGTGGTGTAGTAGGTTATGTTGTTGTCGTTCTTTGATGCCGGGTGAGCCACTTAAAATTATTAAGGGGGATTTTTCAGCATAAGCACCTGCAACGGCGTTTACCATGTTTAAGCCGCCGACGCTGTAGGTAACTACGGCTAAACCTAAGCCACGTATGCGAGCATAAGCGTCAGCCGCAAAGCCTACGCAGGGTTCATGTGTCATGACGACTGGTGTTATTTGGCTGGCTGCTAGGGCATCAAATAGGGTTAAGGCGAAGTCTCCAGGGATGCCAAAGGCGTGTTTTACTCCTTGTTGGTGTAAGATTTTGAAGATGTGTGGTGCTAGTTGGGGCATTTTTGGTTGATTTTTTTGTGAGGGTTTTTTAAACGCAAAGGGGCGCGGAGGAAACGCGGAGGGGCGCGGAGGTTTAAGTGAGGTTTTACGCTGATTTTGGTTGATGGTTAGCTTGGGTTTTATCTATCTGGGCGGATGCTGCGGTATCTATCTGTGCGAATGTCTGTGATGATTTGATCTATTTGGGTTTTTGGTTCTCCTAGTGTTGTTAGGAGATGTGCGCTTAGTTCTAGGGCGGCTTCAAATTCTGGTTGTACCACTTCTTTGGCTCCAATTTGGGTGAGTAGGTCGATTTCTCGGTCGTGGTGCGATCGCGCTATGATGTCTAGTTGGGGTGCGATCGCTAATGCTCTTTTGAGTAGTAATCTGGATGAAGCAGGATCAGGTAAGGCTATCGCTAAGGCTTTCGCTTTTTCTAGGTGGGTTTTCTCTAGCACTAATTCTGAGTCGGCATCACCAAAAATGTAAGCTATGCGTTGCATTCTCAATCTTTGGATGGCTGCTTCGCTGTTTTCCACTACTAGGACTAGATAACCCTGGTTGAGTAAAATATTTACTATTACTTGTCCGACTCTTCCGTAACCTGCAACTACTACATGACTACTAATGGTTTCGGGTATTGATAAGCTTTGCGGTTCGGCAAATTGTCGCAGTGATTTGGCAAAAAATGGCATCTGGGTAAGATGTGCTAGCAATTTCGGCGCAAGTTTCAGGGATATTGGTGTTAAAATCAGTGTTACGGCTGTGGTTTCTAACAGTAGAAAATATGTCCTTTCGGGGATGAGTTGCAGTTGTAATCCCGCTAACGCTAAAACGAAAGAAAATTCTCCTATCTGGTTAATTCCAAAACTTGTTAGGATGGCAGTTTTAAGTGAGTAGCCAAATTTTAAAATGATGGGCATGACAATCATGGCTTTACCCAGCATGACTAATGTCACCAGTCCCAAAACTAGCCCTAAGTTCTGGATTAATATAACTGGATCAATTAACATCCCGATGGAAGCAAAAAATAGTGAGGCGAAGGTATCTCTTAAGGGTAATACTTTGGCGAGGGCGTGATCTGCATAATCAATCTCGGAAACCATTAACCCGGCGACAAATGCACCCATTTCTATAGATAAACCCAGTTTAGCTGTCACCAAAGCCACCCCTAAACACAAAGCAATCACCGTCAACACAAATAATTCCGTGCTTTCCGTAGCTGCAACGTTACTAATTAACTTCGGAACTATCCAACGTCCACAGGCGATCGCTACTCCTAAAAATACCAAAACCTTCAACAACACACTACCTAACGCCAAGCCAATACTTTCCGGTTGTCGCAAAGCAGGTAAAAAAGCTAACATTACTCCCAAAGCCAAATCCTGAGCAATTAAAATTGCCAGCATCACCTGACCATGCAGTGTATTTGTTTCGCCTCGTTCTGCTAAAGTTTTCAATACCACCGCCGTAGAAGACAGGGAAAGCACCACGCCGACAAAAATACCTTCTGTAAAACCACTCACCCAACCCAGAGTTATTGTTAAAAAGGCGACTAAAGCCGTAGTTAAACCAATTTGTAGTAAACTACCTTTAATAGCAATATCCTTAACTCGTTTCAGTTCTGTGAGCGAGAATTCCACACCCAAAGCAAACAACAAAAAAGCTACACCAATTGATGCTAAGGCTTGAATTCGTGGCACATCACTTAACAGCTTAAAACCATAAGGCCCCACTGCCAAGCCCGTCGCCAAATAGCCAAGTAACACAGGTTGGCGCAGTCGGTTGGCAACATATCCCCCCAGGGCCGAAGCTCCTAAAACAATTGTAAAATCAAGAATTAAGCCATGCTCTGCTGCCATCGTTCTCTACAGGGGATAAATTTGTTAGTTATGAGACTATCTTGGCGTAATTCCTAATTTTTTAACTCATTGGCAGCATCACTGAAGTAGCTGGTTGCAATTAAATATAAAATGTGGGATGGGCCGGACAGCCCGTAAACAGGCTAGAAGCCTGTTCCACTATCTAACAATTAATTAAGCCTAATTACTTGAAGATTGTTTAATCTTACTTTGCCTTTAGTTTTAGCTTTTCTAACACTATCCTAAGTAATAGATGTAGAAGAAAGTTTGTAGTAAGGACTTTAGTCCTGATTAGATTGAGGATATTAAATAAAAATGTTACTACATTTAACTACGTGGCAAGAAGTTGAAGAATATTTACAAACATCCCCAGGGATAATTTTACCTATAGGTTCAACAGAACAACATGGCCCTACAGGTTTAATAGGTACAGATGCAATTTGTGCAGAAGCGATCGCGCGTGGTGTGGGTGAGGAGACAAAAGCCATAGTAGCCCCTACAATCAATGTAGGGATGGCATTACATCATACCGCCTTCCCTGGTACAATCAGCCTCCGCCCTAGCACTTTAATTCAAGTCATCCGAGACTATATCACCAGTCTCACCAAAGTAGGTTTTACCAAATTCTACTTTATTAACGGACACGGCGGTAACATCGCCACACTGAAAGCCGCATTTTCCGAAACCTACGCCCATCTAGAAGACTTACAAATTGCCAACGCCGCCAAAGTAAAATGTCACATTGCTAATTGGTTTATGTGTAGTTCCGTCTACAAATTAGCAAAAGAATTATATAGTGAGCAAGAAGGTTCTCACGCCACCCCTAGCGAAGTAGCCCTCACCCAGTATATTTATCCCGAAGCCATTAAACAAGCCCCCCTATCACCAGAAGTAGCATCAGGACATAGAATTTATAGTGCTGCTGATTTTCGCGCACATTACCCAGATGGACGCATGGGTTCTAACCCAGCCTTAGCAACACCAGAACATGGTAAACAATTTTATCAACTAGCAGTCAAAGAACTCAGCAATGGTTATTTAGAGTTTTTGAACACACAATAAATATTCAAGCCTTGCTGAACCAAACTCTCTAAAACTCTCACTCTCTGCGTCTCTGCGCCTCTGCGTGAGAAAAATTCATATTTTCTCTGAACAACGCCAACATTTCAGTAGTAACTCACCACTGTTTCCAACAGTAAGTTACTACTAAAAATTTCACACTTCGCCTACAGGTTTAGCTACAATAGTTAATAGAACAGGCCCTAACAAATAGTGGTGATTCACACATACCAGTCCCGCAGAAGCAGCGAGCATTTCCCGTTGCTCAGGACTGTAGAACTTGACGCTTTGATGAGAAATTGACAATGTTAGCGGTTGTTTCTCTGTGTTGCTAGTAATATCAACCAAATAAAAGCGTCCCCCAGGAGCAAGTACCCGCCCTACTTCCTGCAAAACCTGTTGTGGTTGTTGATAATGCAAGAAACTAATTGTATTGAACACAGCATCAAACTGGCGATCGCCAAAAGGTAAAGCCTCAGCCTTGCCTTCAAGAAATATTAACCTGGGATGGTGACGGTTGCTGAGTCTTGCTACTCGCAACATATTAGAAGATAAATCTAAACCCGTACCCCGCAGTTGGGGATATTGAGTAGCTAAACGTTCCAACAAGCGACCAGTTCCACAACCTAAATCTAACACGTTGGCTCGCTCTGGCAATTCCACATATTCTAACAGCCGTTTGTGGACAGCTTGGTAAAACACCGAAGGTAACAGCCAATCATAACTAAAAGCCCAACGGTCAAAAATTAACTTTTTCGTCTTGAGAAATTCGTTAGTCATTAGTTTTCGCAGCTTGCGCTAGATGCTGTAAGCAATCAATTTTTAGCTGCGCCTCCCATCAATTTATTTACAACAACAGCCAATAATCTCTAGCCTAGCGTTTAGCACCAGAGATAGGAGGGCGATTTTTTGGCAAGCTTCCGTAAAACTAGGGACGAAAAGTGTAGTTAATAGTGTCCCATTAGTTCAAACATCAACATAGGAAAAAAAGTAAAAAACTATACAATGGGTATTGTAATTTTGAATTTTGCGAAAAGTTCTGTAGGCGGGTTTCCCGCCGTAGGAAACTTGTCAAGACGAATTTTGAATTTTTAATTCCCCGCAGGGGTTGACTGCATAAAAACACAAAACCCCACCGTATTTATTAATAGAGGTCGCAATACACAAAACCAGCGAGATTATCAAGGTGATTAATTATGACAACCATTACTCAAGTTATTTCCCACCATGACCTACTGTATCCGATTCGCAGATGGTTAGACAATATCGAAATTCATCACCCCAAACTAGCCCATCTGTTGTGTAGAGTTATTCCGGCTCAATGTCCGTTTGAAAGAGATGTAACGCTATTTGGTCGTCAGTTGTTTCACATTCCGCCAATGTGTAAATTAAATCCTCTCTATGAGGAAGTTGTGGGTTTGCGTTTCAAAGCCCTTTGTTATCTGGCTGATGAATGTGGTGAAGATATCACAGCGTATTGCTAAATAATGATTGGTGCATCAGTAGCCATGATCAATCTGTGATTACACAACTACGGTTGTTACTTAAGCAAAAGTATACTAAGCTAACGTGCAGCTATTTAGATGTCTATATAATTGGCTAGCACGGCACACTCAAAGTAATCAGACTCTGTGGACTCGGTAAAAGCCTATGTTATAAGCATCTTATCGCTGTCACCGTGCCTAATTACTTCTGCCAAAAAATAATATGACGCACATCTTGCTAGTTGAAGATGAAGTCAAACTAGCCCAATTTATAGAATTAGAACTAAATTATCAAGGGTATGAGGTAAGCATCGCCTACGATGGCTTAACCGCGATGTTGGCAGCAGGGCAGCTACGTCTAGATTTAATCATTGTAGATGGGATGTTACCTGGTGTGTCGGGTTGGGAGGTTTGCCGGCGTTTGCGAGATACGGGTAATAATGTGCCGATAATTTTATTAACCACTAAAGATGAACTGAGCGATCGCGCTACTATTTTAGATAGTGGTGCTAATGATTATCTAATCAAACCCTTCACCGTTGAAGATTTATTAGCTACAGTCTATGATAATTTGCGAAGTAAGTAGAAAGTAGACACCGCAGATATTTTGCAATTTGCAGATTTACACCCTGACAAACCAAGATTCTTAATGCTGTTTTTAGCAAAAATTGATGCAGTTGAGAGTTTAGATATATTACGATGCTCAGAGTCATCTAAACCACAACACGCAAATTTTAGATTTTCATGACATATTTAGAAACAGCAGCACAATTTTATAGTGAAGTTGCCCAAACGCCAGAGGTAGGACTTTGTTGTGTGCAGAGTACACCTTTGCAACTGCCAGGGTTGAAAATTCCCAGCAAAATGCAAGAAATGAACTATGGTTGTGGGACTACTGTACATCCCAATGAACTGGCAAATCAACCCACCGTGTTATATGTCGGTGTTGGTGGTGGGTTAGAGGCTTTGCAGTTTGCCTATTTTTCTCGCCGTGGGGGTGCTGTGATTGCTGTTGAACCCGTGGCGGCGATGCGAGAAGCCGCCTGTGCTAATTTAGAAATGGCAGCGAAAGAAAATCCTTGGTTTGACACCAGCTTTGTAGAAATTCGTGAAGGTGATGCTTTCCAGCTACCTGTGGCTGATGCTTCTGTGGATATCGTGGCGCAGAATTGCCTGTTTAATATTTTTGAACCTGAAGATTTAAGTCGCGCGCTACAAGAAGCTTATCGGGTTTTAAAACCGGGTGGACGTTTACAAATGAGTGATCCGATTTCTAAGAGTCCTATCCCCGCACATTTGCAACAAGATGAGCGATTACGCGCTATGTGTTTATCTGGCGCACTGACTTACAAAGAATATGTTCAGCGTATTATTAATGCTGGCTTTGGTCAAGTGGAAATTCGGGCGCGTCGTCCTTACCGCTTGTTAGATGCGGCAACTTATAATTTAGAAACCCATCTTTTGTTAGAAAGTCTTGATTCGGTGGCTTTTAAAGTGGCAATTCCCGAAGATGGTGCTTGTATTTTTACGGGGAAAACCGCGATTTATGCTGGTTCTGAAGCATTTTTTGATGATTTAGCCGGACATATTCTACAACGTGGCATTCCGGCTGCTGTTTGTGACAAAACTGCTGCTAAACTAGGAAATTTAAAGCCATCAGAAATCATAATTACTGATTCAACTTGGCATTATGACGGTGGTGGTTGCTGTTAATTTCACATCGCCAAAATGTTGTTAGTAAGTATATTTATCGCTACGCTATTTCTAGCTTATGTCAACGGGGCAAATGACAATTTTAAGGGTGTAGCAACGTTGTTTGGTAGTCGTACTGCTAGCTACCAAACAGCGATTTTGTGGGCTACTTTGACGACTTTTGCCGGGGCGGTAACATCGACTTTTTTAACCAGTAAATCTGTGAGAGAATTTTCTGGACAAGGAATTTTGGATGATGCGATCGCTCACGCGCCTGAGTTTCACATAGCTGTCGTAATTGCCACAGCTTTAACTGTATTAATTGCCACTTTGTTGGGCTTACCTGTTTCTACATTCCACAGTTTAATCGCTGCTATATTTGGTGCTGCTTTAGTAGCAATTGGACTCAAGGCTAATTTTACAGTTTTAGCAAGTTCCTTTCTTGTACCTTTATTTATTAGTGCTGTTCTAGCTATTCCCTTAGCAGCAGCAACTTACAGCTTTGTAGAATATATTAATTCTCGTTTTCATCTACAACCTAGCCAAAAGTTTATTAAGATTTTTCATTATTTCAGTGCTGGCATCATCAATTTTACTAGAGGTTTTATTCATACTTCTGAGCTAGTGACTCTGATTGTAATTATTGATTATTTTTCTATTGCAGGTGCAATGATTACCATTGCAATGGCTATGGCTCTTGGTGGGTTACTCAACTCACAAAAGGTTGCTGAAACCATGAGTCTTAAAATTACACCTATCAATCCCATCCAGGGTTTATCTGCCAATATTATCACCAGCATTTTAGTAATTGCAGCCAGTATTTTTCAGCTACCTGTGTCTATAACTTATGTTGCCGTAGGTGCGATTTTTGGCGTAGGAATTACGACTCATCAAGCTAATAAATTAGTTTGTTCAAAAATTTTGCTAGCCTGGATTTTGAGTATACCTATCGCCACGATTATCAGTGGGATAATTTATAGAATCTTGCAAGGCTCAAATACTTAAAGGATGTTGGTAAATTCATGAACAAGATTGAACTGATATCTTGCACCATTCTCAATCATCCTATGGTGGGCAATGCCGAAAATGTGAGCATTAGGATTGAGTGAATTTTTAGCATTGCCCACCCTACGCTAAAATATTGTCAGCACACACAAAAATAAGGCTTCAGTCCACTCGACAACTGCGCCGTAGGTGTCGCCTGTGTGTCCGCCGAGTTTGTGGTTAAACCATGCACCTGTTAAACTAGCGATCGCACATCCCCCAATCATCATGACTACTGGCATCATCCAGTTGTTAGCATTCAGCCACCATAATAAACCACTGACTGCCAACATCAACAACAATCCTGGGAGTAAATCTAAATAGGAAGCGATCGCCTCTTGATGTAATGCACCTTTACCCGTAGGCTTTAAATAAGGATAACGCCAAATTGCTAATTGTTGTCCCCAACGTCCCCAACCACAAGCAGCCATTAACACCAGCCAACGGTAATCTGTGATATCTGTCAAGGCAGAGGTTTTAAATAATAATACTGCGATCGCTGCCATTGCCCCAAACGCACCCGTAGCACTATCTGCCATCACCTCTAAACGTCGTTCAGGATTACCAACAGCCAAACCATCAGCTGTATCCATCGCCCCATCTAAGTGTAATCCCCCAGTGATGGCAATCCACACACCCACCACCACAGCACTACGAGTCAAGACTGGCATACCCAAATACATCAGTCCCGTATCTAATAACCCTACCATACCACCAATGACCAACCCCACCACAGGGGCTAAACGCGCCACCCGGCGAAAATCTAAACCATCTATATAAGGTAGAGGAATAGTAGTATAAAAAATTACGCCAGCTAATAATTGTAATCCTAAATTTTGCTGCTTCAGCATCATTCCCCAACCTCTTGGGCGCAAGTCAATTTTAAATATTTAGCGAAGATTACTGTTAATTAACCCAAACTTTGTTATGCTGGTGTCTGTAATCTGGTTTGTTGCGTGACAATTATAACGTAATGTTATTAAATTCAACAAGCTAAAATTACAACACAGTATAGTCTTGTTCTGCACTCAAAAATTAACAATTGACTCCAAGTAATTAGACGATCGCTCGCAAAAGTTGATATTTTTTGTATGTAGAGGATCAACAAGCTGTGTAAACAATTGTCTAGCTGTGTTGGACTCGCAATTGCTCCTTCTCAATTTTTCTATGAGTCATCATCTACCCGACACCAAGATACCTGCTCCGTGCATTGTTAACACGGGGATAATTGTAAATAAACTCGACATGAAGCGACTGTTAGCCGATGTAGGTCGAGTCCACTACATCTACACCCAAGAAGACAAGCTACTGAGTGAGGGTGAAGGGGATGTGATGGAAGTATTTGCAAATCCGCATCGGTCTACTTTAGTAGCTAACAATTCTCTGTATCTCAACGTTGATAGTTTTGACTATCTGGAACTCAAACAGTCACCAGAAAAACAAACCTACTTCGACTTGATGCAAGAAAGTATGTGTTTGCGTCTGATACCCCTATCCACTCCTTTACAGGAACGTCAACAAAGACAGTGGAATGTCAGCGCAATTGAAGCCATGATGGACGAAGTGCTGGCGGCTAGATGGGATGCAGAAATTGATGACGACTGTTCGGATATGTTTTAACATCGCTTGGATAGCATATACTCAAAATTTGGCAATTGGTAATAGATAGACGGTAATACATTAAAAAGGACTGTTTGTCAATTACCAATTATTGTTTTTTCTATACAGCACACAACAGTATTTATACCTTGAGTTCCACATTTTCTTTTCAATCCCTAGCTAGCTGTAGCCAAACCAAAGCCAGAGCCGGCGTATTTTACACCCCCCACGGGTTAGTCGAAACTCCCCGATTTATGCCTGTGGGGACGCTCGCTAATGTTAAAACTGTCACCCCAGCCCAACTGCAAGATACTGGGGCGCAGATGATTTTATCGAATACTTATCATCTCCACCTCCAGCCAGGGGAAGCAATAGTAGCTGGTGGGGGTGGTTTGCATAAGTTTATGGGCTGGAAAGGGCCGATACTCACCGACTCAGGTGGGTTTCAGGTGTTCAGCTTAAGCGAAATGCGAAAGATTACAGAAGAAGGCGTAACCTTTCGTTCACCCCACGATGGGCAAATTATTAAGTTAACGCCAGAACGCTCCATAGAAATTCAGAATATTCTAGGGGCAGATGTAATCATGGCTTTTGATGAATGTCCACCCTATCCAGCGACTCGCCAAGAAGTTGAAGCGGCGACACAAAGGACTTACCGTTGGTTAGAACGTTGCATCGAGGCGCATCAACGCCAAGATCAAGCTTTGTTTGGGATTGTCCAAGGTGGGGTATATCTGGATTTACGTGCTGAAGCTGCGAATACTTTAACTGAGTTTGATTTACCTGGCTATGCTATCGGTGGTGTGAGTGTGGGAGAACCACCGGAACTGATGGCGCAAATTGTCCAAGCTACTGCGCCATTGTTACCAGCCCACAAACCCCGTTATTTGATGGGGGTGGGGACTTATCGAGAAATGGTAATTGCGATCGCTTCCGGGATAGACTTATTTGATTGTGTGATTCCTACCCGTTGGGCAAGACACGGTACGGCGATAGTTAACGGCGAACGTTGGAATTTAAAAAATGCAAAATTTCGTGAAGATTTTGCACCAATGGATGAAACTTGTCCTTGTTATGCTTGTCAAAATTTCAGTCGTGCTTACATTTCCCATTTAGTGCGATCGCAGGAAATTTTAGCCTACACCTTATTGAGCATTCATAACATCACCGAACTCATCCGTTTTACCCAAAAAATTCGCCAAGCCATATTAAGCGATCGCTTCATGGCAGAATTTGGTCATTGGCTCAATTCCCCAGAAACCGAAGAATAGGAGAAAGCAGAGGAGCAGAGGGAGAAAAGCTAATGACTAATAACTAATGACTAATGACTAATAACTAATGACTAAACCATGTTAAGATACATCTCAATTATGAAATCTGTGTTGGATTAGGTGGATTTAAACAAACATGGAAGCAGCACTATTATTAGCAAAATTGCCAGAAGCTTACCAAATCTTAGACCCACTGGTTGACGTTCTACCAGTGATTCCCGTTTTCTTTTTATTGCTTGCTTTCGTATGGCAAGCTGCTGTTGGATTTAGGTAAGTTAACACATTATCAATTCATAGGACAGGTATTTTACCTGTCCTATTTTTTTACTTGGCTATAAATTTAATAATTCTTAACTTTTTGTCATAACACCTTACTATGGTGCGTCAGATCGAACAAATTTGCTGACACAACCTAAAAATGACTTTAATGAGGATGCTTGTGCAACTGCTTCCGTCTTGAAATTTGATAATTCTTAAATTTTTGTAATAGATTAAGATAAACTCAATAACATAGGTGTATTGCCTGGTCAGCTTGCAGTGAGAGAGGAATGATTGAGTTATGGGTAATATCAAATTTGTCAAAGAAAATAAAGAAGTAATAGCAGCCGATGGTGCGAATTTGCGGCTAAAAGCAATGGAAAATGGCATTGACATCTATAAATTTTTTGGCAAACTCACAAATTGCGGCGGCGGCGGTCAGTGTGGTACTTGTGTAGTAGAGATAGTAGAAGGAATAGAAAATCTTTCCACTCCTACAGATGTGGAAAACCGGATGCTGAAGAAAAAGCCAGCTAATTACCGTCTAGCCTGTCAAACCTTAGTGAATGGCCCTGTTAGTGTCGTCACCAAACCTTAATTTGCTTGATTTTTCCCGGCATCAGCCTTTGCAGTTGAATCAGGAAAAAAAAGAGCTAACACTGACATTGTTGATGCTATTCTAAAATTGTTGACTGGAAATTACAGAGAGGCTGCGTTGCCATGCAAGTTAATGACCTAGGGTTCGTAGCGAGCATTCTGTTCGTGTTAGTACCCTCCGTATTTTTAATCATCCTTTACATCCAAACTGCTAGCCGCGAAGGTAAAAAAGATACTTGATCGTTTTTTGTATAAGATAAAAAAACCCCTGTACCTTTTGGTATAGGGGTTTTGATTCATCAACCGCAAAACTGAGATAGGATTTACGCCAGTGTGATCAGCAAAGTCTGGTGTAGTGCGTCACAAGCGATAATTGGGGAAAAAATCACCGATTTTCAACATCTGACGCACCTTACTAATGTGCAGAGAAACAAGTTAACCACTTGTGCGGGCTAATAATACGGGACAAGTCGCATTGACACGTACATAGTCTGACAAAGAAGCACCAATGAGTCTGTCAATATCCACAAAACTCTTAGCCACCGATGGCCTGCGATCGGGAGAACCAAGTAATAATAAATCTATATTCAAGTCTTCTGCCAAGCGACAAATTTCTTCACCTGGTTTACCGTTACTGGTATAACAGCGAGTTTGTACCCCATATTTTTGTGCTTGTGCGGCGGCGGCTGCTAAAATTGGATTCTGGTCTGGGCTAACTTCAGTCGCTTCTGAAGTTTTACCACGTAAATCAGTAGTGATGTTAGCCAGAATTAATTCACTACCTTGAATATCCCGCAGTAAGAACAAAGCCAAATCTAAGCAATGTTTAGCAGAATCAGAGTTATCCATCGCCACCATGACGCGCTTAATTCTTTTCACATAAACGTCATCTTTCACCAGTAACATGGGGCGAGACGACAACTGAAACACATACTGACTCACAGAGTTTGATAAAATTGATTGCAAACGCTTGAGTCCCCGTGAACCCATAATAATTAAGTCAGCATCGATTTCATCTGCTACTTGACAGACAACATCTTTAGGATCACCTTGGCGTAAAATTGAAGAAACCTGAGAGGGATCTAAATTCAAAGTTTGAATAGCACTCGCCAGAATTTTGCCGCCTTCTTCCCATTTATCTGTCATTGCACTAGCAGTAGTTTGGGCAGGAACAACATGCAGAACTGTAACTTTTGCAGATTGGATAGATGGCACTTCTTTTAAGCTTTTTAGCATTTCCTCAGCGTGACCCAATCCAGAAACCGCTAGTAAAATTTTTTCTATCATCGTGACTTCCCTTAGTTCTTGTTGTTAAGGTTGCTTGGTTTTTAATGTTTTTACCACTTTGCTTAATAACCTAGTAATTAAGTTAGCATAAACCAAGTTTTAGTCATTAGCTATTAACACTCAAACGAGTAAAAAAATTTAAAAGACTAATGATGATTAAAGTTTAGTTTGCCTGATTTACTCAACTTCTCAACTAGGTTTCAATAATTTAGCTTACTCTCAATACTGCCCGATACAGTTCACGATTGGTGATGTTAGTTATTATTTTTAATCTATGTTAAATATTTTTAATTATAAAAAAGTTAAGAATGGCAAAGTTAAAAATATTATTATTGATATAATTTTTCTGATTCATTTGAACTAATAAAAAGTTATCACTCCTGATTAGTAGGGTGCGTTAGTAAGAATAATTTCTGGGGAATTCCAAGTTTTATCTGACTGACGCACCCTACATATTTGATATCTTGTAACTTGGCAGTTCCTAAGCTACATTGGACAACAAACCGTTATGTCTGAGCAAAGAACTTGTACTAGGTTGACGACCACGGAATGATTCAAACACCTGCATAGGGTGTTTACTACCACCAAGAGCTAATACAGTGTCTCTGTAACGTCTGCCTGTAGCTTGAATAGCGGCTTCATCCTCTAGCCCCGCTTCTTCAAAAGCCGCAAAAGCATCAGCACTTAAAACTTCCGCCCATTTATAACTATAGTACCCTGCGGCATAACCACCAGCAAAGATATGTCCAAAGGCACACAAAAAGGCATCTTCTGGTAGTGGGGGTAACACAGTTGTAGTCTGGGCAACACGATGACGCACATTGGCGGCGGTTTCGTCGCTACCGGGACGATAGCGAGAGTGTAATTCTAAGTCTACACTACTAAAGTGAATTTGCCGCAAAATCGCGCTACCACTCATGTAATTACGTGCCGCCAAAAGTTTTTGATAATAATGTTCTGGTAGGGGTTCACCAGTTTCGTAATGTTTAGCCATGCTAAACAAAGTGGTGCGCTCATAACACCAATTTTCCATAAACTGGCTTGGTAACTCGACTGCATCCCACTCAACATTATTAATGCCGGCTGCCCCAGTATAGTCAACCTGAGTCAACATGTGATGTAAACCATGACCAAACTCATGGAAGAGAGTTTCTACTTCATCGAAAGTCATTAAACTCGGTTTACCATCAACTGGCGGCGTTTGGTTACAGACTAAATACGCCACAGGTAAGCGGATAGTAGTTACACCATTGTCAGTGATTTTACCACGATTAATGCAGACATCCATCCAAGCACCACCACGTTTTTCGGCGGGGCGACTGTAGGGGTCTAGATAAAAGTAGGCGATAGGGCTACCTGTGTCATCAGCTATTTGGAAATAACGCACATCCTCATGCCATACTGGAGCTTGACCATCAGCCGGGGTAACGGTAATACCAAATAAGCGGTTGACTAATCCAAATAAGCCTTGTAAAACTTGCGGTAGGGGGAAGTAAGGACGTAGTTCTTCGGCGGTGAAGGCAAATTTTTCTTCCCGTTGTCGTTCAGCCCAAAAGCTCATATCCCAGTGAGATAAATCTTCAGCTTCTTCTGCACCTTTGGCGGTAGCAAAAGCTTTGAGTGCTTCTAAGTCGATAACAGCAGCATCGTAACTCACACTGCGTAATTCTTCTAACAGTGCTTCGACTGCTGCCACATTCGGAGCCATTTTACTAGCCAAGCTTAACTCAGCAAAATTCTGGAAGCCTAATAAATTCGCTAGTTCCTGTCGCAACTCCAACATCCGTTCAATCAGGGGGTTATTATCTAGCTCTCCTGATGCAGCACGGCTAATATAGGCTTTATAGAGTTGTTCACGCAAATCACGCCGGGTGCTATGTTGCATGAACGGGTAGTAACTGGGGAAGTCTAAAGTAATGCGCCAAGGGCCATTTTCTGGGGTGGCGTTTTCTTCTCCTGCTGCACGGGCAGCTTGTGCGGCTAAACTAAGTAAGCTTTGGGGTAAACCGTCAACTTCTTCGGGAGTTGTCAGGGTTAAGCTAAAGGCTTTGGTTGCATCTAAAACATGGTTAGAGAACTTAGTAGAAAGTTCCGCTAACTCCATTTGAATGGCGTTGTAACGTTCCCTGGCTTCCCCTTGCAAGCCTACACCAGAAAGTTCCGCATCTCGGATAGCTGCTTCGACAATGCGCTGCTGGGCTGAGTCTAGAGTATTCCAACTTTCGCTGGCGCGGAGTGCTTTAAAAGCATTGTAGATGGGTTGGCTTTGTCCTAACTTGTTAATAAACTGCACTATATGCGGTTGCACAGCTTCATAGGCAGCACGTAGTTCTGGGCTATTTTTCACACCCATTAAATGGTTCACTACGCCCCAACTCCAATTCAGCCGTTCAGTCAACTTTTCTAAAGGGTCAACTAAGCCGTTCCAAGTAGGCTGTACATTAGCTTCCAAGGTGGTAAGTTGTTGTTCGAGTTCCGCCAATAGCTGTTGAAAGGCTGGTTCTACGTGTTCTGGTTGAATTTCCGTAAATGGAGGTAAACCAGAACCTTTCAGTAAGGGATTATGAGTAATGGTAGTGTTTGCACTCATGATTTAATGTGAGACGCAGATAATGGGTGAATCAGAATTTTATGTTCTGTATTCTTCTAATGTAGCGATCGCTCCCCCGTTTCGACCTGCCAAAATGGCAAAATGGTAAATCTTGTTAACATACAGGTTGAGCATTTTTCCAGGGATAATCAAGACAAAGATAGCTTTGTACTGGATACTTGAAGATGAAATTCTTATTTTCTGTGTTACTCACACCTGTAGCCCTGTTGTTAGCTTCTACTCAAGCATTGGCAGCACTGCAAACTAGAACTGTTGAATATAAACATGGCAATACAGTTTTAGAAGGCTATCTAGCATACGACGATGCTATCAAAGGTAAGCGTCCTGGTGTATTAGTAGTCCATGAATGGAACGGATTACAATCCTATGCTAAACAACGTGCTGAACAATTAGCCAAACTCGGTTATGTTGCCTTTGCTGCCGATATTTATGGTAAAGGCATTAGACCCAAAAATGCCGAAGAATCAGCAGCACAGGCGAAAATTTACCGTCAAGATAGACAATTATTAAGGGCAAGAGCCAATGCAGGGTTACAAGTTTTACAAAAAAATCCTCTTACGGATGTGAAACGCATAGCCGCTATTGGTTACTGCTTTGGCGGTGGTACAGTCTTAGAACTAGCACGTAGCGGCGCAAATATCGCTGGTGTAGTCAGTTTTCATGGCAACCTCGACACCCCCAACCCCGCAGACGCGAACAATATCAAAGCCAAAGTTTTAGTATTACATGGTGCTGATGACCCCTTTGTTCCAGAAGAACAGATAACAGCCTTTGAAAACGAAATGCGTCAAGCTAATGTAGACTGGCAATTTATTTCTTATGGTCGCACAGTGCATAGCTTCACCAACCCAGAAGCCAAAGGCGAAATTAAAGGCGCAGAATATAACCCTATTGCTGATCAGCGTTCTTGGCAAGCCATGCGGCAATTTTTCGCGGAAATATTTAAGAAGTAGGGAATAGGGCATGGGGCATGGGAAGGAAAAATCATACAAAAGTTACATGAATACTGGGTTAGCGTTTAATAGAATCGAGATACCCAGTCCTCTGTCTAGAAGTTCTTCAATTTTGAATTGTGAATTTTGCGAAAAGTTCTGTAGGCGGGTTTCCCGCCGTAGGAAACTTTTCAAGACGAATTTTGAATTGATTTGTCCCCAGTCCCTAAGCCATGCGTGCAATGATTTTAGAGGCAACAGGTCAACCCTTACGGTTAGTTGACTTGCCCATGCCAAGTTATAATTCTGAGCAATTGCTGATTCGGGTTCATGCTTGCGCTGTGTGTCGTACAGATTTACATATAGTGGATGGGGAATTGACACAGCCAAAGCTACCACTGATATTAGGACATCAAATTGTTGGGACTGTAGAGGCGATAGGCGCAAACGTTGATAACTTTCATGTTGGGCAACGGGTGGGTGTGCCTTGGTTGGGTTATACTTGCGATCGCTGCCCCTATTGTCTATCCGGTAGAGAAAATCTCTGCGATTTTGCTGAGTTTACAGGTTACAATCTAGACGGAGGCTATGCAGAATATACCGTAGCTGACCATCGCTTTTGTTTTCCCTTAGACCCCAGTTACCCTGACCTACAAGCAGCACCTTTGTTATGTGGCGGCTTAATAGGCTATCGCGCCTACAGAATGACTGGTAATGCTCAAAAATTAGGTTTTTACGGTTTTGGTTCCTCTGCTCATATCCTCATTCAACTAGCCCGTTATCAAAACCGTCAAGTATTCGCTTTCACCAGACCAGGAGATACTACAAAACAAGACTTCGCCCGTCAGTTAGGTGCAACTTGGGCAGGTGACTCTGATATCTTACCCCCAGAACCATTAGACGCAGCAATTATCTTTGCACCCGTCGGCAAGCTGATACCAATAGCTTTACGTGCAGTTGCTAAAGGTGGTGTGGTAGTATGTGCCGGAATTCATGCAAGTGACATTCCCTCGTTTCCCTACAGCATTCTTTGGGAAGAAAGAGTATTAAGGTCTGTAGCTAATTTGACCCGCCAAGATGGAGCAGAATTTTTAGCCTTAGCACCAAAAATTCCTATTCATACAGAAATCAACTCCTTCCCCTTAACTCAAGCCAATCAAGCTTTAGATGCCCTCCGCAACGGTAACATAGAAGGTTCAGCAGTCTTAGTAGTCGAGTAACTCAATTCACTCCACAACCCGCTTCACATCAAACCCCCGCAACCCTTCCGGGTGTTCATACTCAACCGCAACATTCTGCACCACAGCCGCAGGGGGGCCAGCATGACACCAGTGTACCATCTCTTCTACAATTTCCCGCGCTCCTTCCAAAACCGCCTCCACCCGCCCATCAGGAAGATTTCGCACCCAACCAGTTAACCCCAACTGGCTAGCAGTCTCCACAGTAGCGTAGCGATACCCCACGCCCTGAACTCTACCGGAAATCAACAGATGGGCGCGAATTAATTTTGATTGTGGTGTAGGATTTGGCATGGACTGGTCTATGCTATACAATCACCAGTCTACATTGTTTGTTCATCCAGAACTAATCTTTAAGAGTAAAATTTTGATTTCTGCATTGCTTATGTCTGAACTACCACCACTAAATACAGATACTATCTGGGGTATTCTCAACGACCAAATTGATGATGCTACTGTTTTACAATTAGTCTGGTATTACTTAGGTTATCGTTACGACTCCACCACCGGCAAATGGGATAACAGCACAGTAGCACCAGAGTGGCGAGACGAGTACCCAGAACCACCTAATTTTCTTGAAAGTCGTCCAGCCACGATGAAATTAACCCGTTCTATCCCTCAGCCATACAAACAAGGTCTAAAAGAAAAGTTGGGTTTTAAAGGTTACAAAATCGGGACTTTTACACCACGAGACACCCGCAGAGCTACATCAGCCAATTGGTTACTAAGTTATTTGCTGCAAACTACTGATAATCAATAGTAATTAAATTTAGCAAATATTCGGTTATTAAATTAATCTGTATGCCGAGTATTTGCTTTTGAATAAATATTGGTGGTATTGATGTAATTAAAAATGTGCCTCACGCATACCGCTAACACAGAACCCACAGGGTAGACGCATACCGCTAAAGCGGAACTCGCAAAGTAGACGCAAAGGGAAAAAAATAAATTCATACTTCGATTCTGTCAAACTAAAAATAATTTACTTATCTATATCTGATGATAGTAGACACAAAATTATTATCTGTATGCCAATTATTTAAGAATTTAAGTAAACAGAAAACTTCTCTGAATATAGCCAAGACTCTTCCCTGTGATAGAGAAGAGCTTGCTTAATTATTTCTTCCGACCGATTTGCAAAATGAATAATAATTAGAAAATACACATTATCAACATTTTATATTTTATAAAATTTTATGGCAAAGCCAATTGAATTTAATTTTTTTGCTCCTCATAACAAAGGTGCTGCATTAATTGGTTCTTTTTCTGATTGGCAAGCAATCCCCATGAACAAAGGGGATGATGGTTATTTTCGTACAACTGTTGCATTAGAGGACGGAACTTATGAATATAAATTTCGCGTTCAGACAAAATCATGGTTTTTTGAACAAGACCAATGGGTAGATGTTACAGACCCCTATGCTACTAATATTGATGAATTAAGTGGTCAAGATAATGGAGTGGTGAGAATTAAAGACGGTGAGAGAATTGTTGATACTTATGTTTGGCAATATGATAATGAACCTCTACCGCCTGACCACAAATTAGTGATTTATGAATTACACATTGGTGATTTTTCTGGTGGAGAAGATGACCCTCATGTACGGGGCAAATATCAACACGTTATTGAAAAGTTAGATTATTTGTGTGAATTAGGCATCAACGCTCTTGAATTACTGCCTGTAAAAGAATACCCTGGTGATTATAGTTGGGGTTATAATCCTCGTTATTTCTTTGCTACTGAATCTAGTTATGGTTCTACGGCTGATTTAAAACACCTGATTGATGAGTGTCATCATCGCGGTATTCGTGTGATTATCGACGGAATTTATAACCACTCAGAAGCATCCAGTCCATTAACACAAATTGATCATGATTATTGGTATCACCATCAGCCTCGTGATCCTGATAATAACTGGGGGCCGGAATTTAATTATGAACACTATGATCAAGAGTTAGAAACTTACCCAGCCCGCAGATTTATTGGGGACACTGTGCGTTTTTGGATTGAAGAATATCATATTGATGGCATTCGCTACGATGCAGCTAGACAAATAGCTAACTATGATTTTATGCACTGGATTGTGCAAGAAGCTAAAAAAACTGCCGGTGGCAAGCCATTTTATAATATTGCAGAACACATCCCAGAAACTACCAGAATTACTAATGTAGATGGGCCAATGGATGGATGCTGGCATGATAGTTTTTATCATACAATTACAGCCCATATTTGCGGTGACACCTTTGATTTAGAAAACCTCAAAGATGTGATTGACTGCAAACGTCAAGGTTTTCTGGGTGCAACCAATGTGATCAATTATTTGACTAACCATGACCACAACCATCTTATGGTTGAGCTAGGTAATCGTGGTATTTTGGATGAAGCAGCTTTTAAAAGGGCTAAACTAGGGGCTGCTATTTTGATGACTGCTGTTGGTGTACCCTTAATTTGGATGGGGGAAGAATTTGGGGAATATAAACCTAAGCAACCAGATCCATCTAAAATTGATTGGACGGTGTTAGGCAATGACTTAAATCGTGGTTTATTTGAATACTATAAAGGTTTAATTCATTTACGTAAAAATAACCACGCCCTCTATACAGCAAACATTGATTTTATTCATGAAAATCCAGAAGCTAAAGTATTAGCCTACAGTCGTTGGAATGAAAAAGGTTCTCGTGTAGTAGTGGTAGTGAATTTTTCCGACAACTTCCTGGCTGGTTATCATGTCCCTAATTTCCCTTGTGGTGGAACATGGCACGAGTGGACAGGCAATTATGATGTTGAGGCTGGTGAGGATGGTATCATCATTGATATAGGAGATTACGAAGCGAAAGTATTGGTTTGGCAGTAATAAAATATACTTGCATTCACATAACATCTAAATATCGCATCCAAGGGGGAGGAAGCATACCCCCTTTTTAAGTTGTAGGGTGGGCATTGCTTGAGATTTGCTTAAACCCCTAGTTTTGCATTGTTAGCTGTGCATCGCCTAACGCTGATTGAGCAGGACTTACGCAACTGGCATATTAGTAGGGTGCGTCAGATATCACAAATACGTTGATTGACAGCATTTAAACAGTCTGACGCACCCTACAAGACATCTGTAATGTGACACTTGCGTAAGTCCTAAACTATGACAAGCCTGTTATGTCTATTTTTTCTGACTAGGCTACAAAAAGTAGATGAATTTGGGTTATACATTTCATTTACAATATGTGTATCGATTCTACCCAAAATGAATTAGTATCAGTTTAGAGAATTCCTCCATGCACAATAAGTTAACCAACACAAATATTGAAAAATTTCACGTTCTATTAACTCCCAACGAAGTTAAATCAAAATTACCGTTAACAAAAACTGCTGAACAAACTGTTGTTAAGTTTAGAAAAGAAATAGAACAAATCCTAGATTTTCAAGACAGTAGAAAATTTATAGTAGTTGGCCCTTGTTCAATTCATGACACGAAAGCTGCACTTGAATATGCGGAAAAATTAAAAGTTTTGGCTGAACGTGTGCAAGATAAGTTGCTGCTAATTATGCGGGTTTATTTTGAAAAGCCTAGAACAACTGTAGGCTGGAAAGGTTTAATTAATGACCCAGAAATGGATGATTCTTTTCATGTAGAGAAGGGTTTATTAATCGCCAGAGAGTTATTAATCAAACTTGCGGAATTAGGTCTACCTAGTGCTACAGAAGCTTTAGACCCAATTATACCGCAATATATTGGGGAGTTGATTACTTGGTCGGCGATTGGCGCACGCACAACTGAATCCCAAACTCACCGGGAGATGGCAAGTGGTCTGTCGATGCCTGTAGGTTTTAAAAATGGTACTGATGGTAATATTAAAGTAGCTTTAAATGCTCTACAATCTGCGAGAACACCCCATAATTTTTTAGGTATTAATCCTAAAGGACAGGTGAGTGTATTTGAAACTAAAGGTAATGCTTACGGCCATGTGATTTTGCGTGGTGGCAATCAACCTAACTTTGATACTGAGAGTGTCAGCTTGGTAGAACAAGAATTGAAAGCAGCTAAGTTACCGCCGAGAATTGTCATTGACTGTAGTCATGGTAATACTAATAAGAACTACAAGTTACAAGCTGCTGTTTTGGACCATGTTGTGCAACAAATATTAGACGGCAATACTTCAATTGTGGGGATGATGTTGGAATCAAACTTATATGAAGGTAATCAACCAATTAACTGTCAACGGGAAGAATTAAAATATGGTGTATCTGTGACTGATCCCTGTATTGGTTGGGAGGAAACAGAACAGGTTATTTTAGCCGCTTATGAAAAGCTGAAGTAGAGACTTTAATGCAACGTCTCTACAAATCATTTTTACAGCATATTTCATGTTAGTGCAGTACATCAGGGTGGGCAGGATGCCCACCCTACAAGATTTGTGCTGTAAATTTAGGTGGGCAATCCTAAAAATTCGCTCCAAATCTGATTTTTACGTTGTGTTATTGCCCACCCACCCTACGGTTATGGAGAATAGTAACTGAAAAAATTACAAAATTGTGCTGATTTCTTTCAAATAAACTTGTTTGAATGATTCTTCTGCGCCTAAAGTAAAGTCTTCAATTATTCCTTTACGTCGCATCGAAACATCGTTTTCTTTTTTGATGATTACAGTAGAACCATCTACCATATCTCGCATTAACATCATTTCTGTTTCGTTAGGGTTATCTAGAACTACTAAATTACTACCGTGGTAAAACATACCCTCTTTTTCCAAGATGTCTGCGGGATATTCAGCAATTAGTAAATCTAGTTTGGGATGACGCAACAACATTTGCATATTACTATTGTATTCTCTGTGTAATACTTTGGGCGATCGCTGCATAAATACACCATCCCGACAAACACCCCCTATCGTCCATTCAGGATGTTCTGACAGAATATGTTCTATTGTGGCTTGTAGTTCCTCTCCAGAAATTTTATTAAAGGTAATAATCGGAATTCTCGCATCTATCCCAGAAGCAAAAAAGGTTTCCAAAATATAGGCAGGTACATCCACACTGTCACCCTCAGCCGGGTTGAGGTGCATCAAAATTCCCGGTGCGGCGTTGATTTCCAAAATGGAAAAATTACCCTGTTTCCAAGATTCTGACAGACTTTCGGCAATGACATCAATACCCAGGCAAGTCAGACGGAAGTGTTGGGCAATATCTTGTGCCAACATAATATTATCATCGTGCATGGTGTGGGTTGCATTGATGCTGACACCTCCGGCTGAGAGATTGGCGACTTTTCGCAGATAAACAACTTCTCCCTTGTCCAGCACAGTTTTCAATGACAAACGCTGTTCTTCCAGATATAATTCCAACTCTTCATCGATTTGAATTTTACTCATCGGTGAAGTTGGGGTGTCTAAACGGGCTATTTTACGGTTCTCTTGGCGAATTAACTCAGCAATTGTCGAGTCGCCATCACCTACAACTGATGCTGGTTGGCGTTCCGTAGCAGCGACAAATTTACCATTCACACACAGTAGGCGAAAATCTTTCCCTGATATGTTTTTTTCCACAATAATCCGTGTTGATTGGTCTTGAGGAATTGCCGCCAATGCTCTATCATAGGCTGATTCTAGTTCGTCTACATTTTTTACGCCTGGGGTGACACCAATTCCTTTATGACCAACTACAGGCTTAATCGCTACTGGATAGCCAATTTCTCTGGCTACTTGGCGGGCTTCTTTACAAGAAAACACAATTCTGCCTTTTGGTACTGGGAAGCCCAAGCTTTTCAAAAATAATTTACAGTCATCTTTGCGGGTGGTCAACTCTGAATCTAAGTGACTATCACAGTCAAAGGTGGTTGCTACACCTCGAACCTGTTTTGTTCCCCAACCATATTGTATTAGTCCTTCTTCCCAGAGATAAAAGAAAGGAATACCTTTTTCTTGGGCTGTTCGCAATAAGGCGTAAACTGTCGGGCCACCATAAACAGATTGACGGAATTGATTTTGTAAGCTCAAAAATTGGTCTTCAAAGCCAAAATCTTGATCTTGGTTAATGGCTTCAAACCAGTCCCAAACAAAGTAGATTACAGCTTTAGTGGTGCGCGCGTGTAGTGTTTGGACAGCAATCCGCGCATAATTGGGATAGGGCTTGACACTCCAACGATTCAGGTGTAAATCCATGCCTAATTGTGCCACTGCGGATACAGTTTGGGCGAATAGTTGGGCGTAGGATTCATAGGTTTGTTGCTTCAGATGGGGATAGCGATCGCCTACACGAGTAATATAATCCTCAATAGGTAGTGGCTCTTTATCTCCCACCAGGGCAAAATCAAATACTAACGCTGCTACATCTAAATCAGGGTTAGGCCCGACATAATGTCGAAAATTGAAAATATCAAATACATCTGTCTTCCTGGCATTAATCCGAACTAAATCGGTGCTTTTTTCCTGAACCATTGATGTTTAACCTTTAGCTAACTACGCTTACATCCCATCTTTAATTGCCGCTAATAAGTCTGACTAATTTTCAATTGCTTGTTTTGATCCCTGCGTCACTAATTAATTAAAACTTGGTATAAACAGTTTATAATTAACTTCCGCTCTCAGCATTTTCAACTATCCCAGGACATAATTTAACAAATTTTGTTTGTCCTTCACCTGGAGAATTTTGAGAAATATATTTGTTGCCCATAAAAAAATATAACTCTAGATAGGTGTAAGACTTCAGCAAAGTTTATATAAATAGAAGAATGGGTTCAGAAAACAGCAAACGTATGAATAGTACACAAGCTACTCTGAGAGATGAAGTCAGACAACTTGCAGAAGAAGCGTTTCACCTCAAGCTGATTTCTGGTTATGGCGATGGGGCGGATGTCAATGAATATCAAATTGTCTATCAAGGCAAACCCAGACATCTCCCACTAGACCAAGCACGCTTTTTCTTAATAAACCTCATCTATAGAAACCAGATTCACCCCCTGGGTTAAGTGGAAAAAATCCTGGAAAAGTTAACAGTGTTGAGCATTTTTTTGCGCTATTTTTGTAACAGGTAATTCTGAAGAAGTTATCTGTTGCAACATTTTTGGGACAATTATTATTTGATTTTTGATTTGTTCGCCAATCTTATTCTTAACCAAGGATATCATCTACCAAATCGCTGATACTCGCCTGTATATTTGGATAGATTTTATTTTTTTGTTTACAATATCACAATTTAGTTAGATGAAATTTTGACGATGAACCATTAGCAGTGTGTGGCGCAAAACTGTATATTCTGCCCTACACCCATACACCCCTACACCCCACTTTAGTTAGGGACTTGCCCAGCTTGGGGGCAAAAATCCTCAATTCTCAGTACCAGCCCAAGTCATGCCACACACAACTTAACAGCTGTGATATGATGAGAGACTGCTGCATACATTTAGACTAAATATAACTTGAATCAATCATGGCTCTGACGCAACAGCGCAAACAAGAAATCATTTCTAGCTACCAAGTTCACGAAACTGACACCGGCTCGGCTGAAGTGCAAATCGCTATGCTAACAGCACGTATTAACCGTCTTAGCGAACATCTTCAGGCTAATAAAAAAGACCATTCTTCCCGTCGGGGCTTGTTAAAGCTGATTGGGCAGCGCAAGCGACTGCTAGCTTATGTCCAAAATGATAGCCGGGAAAAATATCAAGCCTTAATTGAACGCTTAGGTATTCGTGGATAAGGAAAAATATTTATGTCTGCTGAAGGCTCTGAACGCAGTCGTTTGCCATTTGAACCAAAAACCAAACGCCAAAAACCTGCAAAATCTCAAACTAATCCACCAATAAAGTCAAAAGCACCTGAAAAACAGGAAAAACAGCAGCCACCTTATACTAAAGAAGAGATGGCTATTCCCCAGGTGGTTAGTCAGCGCATGATCCGCCGAGTAGCAGCATTTTGCGGGATTCCCACAGCTTTGGGTATTACCACGTTAGTTGTTAGTTATCTGCTTGCCACCTACTCTGAAATCAAATTAGCTCCCATCGCTGTCTTATTAGTGAATATGGGGCTGTTTGGTTTGGGTGTGTTAGGAATCACCTATGGTGTTCTTTCTGCCTCTTGGGACGAAGAAAGAGTTGGCAGTCTACTAGGTTTTGGTGAATTTACCACCAATTGGGGACGAATGGTAGACGGTTGGCGCGAAACTCGGCAGAAAAAAGCATGAACAACGCCGCTCAGGTATTGGAACTAGCTGCGATTATTGGGTAAATTTTTAGAGTCAATGTTGAAGTTCAAATCATGACTTCAACATTTCTAATCAAAAATCTATGATTAACGTTTAACCCCCATAAGCAGTTATAAACGCTCTGAGCGTCGTTTTTTTAAGTATAAATATCCATTCTTATTTTTTCATGACTAAACTAAAAATATATAAACCAAGATGAAATGCCTACTTGTTTGAAGCGCAAACGCAATTAAACAGGAAATATATTTATGATTGTAGTCATGAAAGTTGGTTCCCCAGAAGCGGAAATTGACCGTATTAGTGAGGAACTAAGTAACTGGGGGCTGACACCAGAAAAAATTGTTGGCAAACACAAGGTAGTCATTGGTTTAGTCGGGGAAACTGCTGACTTAGATCCATTACAAATTCAAGAATTTAGCCCTTGGATTGAGCAGGTATTACGAGTAGAACAGCCTTATAAACGAGCTAGCCGCCAATTCCGTCACGGCGAAGCTTCTGAAGTAGTGGTAAACACGCCAGATGGCCCTGTTTTCTTTGGGGAACACCATCCGGTGGTAGTGGTTGCTGGCCCCTGCTCGGTGGAAAATGAGGAGATGATTATCGAGACGGCGCAGCTAGTGAAGGCAGCAGGAGCGCAGTTTTTACGTGGTGGTGCATACAAACCCCGCACATCACCTTACGCCTTTCAAGGTCACGGCGAGAGTGCTTTAGAATTATTAGCTAAGGCGCGGGAAGTCAGTGGACTAGGGATTATTACAGAAGTGATGGATGCGGCTGAACTGGAGATGATCGCCGAAGTGGCTGATGTGGTACAGGTAGGCGCAAGAAATATGCAGAACTTCTCTTTATTGAAGAAAGTAGGAGCGCAGTCAAAACCCGTATTGCTAAAGCGGGGAATGGCAGCTACTATTGAAGATTGGCTGATGGCTGCTGAGTATATTTTGGCAGCAGGAAACCCCAATGTGATTTTATGTGAGCGTGGGATTCGCACCTTTGACCGCCAATATACTCGCAATACTTTAGATATTTCTGTAGTGCCAGTATTGCGGAAATTAACCCATCTACCGATGATGATTGATCCCAGTCATGGTACTGGTTGGGCGGAGTTTGTGCCGTCAATGGCGATGGCGGCGATCGCAGCTGGTTGTGATTCTCTGATGATTGAAGTTCATCCCAACCCCAAAAAAGCCCTATCAGACGGGCCGCAATCTTTGACACCAAAGGCTTTTGACCACTTAATGCAAGAATTAGCAGTAATTGGTAAAGCCGTCGGGCGTTGGCCTCAACCAGCCGCAGCTTTGGCGTAAAAGGATACTAGGGAATAGGGACTGGGGACTGGGGACAAATCAAGTCAAAAGTCAAAAAATTTTGGGAAACATCTCCCCTGCTCCCACCCTGCGGGTGAATCCTACGGATACGCTGCGCGTTCGCGTAGCGTCTCGTAGAGAGCGCGGTAGCGTCTCGTAAGAGAAGCAAGCTACATCTCCCTTATCTGCCTCATCTCCCCTGCTGTCCACACAGTAATCTTTGGGCAAAAAAGAAGTAATTTTCCCTGTTTCCTATTCCTGATTTCATGCTGATTTCACTTTGGTTTGACAAGCTAGATATCTGAACTACTGGCTATCTCAAACAATTGTTGACTCTCTACCAAGCTGGAGAGTTGAAAATGAAATCAGGAAACATTAAACCAGGCTTATGGGACTCTTACCTTTGCAAAATCGTTTTTTGGCATTGAGCGTTGTATTGCTGACTTCCTTTACAGGGGGAGTTTTGACAGCTTGTTCTACTAGCACTCAAGCCCAAAATCAAGATTCTCAGACTATTGCCAATGATATCAGCGATCGCCAACCGATGAATCATGGCAGTGGTATGATTCACAATATGGCAATGGATTTAGGCCCAGCCGATGCTGACTATGATTTGCGGTTCATTGATGCAATGATTCTGCACCATCAAGGGGCGGTAGATATGGCTAAGGAAGTCCAACAAAAATCCAACCGCCCAGAAATGCAAAAGTTAGCAGCCGATATCATCAAAGCTCAAAACCAAGAAATTGCTCAAATGCAGCAGTGGCGAAAAGCTTGGTATCCCCAGGTAGGAGTTAAACCAATGGCTTATCATGCCAAAATGAATCATGTGATGGAGATGTCATCTGAGCAAATCAAAGCTATGAAGATGAGCCAAGACTTAGGCGCATCTGATGCAAAATTTGACCAAAAACAATGGGATACAAGCCCCGCCCTTGTAGGGCGGCTTTGTTTGTGTTAGGATAAATGCCGTAGATGTTTTCCACGTCAATGAGAGTTTTAGAGTTTAAAGTCAAAGGGAAAACAACTCAATACGCAGCTATAGATGAGGCGATCAGAACCGCTCAATTTGTCCGCAATAAGTGTATCCGTTTCTGGATGGATAATCATGGTGTAGGGCAGAAAGAGTTATATCGCTACAATACTGTGTTAAGGGCTGAATATCCCTTTGTGAAAGCTTTAAACTCTCATGCTTGTCAGGTAGGAGTAGAAAGAGCGTATAGCTCAATAGCTCGCTTTTATGATAACTGCAAAAAGAATATTCCCGGAAAGAAAAGTTATCCAAAATTTAAAAAGAATAACCGTTCAGTGGAATATAAAACATCTGGTTGGAAGTTGTCACAAACGAGAAAGCAGATTACTTTTACAGACAAAAAAGGAATTGGCAACCTGAAACTAAAAGGAACGTGGGATTTAAACTTCTATCCAATAGACCAGATAAAACGGGTTAGATTGGTACGTCGTGCAGATGGATATTATGCCCAATTCTTGATAAGTGTAGATAACAAAATAGAAACACAGCCGACTGGTAAAACCATTGGTTTAGATGTGGGTCTAAAAGAGTTCTACACAGATAGTAATGGGCATAGTGAACCTAATCCTAGATTTTATCGCATAGGAGAAAAACGATTAAAGTTTTATCAACGTCGTGTTTCTCGCAAAAAAAGGGCTTCTATCAACCGTAAGAAAGCTGTTAATAGATTAGGTCGAGTACACCTCAAAATAAGTAGGCAACGTATAGAACACGCCAAGCGAGTGGCGCGTTGCGTAATCCAATCTAATGACTTGGTAGCCTATGAAAATTTGAGGATTAAAAATTTAGTCAAAAATCATTGTCTTGCCAAATCTATTAATGATGCTGGTTGGTATCAATTCAGAAAATGGTTAGAGTATTTCGGGGTGAAGTTTGGCAGAATAACTGTTGCTGTTAATCCTGCCTATACTTCTCAGCAATGCTCTAATTGTGGTGCGGTAGTTAAAAAATCTTTATCTACAAGAACTCATGTCTGTGAATGTGGTTTTGAGATGGATAGAGATTGGAATGCTGCAATCAACATTCTGAATTGGTCCCTTGAGTACCGTAGGGCATACGGGAACTTGGATCTTAGATCCGAACGCTTCAGGAGATTCGACCTCTACTCATGCTGGAGAAATCTTGCATGAGCAAGTTGGGTCTATGATTGAAGAATCTCCGCCCTTATAGGGCGGAGAGTGTCAACTGCGCTTTCTCAACGCGATGATTCCTCATCATCAAGGGGCTTTAGTGATGGCTCAAGATGCTGATCAAAAATCTCAGCGTGGGGAAATCAAAAACCTAGCTCAAGCAATTATTCAAGCCCAAAATACTGAAATTAACCAAATGCAACAGTGGCGAAAAGCTTGGTATAACCAATAGTATAGCACAGGAAATAGGGAATTTTGTTTTTTAAGACGCGATTTGTCGCGTCTCTACATGAGAATTTTTGGCGGTTCTCAACAGTATTGTATTCTGAATCTAACTGGCTAATTTTCTTGTTTTTTTCATAGCAAATAAGCGCAGTATCATTGCTACAACTAACAAGCTGGAAAAAGGTAAATAAATTGGGATTGACTGCGGAATTTTGACAACAAATTCTGTGGTAAAAGCTAACCAAAAATAATACATGCCAGTGGTATGCAATATCTGCCAGTATCGTCTACCTAACAAAGTTGCCGCACGATTAAAAGAAGTCACAGTCATGGCCAAGATGAAGATGTAACCTAAAATCGACAAGAAGGCAAATTGGGGACTGTTTCCAGAGGTGACAAACCACAAGCCAGTCCAGGCGATCGCATGATAAGTATGGGATACTGCCATTGATACTCCCAAATAGCGGCGATTTTTCACCAACCATGCACTATAAGGTGTTGCCCAAATTTTGTGTAAAGCCGAAGCTACAAAAGCACCGAGAAATAAGATACAAGAAGTCCGGGCTGTGGCTCTAACCGCCATTCGCATTCCTAACTCATCAATACCTTGAAATAGCCATATTACAGCCACTATCACCCCAATCGCTAGGGTAGTAAAACCAACTATACCCCATCCTTTGCTAAAAAATTTGTTACCTATCATCTGAATAAAAACCGTAACATAAAATTGCTGATAGGTATTGAGTTTAGCGATCGCTTGCAGTTGCTGTCTTGCCGATTCTTCCGAAAAATGTTCTGATATTCCGCAAAGTTTTATAACAATTTGCGATAGGCTTTTGGTGTGGTTGAGGTGTGTTGGCGAAATACTCTCGTGAAATGACTTTGATTTTGAAAGCCGACTTCCTGACAAATCTCTATCAGTGTCAACTCGTGTCTGTGCAGTAATTGCTTGGCTTTTTCAATCCGGCATTTTGTCACATACTGTAATGGTGTTAAGCCTGTAGATTGCTTGAATAAACTGGCAAAATAATGGGCACTGAGATGAACTGAAGCCGCAATTTTATCTAAAGTCAAATTTTGGTCTAAATGTTCATGAATGTAGGCGATCGCTTCCTTTAGTTTATACTTAGGCAAACCACCGCTAGATTCTGGAATTTGCTGTGGGTGTGAAGCGTATCGCCGCAGTAAATGAGCAGACAAAGCAGTTGCCATTGATTCAGCATACAGCTTACTGTCAGCTTTACCCGCTTGCAACTCAGTCATCAATGCTAATCCTATATGTTCAATCAAAGGATCACGTAACTGCAACTGTGGCACAATCTCAATTTTGTCTGCATCCACAAATTCATAAGCAGCACGAGCCAGAGTAGCAGGTTCTAGAAATAGTTCGACTAATCCCACTTCACGAAATACCTGCGCTTTAGGAAAAAGCTCATACGCTGGCAAAATCCCAATATCACCCTTGGTGTAATCAATATACTGCCAATGATTGTTTAGCCACCAGCCAACACGCACATCCTCAAGGCAGATTACAATAAAATGCTGCTGCAATAGCATTTCTGGCATTTCGTCAGCCGGCTCTCGCTCATAAATCAGGTTTAACCCATTCCATCCCATTTCATAGCTTGAGAGTAAATGTAAATGCTCTGGAATTTCGTTCTCAGACACGGTTAGTTTTGACTTTGGTTGACTGTTCTTAATTTATCAGCCAATGCCACGTCGCGACGCTGCGAATTCAAAATTCAAAACTCTTGCATTAAAGAATCCTTGGGAAATGGGGAGCAGGGAGGCAGGGGAGCAGGGGAGCGCAGGAGAACAACTAATAACTAATGACTAATGACTAATGACTAATAACTAATGACTAATGACTTATTTTTTCGCTTGAATTACCTGCAAACTACCCCCTGCATACAAAGTAGGTTTACTCACCTCAAACCCAGTCTGAGTTAACAATTCAGCTAAATCAGTTTTGAGTAACTGCCAAGCTGTTTCTGTCTCAAATAATAAGAAAAATATGGATAAACCAGGCCAAAATATCGGGTTATTCGGCGCATGAAAATCTACTAATGTAAACACACCTCCTGGTTTTAACACTCGGTAAACTTCTTGAATAATTGCTTGCAATTGTTCTGATTCCATTTCGTGTAAAGCTGCACTGGTATGCACCACATCAAACTGGTTATCTGCAAATGGCATTTTTTCAGCGAAAGCTTCTACATAAGCAGCTTCCGGGACATTTTGACGCGCTCGTTGCAACGATAATGGTGAGGCATCAAGTCCTGTTACATTTTGTGAATATTTCACCAAAAATTGCGTCGTTTGCCCACTGCCACAACATAAATCTAAAATCTGAGAGTCTGAGTTAATTGTGAGTCCTTGTAAAGCGAGTTGGCGAAAACGGGCTTCACCACCGACGCTGATAGCGGCTACACGAGCGATCGCATCGTACAGCCATTGATAACGGTAACTTAAATCTCGTAAAATTGTTGCCATTGTACCTTACCAAAATGTTAAGCTTTATATTAAATAAAGATATATTGTTAACATTAGTAAAAAAATAGAAAAGGTTGGGGGAAAATAGCAGCTATGGGTCGTGTAGGCGTTTTATTACTCAATCTCGGTGGCCCCGATAAGTTAGAGGATGTAGGGCCGTTTTTGTATAACCTGTTTTCAGATCCGGAAATCATACGCCTACCGTTTCGCTGGTTGCAAAAACCCCTAGCTTGGTTCATCGCTTCACGGCGAACCAAAACCTCACAAGAGAACTATAAACAAATTGGTGGCGGTTCTCCACTGCGGCGCATTACAGAAGCGCAAGGAGAAGCCTTAAAAGCACAATTGCGTGATTTGGGACAAGAAACCAATGTTTATGTAGGAATGCGTTATTGGCATCCTTACACCGAGGAAGCGATCGCCCTGCTGACTCAAGATAAAATTGACAAGTTGGTAATTCTGCCGTTATACCCCCAATTCTCTATCAGTACCAGTGGCTCTAGTTTCCGTCTGTTAGAAAGACTTTGGCAAGAAGATCCCAAACTGCAAAGTCTGGATTACACCGTCATTCCTTCCTGGTATAAACAACCAAGTTACTTACAAGCAATGGCGGAACTTATCCAGCAAGAACTAGAACAATGTCCTAATCCTGAGCAAGCTCATGTATTCTTTAGCGCGCATGGTGTACCCAAGAGCTATGTAGAAGAAGCAGGTGATCCCTATCAGCAAGAGATTGAGGAATGTACTGCGCTGATTATGCAAACCCTCAATCGTCCCAATGCTTACACCTTAGCTTATCAAAGTCGGGTCGGCCCGGTGGAGTGGTTGCAACCCTATACAGAAGATGCGCTTCAAGAACTCGGCGCAAAGGGTGTAAAAGATTTAGTCGTCGTACCTATCAGTTTTGTCTCGGAACACATCGAGACATTACAAGAAATTGACATTGAGTATCGGGAAATAGCCGAAGAAGCAGGAATTCACAATTTCCGGAGAGTACCCGCACCTAATACTCATCCCGTATTTATTCGCGCTTTGGCAGACTTGGTAATTGATGCCCTCAATCAACCGAGTTTCAAGCTTTCACAAGCCGCCCAAATGAAGAAGAAGGTGAAAATGTATCCTCCAGAAAGATGGGAATGGGGTATGACTACCAGCGCAGAAGTTTGGAATGGTAGGATTGCGATGTTGGGCTTTATTGCTTTAATTATTGAGTTGATTACAGGTCAAGGTTTGCTGCATTTGATCGGACTTTTACATTGACATACTCCCCGCAATTGAATTGCGGGGATTCTAGCTTCAAACAGTAAAAAGTCACGCAGCATCAACCTATATTAGCTACTTTTGAGTTGTGATGATCACCTCCCTCGTTGGGGAGGTGTTTGTGTTTAAATGGAGTATTTTGTAATTTCTGTGCTTCCCATTGTAGATTGATGTAACAACAGATAAATTACGCGAACATCTCCAGTAAAGATTTAATGTCATATCTTGCACCATTCTCAATCAGCTGAAGGCGATGCACATCCAACAACGTAAAACTAAGGCTTTTAGCAAGTTGCAAGCAATGCCCAGCCTACAAAAATTATCATCAAGGAACAGGTGCAAGATATGTGTAATGGTTTATTTACTGGCGGTGAGCAATGAAAAAATTGATTTGGTTTTCTAGTTTTAGTCTGGCGATCGCCACAACCAGTTTACCAGCTGTAGCGCAGATACAACCAGCCCAGCCTGTTCAACCAATCCAACCTGTTCAACCAATCCAACCTGTACAACCAATCCAACCTGTACAACCAATCCAGCCAGGAGCGCAAATTTCACCCAGACAACGAGGCGTGTTTGAGCGCACTGCTCCCCAAATCAGCAGTACGACAGGTTTCCGTGATGCCCATTATATCAGTGTGTATACAGGAGAGCAACCATTATCCTATATTGCGGTTCGTCCGCCTGAACTGGTTAACATTGGCAACATTGACATTACAAATCAAGCTGGTGAGCAAATAGATGCCAATATCATGAGAGAAGGTGACATAATTAGGATTAATTTTTCTCAACCAGTACCTCCAGCCACCACTCTACAAATCGCCTTCAGGAATTTGGCTTTAGATAGTCCCAATCGCAATTTTTATCTATATGAACTGGCTGGTGGACATCTTGGTTATCGGCGAGAAATACCCTATGGTTTCGCCCAAGTTCAGGTATTTTAACAGCTTTTGTGATACCAGTTATACCACTGTTTAGCACTACGCAAAGCAAACCACAGGAGGATTAAAGCAATTAATCCTCCTTGCCAGGGAGCATCAAAGGCAAACAGCACTAAAGCTATACACAAGGTGTCTTGCAGAAAAACTGCCCACAGTGGCAAACCCCGCAAGCGATAGAACCAACCCACCTGCACTAGCTGGAGTACCAAAGCGAATAAACCCCCAATGACAGCAATTAACCAATGTGGCGTGGCTGTTGCGGAAGCTACCGCTAAACCCATGATTGCGCCCACCAGAGGAGACAATAATAACTGAATAATTTGTAAAATTCTTTGCCCCCAAAGTTTTTTTGAGGCGTATAATTCTAGGAATGACCAACTACTCAGACAAGCTAACAAAAGTGCTGGGGAAAGGTGAGATAAGATTGGAACTTTTGACCATAAATCATGGCCCTGCAAAAGTCCAAAAATTAATAAGGGTACCCCTATTCTCAAGCCAGCCGCCGCAGAAGCCGATAGTAACGCTAAAATTTCTATCATTAAGACTTACAACGTTAATAAATACACAGCTATTTGCTATTTATACTACCCACGCTTGGGGAAAATTACAGCATCATCTACGACTCTGGAGTGATGATATACTTAGTTTTATCAGTAACTTTACATACTTGATTTCAGGTCAATGAATGTTGGGATTGCTGGCATTAAACCCGACTGGCTTGTATTTGGTAAAAAAATACGGGTAAGTTTCTCCTGGGGTTTTCCCCCAAGAGTAGACTACCTCTTTGAGCAAAAATGCTACCTGAACCCGTAGAATTAAATCCCCAATCTTTGGTAAACCTGATCTAGATGGCGAAGATGTTGCTGTGGATCAAAACATACAGCAATTTCGGCTGGTGTCAACTTTTGAGTCACACGGGAGTCTTGAGTAATCAAGTTGTGGAAGTTGCCTTCTGGTTTATTCCACGCAGCGTGAGCGTTTTGTTGCACAATCGCATAAGCTTCTTCTCGGCTCATGCCTTTTTCTACTAAAGCCAGTAGCACTTTTTGGCTGAATACCACCCCACCATAGCAGTTGAGATTTCGCGCCATGTTTTCTGGGTATACTAACAGGTTTTTCACCAAGTCAGTAATTTCCACCAGCATAAAATGTGTCAAAATACAAGCATCTGGCAAAATTACCCGTTCGACAGAACTGTGGGAAATATCCCGTTCATGCCACAAGGCGACGTTTTCTAAAGCTGCACCGGCATGACTTCTAATCAGTCGCGCCATTCCCGTCAACCGTTCGGAACGGATGGGGTTACGTTTGTGGGGCATAGCACTAGAGCCTTTTTGCCCTTTGGAGAAGAATTCTTCGACTTCCAGAACGTCGGTTTTTTGCAGATTGCGAATTTCTACAGCAAAGCGTTCGATGGAGGCGGCGACTAAGGCTAATTGCTGCACATAATCGGCATGGCGATCGCGGGAGATGACTTGAGTAGAAGCGGTATCTGGTTGTAGCCCTAGTTTTTGACAGGCGATCGCTTCTACTCGTGGTTCAATGTTGGCGTAAGTTCCCACTGCGCCGGAAATCTTACCGACAGCAATGGTTTGGCGGAGAGTTTGCAGTCGTTGTTGGTGACGCAACATTTCCGCCAGCCATCCCGCCAGTTTAAACCCAAAAGTAATCGGTTCAGCATGAATACCATGCGATCGCCCAGCCATGACTGTATAACGATGTTCCCGTGCTTTTTCCCGAATCACCTGAATTAAGTTTTCCAGGTGCTGCGCTATCACATCCAGACTCGCAACCATTTGCAGTGCTAAAGCTGTATCTAGCACATCTGAACTGGTTAAACCCAAATGAATATAACGGCCTGCATCGCCTACATATTCATTAACATTAGTCAAAAAAGCAATCACATCATGGCGGACTTCCGCCTCTATCTCCAATACTCGTTTGGGAGCAAAATTAGCCTTGGCTTTGATTTCCTCAACAGCCTCAGATGGAATATAGCCCAGTTCCGCCTGGGCTTCACAAACGGCAATTTCTACTTGCAGCCAGGTTTTGAACTTATAAGCTTCAGTCCACAGGTTGCCCATTTCGGGCAAAGTATAACGCTCAATCAACGTTCGCGGCAGAATACAACTGTCATATTCTACAGTCTATTTAGCACATCTCAATCTACTTTTTGTGGTGCAATGGCGTTAGTTGTAGGTAGTTCACGACTTTCTTTGTTGAGTAGGGTTTGTCTGATTTCTGGATATGGCGCGACGCGATGGGACAATGGGTTTACCGTATTTTCTCGCATACACCTGGGTAAACTCAGCCCCAAAAAACAGAATTTGGGCGGTGTAGTAAACCCAAGCTAGGATGACTACCAGTGAACCCGCAGCACCATAAGTTGAAGCAAAACTACTATTAGCTAAATATTGTCCGAGTAAGAACTGACCTAGCACAAATAAAACTGAGGTAATACTAGCACCGATTAAAACATCGCTCCAAGCTAGTCTGACATCCGGTAGAACTTTAAACACTAGCCCAAATATAAAGGTAGCGATCGCCAAGGACAAGATAAAATTAACTATCTGCCACAGGAAATTCACACCAGGAAATAAACCACTAAAATAATTCACCAATGCTGTTAATACTGCACTAGCTATCAGGAAGAGCAACAGCAAAATACCAATACCCACTACCATCCCAAACGACAACAAGCGTTTGCGGATGATGTTACTAACACCACGACCAGGACGGGGTTGCACTTCCCAAATTGTGTTGAGAGAATCTTGTAACTCGGCAAATAAACCAGTTGCACCCAATAAGAGCAATAAGAGACTAATTATAGAAGCTATGGTTCCAGCTTGTGGCCTGTAGGCGTTTTTGATGGCTATCTCGATAAATTCTGCACCATCTCTACCTACTAAACTTTGTATTTGGGAAACAATTTCTCCCCTTGCTGCTTCTTCACCATATACTGCACCAGCGATCGCAATCACAATAATCAACAATGGTGCGATTGAAAAAATTGTGTAGTAAGCTAAAGCAGCTGCCAAGCGCGAGGCTTTATCTTCATTCCATTCTTGAAACGCTTCTTGAAACAGCTGCCAAATGCTCCGCAAATTCATTTAATCAGTCTCCTTAGTGGACAGATGCCGCTTTCTTCTCTTGACACACATCTTGCACCTGTTCCTTGATGATAATTTTTGTAGGGTGGGCATTGCTTGCAATTTGCTAAAAGCCTTAGTTTTACGTCATTGGATGTGCATCGCCTGACGCTTATTGAGAAAGGTGCAAGATATGACTTGATATATTTGTTACTGATTTCCTCAGTAATAACATCTTTCCCTAGATACTTATCAGGCTTCCTTAAGGCAGAATTTTTGATAGGACTTACACAAGTGTCATAATTAAAAACTCGTGTAGGGTGCGTCAGAAGTAATAATTGGGTAAAAATCACAGTTTTTCAATATCTGACGCACCCTACTAATATGCTGCGAGACGCTCGGCGAATGCCCACCGGAGGCATCGCCTTTGACTAATCCTGTGGCTGCTGTCCACAGTTGCACCTGTAATTGCTGACGCTGTGCGTAAAAATACAGCGATGCTGCGGCAATTACTGCTTGTTCAAAGTTTTCTGCTTGCCAATTACCAGCACTATCAAGGGCAATAATAATTTCCTGTCCACTTGTGACTATTTCCAATTCCCGT
>NZ_CAWMSA010000040.1:9965-17423 GCF_963870205.1 Anabaena sp. CA = ATCC 33047 | reverse complement strand
CTTCTTTGACTTTCTTCCTGTCCTAATTCATCTACTAGGGGACAAGTTTTTAAAGGTAATACTGTCGGATAAACAATAGCTGTAGCTTCACAGTGGCGTTGACGGCGACTCCAGAATAATCCTAAAGGTGCGCCTGTCACCAATTCCACAGTGTGCCAGCGATATATCCCTCGATTTTGGGTAGGCTGGGAATATGACCAACGGTACAGTAAGCTGACAGGTTGCTTAGTGGGGTTGTGAATTTGTAATTCTAAGATTAAGTCATCCCCTGCGGATACAGGTTGAATTGAGCGACGGGTGACAGAGATACCAGTGAGCGATCGCGTTGGTAAAAATGCTGCTATACCTAATAATGCAAAACTCACGCCGCTAATGGCATACAGCCAGCCATTGTATTAATAGCTGCACCAAAAAAACAAACAGCAATTGCCGCTAGTATCCAACCGGTGTATGCTGGGGTGCTAGCATGGGTTTCTAACCAGTTAGTGATGGGTTTGATAATTTTCATGTTTCCGTTTTAACCCAACACTCATGAAAATTCACAGTAGTCGCGCCGCAATTTAACCATCTTTGAGTCACTTCGCTGAGGGCTTCATTGATTATCTCATCGCTCACGCCATGACGCTTGAGGCTAGCGATAAGTGCTGACACAGTATCACTGTCTAATCGTTCCATATCAGCCCTGAGTCCTTGACCAATATAAGCACGAACTCATGGTTGATAGCCAGAAAATCCCAGTAATGGTGCTATTCTTTTCAAATCTTCGATGACATCTTCGGGAATGCGAATTGTGATTGTCGTCATCGGACGATTTTTATCTAGTCGCTCAACATATTTACCTCTAACCCCCCCTTCCATTTGAGCGAAGTCGTACTCAGGACGTAATTCATCTTCCATTTCGTTTTTAACTTCCTTAGTGACTTGATCAAGGTGGTACAATTCACCACAATATTTGCACAGGATAGCTTTCAAACACACTGTCTTTAGTAACTATCGGTATGCTCTCCACCAAACTTTGAGAAATTATCAGTCGATCAAATGGATCTCTATGGCAAAAAGGCAACTTTGCTAACTCATCTAAATGTTCTGGTCGTATTTCCAGTAATTCAATAGCGTTACCATAGACCTGTTGCTTAACCAACTCAGTAAAAGTCATGTCTAGTTGTAGCTTGCCAATACTGACTTTGATAGACATTTCCCAAAGACTGGCAATGCTCAAAAACCTTTGATTTTGCTGATCTTCAATCAGATTTTTTGCCGTCTCACTGAGATTCAAACTGCCCTCAATAAACCATAAAAACGTATGGGTGTCGAGCATGAGCCTCATGGTGCGTATTCCTCAAAATCTGCCAATGGCTCATCAAAATCGTCTGACATTTTTACTAAACCCCTAGCACTACCAAACTTGGGGCGTGCTTCCACTCGACCAAGCGGCACGATTTTGAAAGATGTGCCATCACTGCGTGTGATAATGACTTCTTCTCCACCAGCTGCCTCTTCAATTAGTTGTGCTAGGCGAGTCTCAGCTTCTTTCAAATTAACTTGGTGCATTGATAGTTTTTACCAAAACCCGATGTTTTGAATATAGCTTTTTTGTCAGCTTTTGCTTCAGTTTAGCCTTGTGCGTTGCGTCTCGCTAATAAGCGATCGCGTATCCCAACAGGATGAAACCGTCTCTCCAGCAATACAAGAATCAGCTTTTGAAGCCTCTCTCCATTCCAACAAGCTGCTTTCATTAGATAAGCTGCATCAACTATCCATATTGTTCTTGTCACAATCAATGCCTCCAGAAATAAAATGCGTCTATTAGCTTGACTAAGTAAAAGTATATTAACCATCCATGCTAACCGATACGCTCCTTTTCTATAAGCAAGAGATTGTCTTGATAACAACTGCGGAATTATTCACAGGCAAAATTCCTTGGAATAATGTATGTAAAAGCTCATGTCTTAGGTGTGTATTCAAGATAAATAAAAAACAAAAAGCCCGCATTGGCGGGCTTTATAAATCTATTTAAGTAACTTTACTTATCTTTTCGCCAACTTCTTCGCCATCTTTCTTAGGCGAATAGATTGGGGTGTAACTTCCACCAACTCATCGGGGCCGATGTACTCTAACGCCCGTTCGAGACTCATTTCTACAGGTGCTTGCAACTGTACCAACTCGTCGCCACCGGATGCGCGGTGGTTGGTTAACTGCTTGGTTTTGCAGACATTCAGTTCTAAGTCTTGGGGACGGTTGTGTTCACCGACAATCATACCCTTGTAAACTTTAGTACCGGGAGTAATAAAGAATAAACCTCTATCTTCTGCGTTCTTCATGGCGTAGAAGGTAGAAACACCTTCTTCAAAGGCAATCAACACGCCTTTGTTACGGGCTTCAATTTCGCCACAAATCGCACGATAATCTAAGAAACTGTGGTTCATGATACCTTCACCACGGGTCATCCGCATGAATTCACCACGGAAACCAATCAAACCACGGGCGGGTATGACAAACTCTAACTGGGTGCGGTTGCTAACCCCAGGCTGCATATCTTGCATTTCGCCTTTACGTTGTCCTAAACGTTCGATACAGCTACCAACTGCATCTGAAGGCACGTCTAACACTAACAATTCATAAGGTTCGCAAGGTTGACCGTTAACTTCGCGGTAAATTACCTGTGGCTGGGATACTTGGAACTCGTAACCCTCACGGCGCATGGTTTCAATTAAGATACCCAGGTGTAGTTCACCACGACCGGAAACCAGGAATTTATCGGGGGAGTCGGTTTCTTCGACGCGCAGGGCTACGTTAGTTTCTAGTTCGCGGAATAGGCGATCGCGCACTTGTCGAGATGTCACCAGTTTACCTTCTTGACCCGCAAAAGGTGAATCATTCACCCAGAAGGTCATCTGTAAAGTAGGCTCATCTACTTTAATTAATGGTAAAGCTTGCGGTTCGTTGGGGTCTGTAATTGTTTCCCCAATATTGGCATCCGCAAAACCAGCCACCGCTACAATATAACCGGCGGAAGCTTCTTCTAATTCTACCCGCCTCAAACCTTCAAAACCTAGCAATTTGCTGATTTTAGACTTGACAATTGCGCCACTTTCTGTTACCAAAGCAGCTTGTTGTCCAGCCTGGATTTTACCGTTGTGAATTCTACCAATCACAATCCGTCCTAGATATTCAGAATAATCTAGGGTTGTAACTTGCAATTGCAGAGGCTTGCTAGCATCACCAACTGGGGGTGGAACGTGTCGTAAAATCGCTTCAAATAAGGGTTGCATATCCTTGGATTCATCTTCCAAGGATTCTTTAGCGAAACCAGACAAACCAGAGGCAAACAGATAGGGGAAATCGCACTGGTCATTATCCGCGCCTAATTCCACGAACAAATCGAATACCTTGTCTACTGCACCGTAGGGTTCTGCTTGGGGACGGTCGATTTTGTTAACCACAACAATCGGGCGTAGTCCTTTTTCTAATGCCTTTTTCAACACAAAGCGTGTTTGAGGCATCGGGCCTTCATTAGCATCTACAATCAGGATACAACCGTCAACCATACCCAGAACCCGTTCCACTTCGCCACCGAAGTCAGCATGTCCAGGGGTATCAATAATATTGATGAGTGTATCTTTGTAGCGAACTGCTGTATTTTTCGCCAGAATCGTAATCCCCCGTTCCCGTTCTAGGTCGTTGGAGTCCATGACGCAATCCGGAACGTCTTCACCTTCTCGGAAAATGCCGGACTGTCTCAGGAGTGCATCAACCAGGGTGGTTTTGCCGTGGTCTACGTGGGCGATAATGGCGACGTTACGAATGGGAAGCGTCATAGAAACTTAGTGTTAACTCTAGAGGGAGTTTGTAGATTTACAATTAATTGCTCGGCTGCTTTAACAGAATTGGGTTTGTTAGGCAAATTCTGTAAAGAACCTTTAATAATTCTAGCTTAATTGTCACAATTGTAGGCGACTTTGTAAATGGGGCTGCGACGGAGAAATCAAGCGGCTTGTGAACTCAGTGGGTTTTCAGTTCACATAAACATAGATTCTCAACTTTTGTCAGGAGATTTATTGAATAAATGTGCCAAAGTTAACAATGAGTTGATGATATCTAGAAACATAGGCTAAGAATTGCGATCGCTTCCGTCGTAAAATCACATCATAATAAGTGTGTGTGCAAATTATTATTGTCACTCTGAAAGTCTGAAAGTCTCTCTAACCTAACCCCCCTCACCCCCCTTCCCTACAAGGGAATGGGGGAAGATGTAGAGACGTTTCATGAAACGTCTCTACATTTGTAGGGGATAGGTTTAAATGGAAAGCACATTGTTTAAGAATCTCAAATAAAAATAACCCCTAAAAACAGGGGTTATTTCACGAAAGCTTAGACTAACAACCAGAAATTAACTACACAACAGCCGATGCTTGTTTCTGAAAGAAAGCAGTTAACACTCTTTCGGCAATTTGACGGCTAGTTAATCCTAATTCGGCTTTTGATTCATCTGGTGTAGCGTGTTCCACCAACACATCAGGAATACCAATGCGTTTCACAGGAACTAGCACATCAGCATCTAACAAGGCTTCTGCGACAGCTGAACCAAAGCCACCCATTTCACAGCCTTCTTCAAGAGTGACTACACGCCCAATTTTCTTAGCTAAAGGTAAAATTAATTCTGTATCCAAAGGTTTAACAAACCGGGCATTAATCACAGTCGCTTCAATACCATGTTCGCTGAGAATTTCCGCCGCTTGCATACTGGGGTAAACCATTGTACCATAGCCGACGATTAACACATCCTCGCCATTGCGGAGAATTTCACCTTTACCAATTTCCAAAGGTTCCCAACCTTCTTCCATCAGAGGCACACCGTAACCATTACCACGAGGGAAACGCATCGCAATTGGGCTGCTGGTATGGTTAATACCAGTTACAATCATCCGTTGCAATTCTGCCTCATCTTTTGGTGCCATCAACACCATATTAGGAATACAACGCAGATAGGCTATGTCATACATCCCTTGGTGAGTAGGGCCATCCGCGCCCACAATTCCCGCCCTATCGAGGCAGAAAAATACTGGTAGGTTTTGAATACAGACATCGTGGATAATCTGGTCATAAGCCCGTTGCAGGAAGGTAGAGTAAATCGCCGCTACAGGACGCATACCTTCACAAGCTAACCCTGCCGCCAATGTCACGGCGTGTTGTTCAGCGATACCGACATCAATATATTGATTGGGTAATTTAGCTTGCAGTTTATCTAAACCTGTACCTGTCGCCATCGCTGCCGTAATACCGATAATTTTAGGGTTTTGTTCGGCAAGTTTGACGAGAGTATGAGAAAAGACTTTAGCATAAGCCGGGGGTTTGGGCTTGCTAGAAGGAATCGCTTTACCTGTTGCCAAGTTAAAGGGGTTTTGGGCGTGATAGCCTACTTGGTCTTTTTCCGCAATTTCATAACCTTTGCCCTTCACTGTCACCACATGGACTAACACAGGCCCGGCGATTTGATGCGCCTGTTGGAAGGTAGCGATTAATTCTTCCAAATTATGCCCATCTACTGGCCCCATGTAAGTAAAGCCCAGTTCTTCAAAAACTGCGCCTACTTTGGGAACTGCTAAACGCTTCATCCCTTCTTTGATGCGTCCTAGTTCGGGGGATAAAGATTCACCCACAAAAGGAATATGTTTCACCTGTTCCTCAAAATTATCTTTGAAGAACTGCATTGGCGGACTGAGACGCATTTTGTTGAGGTAGCGAGGAATAGCACCCACATTCGGAGAGATGGACATCTCATTGTCGTTGAGAACCACCAACAGGTTAGTTTTGGGTAAGTGTCCGGCGTGGTTGATGGCTTCTAAAGCCATACCACCAGTTAAAGCACCATCACCAATTACCGCCGCGACTTTAAATTTTTCCCCGTTCATATCTCGTGCTAAAGCCATACCTAGGGCTGCTGAGATACTGGTGGAAGCGTGGCCTGCACCAAAGTGATCGAATTTGTTTTCACACAGCTTGAGATAACCAGCAATTCCGTCTTTTTGTCTGAGGGTGTGGAAGTCGTTGTACCGTCCTGTGATCAGTTTGTGGGGATAAGCTTGGTGTCCTACATCCCAAATCACTTTATCTCGGTCTAAATCTAAAGTCTGGTAAAGCCCTAGTGTTAACTCTACAACACCCAAGCCAGGCCCCAGATGTCCACCAGTTGCGGCTACCGTTTGTAAATGTTTATCTCGAATTTGGCGGGCGATCTGTTGCAGTTGCCGGATAGATAAACCGTGCAACTGATTAGGATGGGTGATTTCACTCAAGTGCATATTATAGCGTTTTCCTCTCTAATCTCTAACTTTTGGTATTCTGATTTTCCCACGGTCGGGTTATCGGCAGAATTAGACTGTCACTAAGTAGCAGTCTAAAATGTAATTGCCAAACGTGGGTAATTAGGTAAAAGGTTGTCAGGATTTATTCTTAATCAGTAGGCTTCTAAGTTTAGACCGCAAACTTACTATAAAGTATGTAATTATTCGCAGGTTTTAAAAGTAGCGAAATAGACAATTGTCCAGGTAAAACAGCAATATATCTCCAATTTGAGCATCAACAGTCCACAGTGTAGGGATGTAATATTTTAACTTCTGCTTTTTGGCTGTGTGCTGTTTGAAATTACAGAGGTGCTGGGGAGTTAGTAGCACTGGGAACTTCTGGCATTTCCGGTTGCTTTTGCTGTCTTTGCAAATATTTACTCAACAGATGTGCCATATCCCCGCGAGTCATAGGTTTTAAGGGGGCTAGATGATTCTCGGCATCAGTGTTAATAAATCCTTCTGCTACTACTGTGGCGATCGCTCTTCTTGCCCAATTAGGTATAATCTTCGCATCTGGGTATGGGGCTAAAATATCATTAACTGTATCATCACCAAACTGAAACACGCCGTAAGCTTGAGCAAAAATCGCTAAACCTTCTGCCCTGGTGACTCTTTGATTAGGGAAAAACAAATTACCCCGATAACCTCTCATCACATCTGTTTTCAACACTGTCTGGATATCTTGGTATGCCCAGTGAGATGAGGGAACATCTGATACAGGTACAGATTTGTCTTGTTTAGCGGCTTCACGCTTATCTAAATGAAAGGCTTTAACTAAAATCGTGGCTAATTCTGCACGACTCATCAACCGTTCTGGATAAAAGTTACCATCCGGTGCATTAGTCATCAACTTGGCAGCAACTACTTCTTCAATTGCTGCTGATGTCACTCCCGCATGAGTTTCACTCGCCTGGGCTGGCACAATTACCGGGAAGCTTTGGAGTAGTAGCACTAAAGAAAATGTACTTAGCCAAGGGCGCATAGTTCTTACCACTGGAAATCTGCTTCTCTGTATCTACAATAACTGGCGGGACGTAACCCATCACGCACTGATTATGTTGACACATTTTTATTGGTTAAGGTTGCCGAGGTTGAGGACTGGGGATTGGGG
>NZ_CAWMSA010000040.1:2764-9870 GCF_963870205.1 Anabaena sp. CA = ATCC 33047 | reverse complement strand
CCTTGTCTACCTTGTCCCCTTGTCCCCCTTCCTTTGTCTTCCTCATCCCCCTCATCCCGAAAAATTGTGCTGGAGTGAATTTTGAAGTGGCAAGGATTGTAGTATAGTCGGCCGTGGTGAAGCCATCAATTTAGACAATATTTTAGGAGTTTTGGGAATGACAGGAACAATAGACCCAGTTACTTTGATGAAGCAAGAAGTTGGTAAAGCTGCGGCGGCTTTGGTTAAGTCTGGTTCAATTGTGGGGTTGGGGACTGGTTCTACTACAGCTTACACGATTCAATATTTAGGCGATCGCCTCAAGTCTGGCGAACTCAAAGATATTCTTGGTATCCCTACCTCGTTTCAGTCTGAGGTGTTGGCGAAAAAATACGGCGTTCCTCTCACCACTCTAGACGCTGTTGACCATATTGATATTGCCATTGATGGGGCTGATGAAGTTGACCCCAACAAAAACTTGATTAAAGGTGGTGGTGCAGCCCATACCCGCGAGAAAGTTGTTGATTACTTGGCGAATCAATTTATTGTCGTGGTAGACAGTGGTAAATTAGTAGACCGCTTAGGTTCTGTTTTCGCTGTCCCAGTGGAAGTTATCCCCATGGCAATTACCCCTGTAACTAATGCGATTAAAAAACTCGGTGGTAAACCAGAACTGCGTATGGGTGTGAAAAAAGCCGGCCCTGTAATCACTGACCAAGGTAACTTTGTCTTAGATGTGAGATTTGATTCCATTGACGACCCAGTTAACCTAGAAAAAACCCTGAATAATATTCCAGGTGTTTTAGAAAATGGTATCTTCGTCAACTGTGCAGATGTAGTTTTAGTTGGCGAAGTCGTAGACGGTAAGCCAGTAGTGCGACAACTCTAGGTTGCGATTGAAAGGCTAGGAATCAGCAGGGGTGCAGGGGTAGACAAGGGAGAAATTCTTTCCTATTCCCCAGTCCCCATTCCCCATTCCCCAAACAGGTAAACTAGCTCAGACTTTGATTAGCAAGTCTATCTAGTATGTTGCTCATTATAGTGTTAATCTTGTCAAAATTCTCTTCTTGGGCTAGCATCTGTTCTGGTTGCTGAATGTATTTGCCATCAACCAGTTCATTGGCACAATTCTCTATTATCTGACGAATACTGTCTTGAGTTGACTCCAAGTGAAACTGTAAAGCTAATACATTCTTTTTATAAATAAATGCCTGATTCTGACAAGCTTCGCTGTAAGCTAATCTAGTTGCGCTTTGAGGTAAATCAAACGTGTCACCATGCCAATGAAACACTGTAAACTTTGGCGGTAAAGCACCGAAAATAGCTGATTCTTGGGCTAATTTTGTGAGTTCAATCGGAAACCAACCTATTTTTTTATACTGTCCTTGATAAACTCTTGCTCCTAAAACATCCGCGATTAATTGCGCTCCTAAACAAATGCCGATAACTATCTTATTCGCTTGAATTACTTGTTCTATAAATCGCTTTTCTGGAGTCAGCCAAGCATACTTTTCATCCTCATATATATTCATCGGCCCACCCATGACTATTAACCAATCAATCTCATCAATTTTCGGTAAAGGGTCATTTTCATAAAATTTAGTGGCTGAAATTTGATGATGATTTTTGATAGCCCATGATTCTATACTGGCAAGGTTTTCAAAAGGAACATGTTGTAAATAATGGATTTTCATCGACAAGTTTTTGTAAAAATGGGCAAATTGGCTATTTAATTGTTCAAGATTCATTGTATTGTTAAAACACCTAGTTGAGTTGCTTTGATTGGTTCAATGCTGGCATATTGACAAATGAATGAAACTATGTTGTCGTAGTGTTGACTAATCTGTGTCGGCTTTCTTGAAATGACATTGGAACTATTTGATTTTATCAACGTCTCGATGTCGGAAAAGAAAGGCAATTACTAGAGTGTTAAATATTCTCCGGAAAATATTTAACAGTCTCAGAAAAACTTGCAAATGCACTATATCGCTGTTCACAACTCACACGCATGAAATCACCTGTTTTATTTCTCGGCTTACTCAGCAGTGTTCTTGTATCTTTACCTGCAAATGCAGCCCGCTTACAATCATGGAATTTTAACCCCAATAATAATCAATTAAGTATCACTACTGATTCTGAAGTTAAACCGAGGGCTTTTTTAATTAGTAACCCTAATCGTATTGTCATTGACTTTCCAAAAACCAGCTTAAACCGTAGTACAATCAATAGAAGCTTTGGGGCAGCAGTTAAAGAAATTCGGATTGGTCAGTTTGATGCTCAAACTACTAGGATAGTGGTTGAGCTAGCCCCTGGTTATACAGCTAATCCTGAAAAATTATTGATTAAAGGAAATTTGTCTACTCGCTGGGTTGTTGATTTATCAGTAATTGAGAAGGATGTTGAGCAAATATCATCTAGTCCAATCTCTGGTAGTGAAGATAAAATTTTTCTTCCCATCGAAAATAACTTAAATTTTGCGGGGGTTGTACCTTTAAATCATGAGATATCTCAACTGGAGTCTCAAATTAAAAGCTTGATGAGACGTTACAGTTCTCTCACACCCGGAATGTTTTTCTTAGATATGGAAACGGGTGAGTATTTAGACATCAACGGTGAGAAAGCATTCCCTGCTGCTAGCACTATTAAGTTCCCGGTTCTTGTGGCTTTATTCCAAGAAATTGAGGCGGGTAGAGTCAAGACAAATGAAACTTTAGTAATGCGGCGTGACTTGATGACTGGTGGTTCGGGTAATATGCAGTATCAAAAGCCTGGAACTAAGTTTAATCTTTTGGAAACTGCCACCAGAATGATGACTATCAGCGATAATACCGCCACCAATATGATTATTGATCGCTTGGGTGGTAAGAATAGACTGAATGAGCGTTTCCGCAGTTGGGGATTGCAAAATACTGTGATTCGTAATTTGCTAGGAGATTTTAAAGGGACTAATACAACCAGTGCTAAAGATTTAGTCCGGTTGGCGGCGTTAATTTCTAATGATAAGTTGATCAATCGTAACAGCTATGCTCAGGTGATGGATATCATGCGTCGCTGCAAAAACAGAAGTTTGTTACCTGTTGGTCTGGGTAAAGGTGCGGCGATCGCTCACAAAACAGGTACACTAGGAAGGGTGTTAGGCGATGCTGGCATTATACAAACACCATCAGGAAAACGCTACTTAGCAGGTATTTTAGTAGGTAGACCTTTTCGTGATGCTAGAGCCAAGAGTTTTATCAATCAAGTTTCTCGTCTAGTATATGGCTACCTGGAACAACCAAGATCAGTTAGCCAGAAGTAATTTCTCTAACCAGAATTCATTTCAGTCTCGGTAGTGATTTATTCTTCACTGCCGATTTTTGATTTGTAGCCATTTGAAGTTAAGTTCAGAAATATATATCAGATGATAGATGTTAAATCGTTAAAATTTAATCAGTTATCGCTGCCTGAATTTGATGAATTTTTCAGATATATTTCTAAATATTTAGTTATTTGTCACAGAAATTCATAATTTTTATTTTGACTAATTTATCTCAAAAAAAGACGTAATTATCGATTGATTTTTAGGTCTGATGTTTGATTTCAGTGGACAAAAAAGACGGACTTAATAAACTCCAGTTTTTCAGTAGGCTTTATAAGCCTGACTTGGCAATGATTAGTAATCAAACCCCTATAAACTTGTGTAGATTGTTGATAAAAACCCGGTAATTATATCGGGAAAGTCAACTTAAAAATTTTATGCCCAAAAAGGCTATTGACGATTTCAAAAGTTATGATTAGCGTTATAAGTAAGTCCTGCAAAGGACGTTATCTAAGCATCAGAAAATCGGAGGTATTTCCTATGATGATGATGATGACTGAATCGATGACTGAGCAAATGCAAGCTTGTATGAAAGCTTGTATGGAATGTCAGAAAATGTGCATGGAAACCATGACTTACTGCATGAGCAAAGGCGGTAAGCAAATGGATATGGGCATGATGGGCATGATGCGCGACTGCGCGGAAATGTGCATGATGTGTATGAATATGATGATGGGCGGTTCTGAGTTCATGGGGCGCACTTGTATGCTCTGTGCAGAAATGTGCGATCGCGTGGCGATGGCCTGTGAACAAATGCCCGATGATAAAATGATGATGGACTGTGCAATGGCTTGCCGCAATTGTGCAGAAGCTTGCAGAGCAATGCAAATGATGCCTGCATAATTTAACTAACTAGCAGAAGTTTATCTGCAACCTATTATTCAAGCGTCTGGACTTTTTTTGTCTGGACGCTTGAAGTTTTAAGAGCAAAATATTAACTTTAGAATTGGCACTAAATTTTGCTAATATGCCATTGGCTAGATGAAACATCTGAAATCCCGTTCCCAAGACTTACGGAGTTTATTTGAGAACAATATCACAATTGAATATGTGGCGGAATCTCTCAAATCTGTGCCAGCAGAGTCAAACGTGACAGAAGTGCTGCACTGGATGCAGGTACAAGATTTTGATGTGGTGGGAATTGAAACGGGAAATACTATCACCGGATATATTGAACGCTCTAATTTAATCACCGCTAAATCTGGTAAGTGTGGTGACTATCAGCGTGTGTTTCATCCTCAAGAACTCATTGCTGTTTCTACACCACTCATCAAGTTACTACCCATCTTACAACAAAGTCCTAGACTGTTTGTTCTAGACTGCAATCAGGTGAGTGGAATTATTACCTGTGGCGACTTACAAAAAGCACCAGTCAGAATGTTGCTTTTTGGTTTAGTGACTTTATTAGAAATGAATTTGTTACGATTAGTCAGGCTTTACTATCCTCAAGATTCTTGGCAGAAATTGCTTAGAAATGAACGTTTAGAAATTGCCCGTAAATTATGGCGAGAAAGTCAAGAAAGAAACGAAGCTACAGATTTGTTAGATTATCTCCAGTTTTGTGATAAACGCGAGTTAGTTTTACATCATCCAGAATTACTGCAACAATTAGATTTAAAATCAAAACGTTCTGGTGAACGTTTTTTAAAAGCTGCTGAACAGTTACGCAATAAATTAGCTCATGCTCAAAATTTGGCTAGCGGTTCTTCTTGGAATGATTTGATTTCTTTGGCAGCGCAGATAGAAAAGTTGTTAATTCGTTGTGAGGAAATTGAGTAATTTTAAGTTGGGATGAGAATGGAACGCAGATGAACGCAGATAAACGCGGATGAATCTGGATTTTATCCGGTTGGAATCTGCTTGATTACGTTGATTCTTGATATTGTGTTAGCAATTTGGGTATGTAATCATAGCCGTCTATGCCTATGATGGCGATGATTTTGGGGCGGTGTTGCAGAAGTAAGTTTTGAAAGTTTTCTGTGCCTATTTGTCCTTGTAATATTATTAGTAATCCGGCTGGTTGTCGCCATTCTCTAGAGGCAATTTGCTCTAAAAGATACATTCCTAAGCTGCCAGTGTATACGGCTTTTTCTGGATTTTGTAAGTGATAATAAGCTTCGGCTAGATAGGCTAAGTTACGTCCTTGGAGGTATAAATCGCCGGAAATTTGCGCTGTTTTAAAACCATCTTCTAGATATTTAATGGCTGTTTCTGGTTTTTGAATTACTAGATAGGCAATTCCTAAGCTACTGAGACATAAGGCTTTACTTTGAATATCAGCTAATTTTTCTGATAAGTTTAATCCTTGTTCTAAATAGTTAATTGCCATTTGATATGTTTCTGGTTCTACTTGTTCCAGTTTTTGGGCTTGCATGACTTCGCTGTAACCTAAGTTAACCAAGGCGTTGGCTTCTCCGGTGCGATCGCCTGTTTGACGACTCAGCATTAATGCTCTTTGACTCTGATTTATCGCTTCGGTGTAGTTCTGTTCTTGTACGTAGGTACGGCTGAGGTGATTTAAATTCGCAATTTCACAGGGGCGATCGCCTGCATTCCTGGCTATTTCCAAGGCTTGCTCATGAAATTGTATTGAGCGTTGATATTGTCCTAAAGCCCGTTGTGAATACCCCAACAGCGTTAAAATTCGCGCTTTTTCTTGTGTTCTCGCAACTTTGCTTAATGGTTCATCTAAATAATCTAGTGCATCCCGTAAGTAGCTACCAGAAAAGGAAGCGAAAATCCCACCGTAAAGGGGAAAATAAGCACGTTGGGCAAAGGTTCGCAGAATTTGTAGCATGATTTGAGATGCTGCATTACTGTACACCGTTTGACTTTGCCAACCACTGGCTAACTGACTCCAAATTACAGCAAAAGTCAAGAAGGTGGAAATCGACAATTTAGAACCTGCTTGAATGTTATATGTTTGCTGGTCAAACCAACTAACTAACCCACGTTGCAAATATTGTAAAATTATGGATATTTCCACCCAATCACTCAGGGTTAATTCCCGTTGAGTTTCTGCAAAGGGAATTGCAGATTGCTCTACAGCTAAGGTGCGAAGTAAAGCTTGGGGTACATCACTATTAACTTTTTTTGCCCAAGTTGCCCAAGGGCCTGTTTCTCCTGGTACACCACCAAATCCCAAGGCTTGATTCTGCTCATACATCCAGCTTACTAGATGCTCTTGTAGCCTTTGCCAAGCAGTTAAACCACGGTTAATCCCTTGTGATATCTGGGCTATGTCTGCATCAAACTGGGCAAATTGTTGTAGAGATTTGGCTAATTGTTGTAGTTGGGATAAATTAAGCGGATTTTTGAGGTTTGGGTCAGTCAGACGTAAGAATGTGGCGAGACGTTCATCTGCGGAAGCTGTGGTAATGGCTTGAGATGCGGAGGCGATCGCTTCTATGGCTTGATTTTGTTCTCTATATCTTTGCCATTGAGTTTGAATTGTTTTAATTGCTCGTAAACTGCGGTTGGCTTTGGCTTTTTTCACTTCATCAGGTTCGCTATCTACCTGTGTTTGGATTGCACTGGCGCGATCGCTCAAAGCTACCTCAAATATTTCCCCCGTACCAGCCAAAATACCTTTTTGCAGCATTTGATACACCATCTCGACAGAGCTAATTTTGCCCTGAAGAGTGAGTTGGACAATTTCATCAATTAAAGCGAGATAGCGATCGCGCAAAGGTAAAGAGTCTGACACTTTAATAACTGGGGAAAGTCACAACAACTCTTATTTTAGTGTACTGGGGCATGGGGGATTGGG
>NZ_CAWMSA010000040.1:0-2631 GCF_963870205.1 Anabaena sp. CA = ATCC 33047 | reverse complement strand
GGACGACTGCGCCCATGTTTCGCTTGCTCTAAAAATACTTGCACTTGTGGGAGTTTCTGCACAAATTCCTGATATTTTGCACTTTCGCGGGACTTGATATTGATAGGTAAATAACCGGCTTCTAAGGCTAATTCGGTTTGAAATTCCTCGCTCATGGTATATTCAGCAAACTTAAAAGCGGCTTTTTGTCTTTCTGGTGTGGTTTTAAAGAAGAATAAATTTTCGCCGCCGATACTGGTTGAGGGTTGTTGGTTGGCTGGTAGGGGAAATACGCCAAAATCAATATTAGTAGCTTGGAATTGTCCGAGATTCCAGGGGCCGTTGATTTGCATTGCTACTTGTCCTGACAGTAAAGGATCTGTTTCATAACCCCTTTCTGGACTGGATAACAGCGTCGAACCATCTTGAATGAGATTGCGCCAAAATTGTAAAGCGGCGATCGCTCCCCCATTATCCTGTAACTTCACCTCTGCGGCATTTTGAACATCACCACTCACCAATTTACCGCCACTACTCCACATAAATGGCAACCAAGTAAAGACTGTAAATTCTCCTTTACCCAAAGGTAGAAACATTCCATACTGATCTATTCTGCCATCACCATCAGTGTCACGAGTTAATTGCTTGGCAACTTGCCGAAATTCCTCCCAAGTGCGGGGTGTTTCTGTAATTCCTGCGGCTTTAAATAAACTGGGACGATAAAAAATCCCTACGTTATTCGTAGCAAAAGGCACTGACCACAGTTTCTCTTGGTATTGCATCGATGAATAGAGAGCGGGGTCAATTTCGTCTTTGACTGGGGAGTTTGCCAACATCTCATCTATAGGAATCAACGCCCCTAGTTCCACTAATTGTCCGGTAATGGTAGGATTAAACCACAATAAATCAGGTGGTGCGTTGCCCACAACAGCAGCCAAAATCTTGGGCATTTGCTGATCCTGTTGCCCAACATACAGTGATTCTACTTGAATATCTGGGTGAGTTTGATTAAATTTATCTACCAACCTTTGCAACACATCCCGATTTGGTGGTGGGTTCACCCCATGCCATAAAGTTATGTGAGTGACTTTCCCCGCGTTAACTCCAGAGCGTATAGTTTGACAACCGCTTACAGCTAATAGTCCTACTACCAGTAACATCAGAAAACGGCGCAGGAAATTTTTCATCTTTTTGCTTTTGGTTCTGGATTTGCGAGGTTGAGAAATATATCGCATATTCAGGAGATAAACTACAGGGGACAGAAAGGTATTGGAGATTGGGTATAAAAAATTTGTGTAATTAATTTTGTCTGTGTACTGACTAATTTCTAATTCTCTACAGAAAGACTAAGCCTACATGGGGACAAAGGCCAACACCCTGAAGATTTATCTTCTTACTTACTAAGTCCCCAATCTTTCCTTTGCGTCTAGGCGGAAGCTATATATTATCCTATCTTTGGAGAGAGAATAAATCATTTAGCTTATGGCTGGTCATAGTAAATGGGCAAATATTAAACGCCAAAAGGCAGTAGTGGATGCCAAAAAGGGTAAGACTTTTACCCAATTGTCTAGAGCCATTATTGTGGCGGCGAGAAATGGAATACCAGATCCAGCCGGGAATTTCCAGCTACGTACAGCGATTGAGAAGGCAAAAGCGGCGGGTATTCCGAATGAAAACATTGAAAGAGCGATCGCTAAAGGTGCTGGTACTTTTAATGATAATGCTACTCTCGAAGAGATTCGTTATGAAGGTTACGGCCCTGGTGGTGTAGCAATTTTAATTGAAGCCTTGACTGATAACCGTAATCGTACTGCGGCTGATTTGCGGGCAGCATTTAGTAAAAATGGTGGTAACTTGGGTGAAACAGGCTGTGTTAGCTGGATGTTTGACCAAAAAGGTGTATGTGTTGTTGAAGGTGTGCTTGATGAAGAGCAGCTTTTAGAAGCATCCTTAGAAGGTGGTGCGGAATCTTATGAGATGACGGCAGAAGACACGGCGGAAGTGTTGACGGAAGTCACTAATTTAGAAATTCTCAACCAAACCTTACAAGATAAAGGTTTTCAAGTCACCGATGTAGAATTGCGCTGGATTCCTAGTAACAATGTGGAAGTCACAGACGCAGAACAAGCGCGATCGCTCCTCAAGTTAATTGATACCCTAGAAGGTCTAGATGATGTGCAGAATGTCACTTCTAATTTTGATATGTCAGAGCAGTTATTAGCTGTGAGTGTTGGGTAGCAATATACACAGATTTTCTTTTTCTGCATGGAGACAGAAACAAAATATAAGCCTGATTTTTCAGGCAAATCAGGCTTATATACATTTTTATTGCCACAACTCGAATTTATACATTACGATTATCAATAGAGTGTTGTGCTGCGGCTTGTCGTACTAACTCAATATCTAATCCCATAGCCTCAGCGATTTGTTCTAAGCTTAATCCCAATCTTAAAAGACCAGGAATACCTTCCAGTTTGCCTTCCTGCTTACCTTCCTGCTTACCTTCCTCTTTGGCTTCTTGGTAAACTCTGGTATTTCTAATCGCATCTAACCCTAACATAGCTTCTACCTCCTCGCGGCTAAGTTTAGCTTAAACAAAAAGAAGCCTCTCACTCACTGCGTTCGCGCAGCGTCTCGTAGAGAAGCAGGAGT